>CAZUIE010000001.1:0-7092 GCA_964620945.1 uncultured Maribacter sp.
AAGAAGGCAACCTTATTCCAAATATGGAATCGTGTTGGGACGAAATAGGGTACATACAAATAGGAGACAACCCAGGTCGCAACGAACCTACAACAGGCGAAATAAACTACAACAATGTATTTAAGTTCATACATGCTAAAAAGTTCAACGGTATTTTAGGTATGGAACACGGAAATTCTAGACCCAATAAAGACGGCGAACAAGCTGTAATAGATGCGTATAAGAAAGTGGACGACTTTTTATAACACTAAACACAGAAAGTCCTTGAAAAGGACCCAATTGGCTAAGACTGCCATTTGGATCTTTTTTTAGCCTTTAGCTTAGTAAGGCTACCACCGCTATTGATGTAATAAATAGCTATTCAGAACAGCGTGTTCCTTGCAAACTAGTATTCAAAATCATAGTTAAAAATCCAATATTTAATATGGTAGGCTGATGAAAAACATACCCTTGCAAATTTCCTCTTTTTGCTATTACTTTTCCTTGCCTATACCTAGCATTAACTATGTTACCATATTATCATATTCCCTTATATAATCGTTCGATTAATGTATTTTATCGAAAAAATATAACCTTTCGATGAACTGCATGTTCACGAAGTAAGGATTCTACTACTTTTTCGTTTATTTGTGTATGTCCCCATATATAAGCCTACTTATCGTATACATTACATTATTTTGTTTATCCAAAATAATATTCCGGTTCTATATAAATAGAAAAATCCGCAGTAAAACTAGCGTTCTAAAAATGGAAAGCAATACAAGTACTAAAAACCATACATCATGGTTATTAAATTTATTTACCAAAGATTTGATAAAGTTTCCTTAGTGTAAACTAGGTTATGAACTTCAACACCTAACTTCCCACCTAAAGTATACCAAACAAGTACATACTAATAGTATTGAACCCCAGTCCATAATAGAAGTTACTAGCATACTCAAACATTTTAGAAAAACTCCTGGGATGAATTCCTATATTTTTGATATTATGTAGGCATGACTGTTATGATTAAGATATCATATTATACGGCTCCCTATGTCTCATAAAATGAAAATGCCCGTCAAGCGCTAACGTAAGGTAGTTCCCCCGAAACCTATCATTAGACCAGTTATCGAATAGACAAGCTATCCGAATACCCTTTTGATTTGACGCTCAAAACATAGTTGCAGAGCCGTATTTCTTAATATGAATAACTTCTTATCTCGCATTAAAGTCACCTTTGATATTTATAGCTTCTCCCTTTTGATTTAAAAGCACCATTTTCATGGTACCCTTAACATTGGAGTTACAAAAATGACTAATACGAACACTTCCCTTTTTTGTGAAAAACAGTTTCTCCCCCAGGGTATCACTACTAAAAGCGCCGAACACACCACTGGAAGGATTTAAGAAACTCTCCACAATGTTCACCTTATAATTTCCTAACGGCAAATTATCAGTAGTGTTCTCTTTGCAAACTACCACCTCCATAGTATGGGGCAATGCTGCATTACTCCCATTGAAATGTAATTTCAGAACACTAAAAACAGCACCCGTTGTAGAGATTTTATCCATATAACTGAAACTTATTTCTCCAGTTAATTGATAATCCGAATTTCCTTCAACTTCCAATAGGTAGGTCCCACTTAGTACGAAAGGCAATTTCTTTACGTCTTTAACTGTTCTTGAAATTAAAAGCAATGGCAAAAAACCCAAAAAAATAATCCGTAACAATTTAAATCCTATCGCATACATAACTACTCTGTACTAATTTGACTATTCTCATGATAGCTAGCAATAGTATTTATCTGTTCATTGTTTTCAATGCTTTTTTCCTCGGTTTCTCCAAAAATAATTGCCGTAAAAAGTGAGAGCAGCAGAAAAACAAACATGATTAAACATCTTTTCATCCTATTCTATTTTAATCAATTGTTACGCTTTGAAACGTAATTTCTTAAACTTAGCATCAGTTAAACTTTAATCTAAATTAGCTCAAGAACTAAAACAAATGAGCGCTGATGTATAGTCCGTCAATTTTAATGTATAAACGGGCAACCACCCGAAAACATTAACATTAAATACATTATTTTGTAATCTTTTACTTACTTTTTTAATGAAATAAATTCATATCCAATTGTATACTATACTTGCGAATCATACCAAATTAACTCCCATTGACACATAAATACGTTTCAACTAAGACCTAAAAATTATTTTTAACTAACTTCCATTACTGATTTGTGTAGATTATGCTAGAAGCGGTACTTGTAGATGATGAAATAAAGGCCTTACAGAGTCTTTCTTGGGAGCTCACTAATTTTAGTGACGAAATAAACGTATCGGCGTCTTTTACGAATCCTTTTGAAGCTTTGGAATATCTGGAAAAAAATACACCTGATTGCCTATTTTTAGATATTGAAATGCCCACAATGGACGGTTTCCAGTTTATTCAGAAATTGACCAATAAAAATTTTCCCGTGGTAATTACGACGGCTTATAACCAATATGCAATAAAAGCACTTAAAAATGAGGCTATAGACTATCTTCTAAAGCCGATAGATACCGATGACCTTCAGGAAACCATCGTAAAAATTAAAAAATTTAATAGTCGAAATTTTACTGCAGAAAAATTGGAAAAAATACTCTTCGATTTTAATTCAAAATCCACCAACAAAAAAATAACGTTCAGTACAGACGGTAAACTTGTATTTTTAGAAAGCGACGATATTCTTTATGCAGAATCTGATGGCAACTACAGTACTATTTTCTTATCTGACGGGCATAAGATTGTGCTTACTAAAAAATTAAAAGAAGTAAACGCGATTCTTCCTTCAGATTCCTTTTTCAGGATTCATAATTCGTATATCATCAACCTTAATAAGATTAAAGAGTTTTTAAAAACCGATGGTTACGTTGTCTTAAAATCCAATCATAAAATACCGGTATCTAGACAAAAAAAATCAGATTTCTTAGACCTACTTTAAATGGTTTTGACATAATTGCTTATGGCCATTACAAAATACCATACCCATTTCAACCTCAAAAAAAAAGGTAGACAAAACTACTTTTTCGTGTTTGTTTATCTATTATTTGCGACACCCCTATTTGCGCAAACTATTCCAGAATCGTTCAAACAACTTGCCGATAGCGTCATTAATGCAGCACCCAAGTCATTTACCGAAATACACAAAGTAATGCGCAAGCACAGAACCGATACCATTACTATGCGGTTCTTTAGTGAACTATCCAAAGAAAAAGGATACTTGGAGGGCGAGTCCTATGCCTTAAGCGAATTAGGTCGTACGTACAGATACATCTCCAATTATAGCAAAGCTATACAACTACACCAAAAAGCACTAAAAATAGCCAATAGGGCCAATAATCTAGAGCTTAAAATCTCTAGCCTTAATTACTTAGGAGTCGTGTATAGGCGAACCTCGTCGGTGCGTACAGCCATGGACTTTAACCAACAGGCATTGGAACTTGCAGAAGCTGTTAAAAATCCATCAGAAGGCATTAAACGAAGTATCAATGTATCCTTAAACAGTATTGGTAATCTTTACATTACGCTTAAGCAATATGATTTGGCCATCTCGTATTTTGAGCGTTCCCTAAAATTAGAGGCAGAACTAAACAATATTTTAGGCCTGGCCGTAAACCACCAAAATATAGGACAATGCCAAGAAGAAATGGAAATGCTGGACCTAGCATTGGAAAACTACAACATATCCTTATCCTATAACGAAGAGTTGAATAATAATATGGGGCGCGTAATCTGCAAGAATAGTATTGCTAAAGTCTATATTAAAAAAGCCAGATACGAAGAAGCACTAAACTTAATAGAGGAAACCTTACCCGTAGCCATGCAAATGGGAAATGGTTTTTTAATAGCCCGGCTATATAACAATTTGGGATGGGCACAGCTTCGAATGAGCCAAAACCAAAATGCTGAGCTTAGTTTATTAAAGGGTTATTCTGTTGCAGAGAAACACAATCTTAAAGATGAATTATCACAAGCCAGTCACTTATTATCTAAACTTTATGAGGTAAACAAGAACTACCAACAAGCCTTGAACTATAAGACCAAAGCTATAGGTTTGGACCAAGAGATTTTAAACGATGGTACCATACGCTATGTGAACGATATTCTTTTTAGGTACGACACTGAAAAAAAACGGAATGAAATTGAAGTTTTAGCAAAACAGAACGAAATCGTACGACTAAAACTTAGAAAGAACAGAACCTTACTCCTCATTGGAGTTTTATCCATTATCCTGTTAACGGGAATTCTTTATATTCTATACCGCCAATACCAATTAAGCAGCGAAAAGAAGATGTTAACCTTGGAACAGACGATGCTACGCAGCCAAATGAATCCCCATTTTCTGTTTAATTCCCTCAATTCTATAAAATTATACATCATTAACAATGAGAAAAAAAATGCGGTACACTACCTCAACAAATTTTCTAAGTTGGTGCGTAAAATTCTAGAAGCATCATCTCAACGCGAAATACCCTTAGCAGAAGAGCTTGAAACTGTTGAGCTTTACATGAACATAGAGAATATTCGATTTTCGAACGAAATCAATTTTAAAATTAATATCAGCGAAGATATTGATGTTCATACCGTAAAAATTCCATCGCTAATACTGCAACCTTTTTTAGAAAACGCGCTCTGGCATGGACTCTCATCTAAAGAGGGAGCTAAAAACATTACGTTAGATGTTACCTCTAGTGAAGACGGCTTCATTAACATTGCCGTTACAGATAATGGTGTAGGAAGGGATAAGGCAGAAAAAATTAAAGAAGGTAAAGTATTAAAACGAAAATCTATTGGTATCGATATTACCAAGGAACGTCTTGCAAATTTCTCCAAAGACTATCAAAATTCATTTCATGTGGAAATTATTGACATTTACGACGACGCGAACCTACCTTCAGGTACAAAAATACTCCTTCACATACCTACTATTTAAGGTGCTCCCCTGCCACCGTTTCTAATTCTGAATACCAATCGGTCCCAAATTTACGTATTAGTGCCTCCTTCACGAATTTATATACAGGTACTTGTAATTCCTCGCCCAACGAACAGGCTGGATCGCAAATTTGCCACTTGTGGTAATTAACCGCAGTCAATTCTGTGTATTCTCGTATTCGAACAGGATACAGATGGCAGGAAACAGGTTTTTTCCATGTTATCTTACCCTGATTGTACGCCTCTTCTATACCACATTTAGCAGTGTTCTTATCATCAAAAAATACATAGGCACAGGCACTACCGTTTACTAAGGGCGTTTCCCATTCCCCATCATCGCCTTTTACAAAAGCACCTAACTCTTCTATCACTTTTAGACCTTCTGGGCTCAAAAATGGTTTCACCTTGGCATAAATATCTACCAGAATTTCCGTTTCCTTATCTTCCAATGGAGCGCCCGCATCACCATCTACACAACAAGCTCCTTTACAAGCAGCTAGATTGCAGACAAAATCGTTTTCTATAATTTCTTCGGATACGATTGTTTTTCCTAGTTGAAACATTTCTTTTTTTTAGGCTCGCAAGATACATCATTTAACGGGTAACGTCTGAATAGATATTTTAAGAATAAAAATCCAAATGACATTATTAAGCGTAGATTTGCAAAAAAATTTAAAAGAATGACATTTAATTTTGACCTTAGACAGATAGCAACATCGGGCATGGTGCTTTTTGCGGTGATAGACATTTTAGGCAGTCTTCCTATAATTATCGGACTCCGAAAAAAAGTAGGACATATACAATCCGAGAAAGCTTCTATAGTAGCAGCTTGCCTGATGGTAGCCTTTTTATTTATTGGTGAAGAACTCTTGAAACTCATAGGTATCGATGTTAACTCCTTTGCTGTAGCTGGAGCCTTTATCATCTTTTTCCTTGCTATTGAGATGATATTGGGCATTACACTCTATAAAGACGATCAACCGGAGAGTGCGTCTATCGTTCCGATAGCATTTCCCTTAATCGCAGGTGCCGGAACTTTAACTACCTTATTGGCTATGCGCGCGGAATACTATGTGGAAAATATTATTGTGGCCATTATCGTGAACATTATTTTTGTGTTCATCGTACTTAAGTCATCGGCCAAGATAGAAAAGTTCTTAGGAAAGAATGGGGTAAACGTTATCCGAAAAGTGTTTGGCGTAATTCTTTTGGCCATAGCTGTTAAATTATTCACGGCAAACATCAACGAGCTTTTTAACAAGTAAAAAAGGGTGTATTTTTACCGTAATCTCAGTTATTATGAATAGAATATTTTCGATTATACTAATTGTACTCGCATTGGCACTCATTGCCTATAATGTAACCATAATAGATTTTACTGCTCCTTTTCAAGGAGATAGCACCATAGCTCTAATAGGAATTGTAGCCTCCCTGTGTGCTATTGTACTTATATTGCTATACATATCAAGCAAAAAAGTGCAAAAAAAAATTAATGAGGACTGACTTTAGGATTTAGTGCAAAACACTCTTCTTTAGGAACTGAGAGGGTGTTCACATGGAGTTTTTAAGTTGAATACTTTATTAAAATAGTGTGCTATTGACACATATGCGGCTTTTACAACACATAGCCCTTATATTCTATTCTTGTTTATACCAGACTGCGTAATTATTATTCCGTTAACGTAATTGCAAGCCTTTTAGTTCGTAGCCTCAATGGTGTCTGCTTCTTCCTGTCGCACAGCAGGGTTGTCCAATTCAAGTACTTTTTGGAGCATTGCGTCCCGTTTGCCCTTTATTTTACCATGTGCATTGGCGTCGAATAATTGCTCTCCCAAAGCTGCTTTTAAATAGAGTTTAATACCCTCTTGATTGCCGTAAAAATCCATAGACAACTCTCTTTTCAAGGAATAGTCTACAAAGTTTTGAAACAAGATATCGTCAACCGTAAAATCCGTTATAAACTCCTCTTCCGAGTAGTGTTCGTATCGTTCTCTATCTTCATCCAAATGCTCAAAGACAAAGAACGAAAGAAACCCGTAGCTATCCATGCTCTGGACAGCTTCCTCTTCGTTGGAACCGATCGGAACAAAAACATCCGGTATAATACCACCTCCACCATACACCACTTTCCCTTTTGG
>CAZUIE010000001.1:7192-53672 GCA_964620945.1 uncultured Maribacter sp.
GAACAAAAACATCCGGTATAATACCACCTCCACCATACACCACTTTCCCTTTTGGCGTCTTAAATTTTAAGGAGTCAGCTACTTTTATACTATCTACAGAAAATAGTTCGCCATTGTGGTACCGCTCCGTAAAACGTTTGTAGTAATCCTTGTTTCCCTTTTGGTAATCCTTTTGAATGCTTCGTCCGGTTGGGGTATAGTATCTGGACACGGTTAACCGCACGGCAGAACCATCTCCCAATGCCATTTCGCGCTGTACCAATCCTTTACCAAAAGAACGGCGGCCAACAATAGTACCTATATCATTGTCCTGTAACGCACCAGCGATGATTTCACTAGCCGAGGCGGAACGTTCGTTTATAAGTACGTATATCGGTTTATTCTCAAAGCTACCTTTATCCGTAGCGTACGATTTGTTTATATTGCCTTTTTTGTTTTTAGTGAAGAGAATGAGCTTTTTGTCCTGTAGAAATTCATCAGCCATTTTCTCTGCAACCCCTAAGTACCCACCAGGATTATCCCGTAGATCAAGAACAAGTTTCTGTGCCCCTTTTCGTTGTAGCTTAGTTAAGGCCGATTTAAATTCTCTATAGGTAGATTCTGCAAACCGATTGACTTTAATATAGCCCATATCCGTTGTTAGCATATAATAGGATTCTACACTTTTAAGGGGCACAATACCACGTCTAACATCAACAGTTAAAGTTTTATCCTCAGATTTGCGATAGACCGTCAATTTAACATTGGTACCTTCCTTTCCCTTTAATTTGTCTACAATGACAGAGCTAGGCATACCCTTACCAAAAAGTGTATCATTATTGGCCATAAGAATTCGGTCTCCCGCTTGTATCCCTTTCAAAAAGCTCGGTCCGCCTTTTACCGCTCTTATGACGGCAATAGAATCCTTATAGGGGTAAAAATTGACTCCAATACCCACAAAATCACCCTTCATACTCTCGGATACCCTCGCCATATCCTCTTCTGGAATATACACCGAGTGGGGGTCTAGCTTTTCTAAAATACTGTTTACGGTAACATCTACAATACTATCGGTATCAATATCATCTACGTACTCATAATCGATATAATCTATGAGTCGGTTTAATTTATCCTTCTTGGAGTTCGTGGTAAAAAGTCGCTCTGGGGTATCGTTAAAATGTAACTTGCCACCCACAAAAACACCTAATGCCAAAGCTGCGGCAATTAGTGTAGGTATTAAGTAGGTATATTTCTTTTTCATTTGTTTTACTTTGGATGCTACGCATCGATGATGGGCATGTGCACCAATTGGACTCCTGCTTTTTCCAAAAAATCCAATCCAGAATTATCCTTATATCCTCTTTGATACACTACACGATTTATGCCAGACTGGTGTATCAATTTGCTACATTCCCTGCAGGGAGATAGCGTAATATACAATGTAGCACCCTGGCAAGACTGTGTGGAACCCGCTACTTTTAAAATAGCGTTTGCCTCTGCGTGCA
Organism: uncultured Maribacter sp.; assembly: GCA_964620945.1. Lineage (GTDB taxonomy): Bacteria > Bacteroidota > Bacteroidia > Flavobacteriales > Flavobacteriaceae > Maribacter. Next base: position 8,677 of record CAZUIE010000001.1, read on the forward strand.
ATACGTACCACTTGGTATAGCCTTCGTCATCCTCACAAAAATTCTCGAATCCCGTTGGTGTGCCGTTATAACCATCGGAAATAATCATTCGTCCCTTAACGATAATCGCGCCAACCTGTTTGCGCTCACAGTAGGATAATTTGCCCCATTCCTGCGCCATTCTTAAATAGGCCTTGTCATATTTTTCCTGCTTGCTTTTCTTCATTTAATTAGCTCCTGTAGCCGCACATACCTCTAAGATAAACGCTTTAAGACCCTCCCACAACCTGTAGGGAATAATTTAACAAAACCGTACTAACATGGAAACGTATGATACAGCAACGGTATTGTAATTAAAATAATAATTGTACTGGCCACCGTAATAAAAATAGCTTGTTTTATTTTTAAGACAGACTGGCATAGATACGCAAGTACCAACACCATAAACACAATAATCACCTGGGAAAGCTCTATTCCAAGGGCAAAACCCAACAACGGCCCAACTTTCGCGTCCATATCGGCGACCAACATTTTAAAATAGTTGGAAAACCCAAAACCATGTACCAAACCAAAGAAAGCGGTAGCGATACTATGCCAGACCATACTTTTATGTGCTGTTTGATTTCGTAATTTAAAGATGTTGTACACGCCGGTGAGCAAAATTGTTACGGGAATCAAAAACTCGATAAGGGAAACGTCTACCGTAACAATTTCAAAGGCCGATAGTCCTAAGGACAAACAATGTGTTACCGTAAAGATAGTGGCCAGCCACACTACGTTCGCCCAGTTTTTAAAGGTAAATGGTATGGCCAAGGCAGATAAAAAAAGAATATGATCGTAAGCGCTAAAATCCAACACGTGATCCAGTCCTAATTGTGTGTAAAACCAAAAATCTTGCATGGCAATTTGTTTAAATAAGCTTTTCTTCGTTTTTAATTAACTTCGTTATTACCCAATTCCCCGTTCCTTCTGTATGGTCTCGTACGCCTTTTGGACTTCCTTGAATTTTTCCTCTGCTCCTTTTTTTATGGCTTCGTCTTGTGTATTTACACGATCGGGATGGTATTTTTTTGCCATGTCCCTGTAGGCTTTCTTAACCTCCTGATCCGTAGCAGATTTTTGAATATCCAGAATCTTATATGAATTATCGGCCGACTTGATAAACATCGCCATTATACTTTCAAAATCGCGCAGACCTACCTGTAAATAGCCTGCAATTTCACGTAGCTTGGAAACTTCTGGGTTACTGATGCTACCATCCGCCTGTGCAATACCAAATAGAAAATGTAGTAATTGTAGTCGGACTTCATAGCGTGTTCTATGGGTCAAAAAAGCACATATCCGCTGTGCTGAAATTTCTCTTTTTTTATTTACCTCATTGAATGTTCTAAAAATGGCATTTGCTTTTTCCTTTCCGTAGGTAGCTACAAAATACTGGCGTACATAATCCATTTCACGCTGACTCACCTGTCCGTCTGCCTTGATGACAATGGAGCAAAGCGACAGGAGGTTCAGTTCAAAGTCCGCAGGCGAAACGGACTGCCTTGTCATGTCTCCAAAAACACTTTGCGCACCTCCAGATTTAAAGCCAAAAAGACTATCTAGTACACTCCCGGCGAAAAAACCCAAAAATGCTCCACCAATTCCCCTAATAAAAAAGCCAATAAAGGCTCCTATCCATTTGATCATACTAATTTTACTAGTTCGCAAAGATAAAATATTAAGCCTAGAACAAATGACTAATGAAACGTTAAGGTCTCTATAAGAAACAACACAAATTAGTTATCTTTGAAATTCGATTGATAATTTAAAAAATAGACTATGTATCCTGCAGAATTAGTAAAACCTATGAGAGAAGACTTGGCATCTGCCGGGTTTGAAGAATTACATACAGTAGAAGCGGTAGAAAATGCCATCAAAAAAGAAGGAACTACGTTAGTAGTAGTGAATTCAGTTTGTGGCTGTGCAGCTGCCAATGCTAGACCTGCTGCAAAAATGAGCTTACAAAACGCCAAAAAACCTGACCATGCCGTAACGGTGTTCGCAGGGGTTGATACCGATGCGGTAACTGCGGCACGGAACCTTATGGTTCCTTTCCCACCATCTTCACCATCCATGGCCCTGTTCAAGGACGGTGAGCTGGTTCATATGATAGAGCGTCATCATATCGAAGGAAGGCCGGCAGAAATGATTGCCGAGAACTTGGTACAAGCGTACGAGGAGTTCTGCTAGAAAATACCGGACTGTGTTTCCTTTTGAATAGGAAAAACAAAAATTAAAACCACTTCAATCGGAGTGGTTTTTTATTTTTGCACTATGCAGAAGCTACTGTCCTATCCATTAACGATTCTTTTTTTCTTCGCCTTTGGTGGGGCTTTACTATTTTTCCATCCCGTAATTTGGTTCTGTCATCGCGTTTTTGGCTACGAAGGCATAAAACGCGCTATTAGCGTACTCAACCTCACCTTAATGCGCACCACAAATTTATTGGGAACTACCTACCGATTTACAAACAACCACCACATTCCTATAGACAGACCCTTAATTATTGTGACCAATCACCAAAGTATGTACGATATTCCGCCTATTATCTGGTACATGCGTAAACACCACCCAAAATTCGTTAGCAAAAAAGAATTGGGAAGCGGTATACCTAGCGTTTCCTATAATTTAAGAAATGGGGGCGCTGCACTCATTGATCGTAACGACGGGAAATCGGCTATTATGGAAATCGGTAGGTTGGGTAGCTATGTAGAAGAACATAACAGGGCAGCCGTAATTTTTCCAGAAGGTACACGGAGCCGGGACGGGCATCCAAAACCCTTTAAACCCATGGGACTTAAAATGCTAATGAAAAAAGCGCCATCGGCTCTGATCGTACCTATTAGTATTAATAATTCGTGGAAATTGGTACGGTATGGTAAATTCCCAATGGGATTGGGTGCCAAGCTTTCTTTTGATGTACACGAACCGATAGAAAACAAGGGTGATATAGATGCGCTTATCGTCCAAATAGAAACAGCCGTAAAATCTGGCATAACATCCTTTAAATGACCGACTCTGAACTTGTTGAAGAAACTATAACCTTTGTAAAAGAAACATTGCAAGATGCAGAAGGCGGACACGACTGGTTTCATATTCAACGGGTGTTCAATAATAGCATCCTTATTGCTAGGACAGAAAAAGTAGACCTCTTGGTCATAAGCCTTGGTGCGCTGCTACACGATATTGCAGATGCCAAATTCCACGATGGGGACGAGTCCGTTGGCCCAAAAATGGCCAAAGCTTTTTTAGAATCCTTGGAGGTCGATAAAAAGACCATAAATCATGTGGTGAAAATCATCAAACATATTTCCTATAAAAATTCCTTGGATAAGGGAAAGAAAAAGAAATTCAACTCTTTAGAACTTCAAGTAGTGCAAGATGCGGACCGTTTAGATGCTATTGGGGCTATAGGTATTGCTAGGGCTTTTAACTACGGTGGCTATAAAAACAGAGCCATGCATGATCCGCATATTCCACCTAAGCTTAAAATGAGTAAAAGCGAATATAAGAAGTCGGATGCGCCTACCATCAATCATTTTTACGAAAAATTATTATTGTTGAAAGACAAAATGAATACCAAGACCGGAAAGGAACTGGCCGAGCAACGCCATCAATTTATGCTGGACTACTTAAAACAATTTTATAAGGAATGGAATCCTTTAGCCATCAGAGGTGTTGAAAATTAATTTGATTTTTTTTTATGAAATGATAATGCCTAAAGTTTGGGGTTTTCTTCGAAAAACTTTTCCCAAAACTCAGGATTGTAGTCAACACGATTCAATAACGAATATTCCTTAGGGTTGTCCCATGCTTCAAATGGATATTCCGTTAAGTTATCAACGCGAACATCTAGATATTTTGCATTTTGCGAAACTGCTCCGTTATAGCGCTCCCCATAAGCATCTGTAAACGCTATCTTTTGAATTTTCGAATATGCCGAAGGATAATTAAGCCCGTCTTTTTCCATTTTATATTCAAAAACTTCTTTGTTACTTACTTTATAATCAGTTACGCCATAGACATCTTTTTGCATTGAAATAACCCATAAAAGGTCACTCTCTTCGGGCTCCTTGAGGACGGAACCGATATTATTGTCAAAAGTTACCTTTTGGTTCGCCAACCATTCTTCTTCTACCTTGAGTACGGCGTAATCCTTTTTTCTAACGAATATTCTACCTCTATACGATTGTATTTGAGCATTACTGCTATTTATCGAGTGGTCGAATTGCGTATACTTCCAACTGAAATCTCGTGGTCTATAATCGATAATGTATACGGTGTTATCAGCATGTTCTGATGACGATACAAACTGATAATCAAAATTTTTATACTTGCCTTTTTTTAGAAAGGCAGCATATTGTACCTGATCTGTTCTTCCTTCTCCAGTGATGTTCCAAGCGCTTTTGTAAATACTGCTATCGAAGTTACCAATGTTCCATTTTACCTGTTCAACGTTTTGTGATGCAGCGAAAAGTTTGTGATAGCCTGGGTGGTATTGATCGTTAATTACCTCAAATTCTAGGGTAATAGCATCTTGTTCCGCAACGGTCACTTTTGTGTAGCGTTTTTGGTTAAATGGTTGAGTTAGGTAGTTGTTTTTCTTTTGTTTAATGACATTTTCCATCACCTCAAGGGGTGTAATCCGTATTTCAGCTGTTACGACCACCTCACTCAACTCTTCAATTTGTGGTTGAAGCGCAATGTTACCTTTGACCTGATTTAACGAAAGCTGCTGTTCCTTATACCCCATAGCGGAAATTATCAGTATGCTTTCTGGATTAAGCATTAACGAAAGTTTAAAACTACCGTCTTCTTGGCAAAAACGATAGACTCCTTGTTCTTTTATTAAAATTGTGGCAAACGATATCGGCTCTTTGGTGTCTTGGTCCACAACAACACCAGAATAAAGTACTTTTTGATTATTCCCATTCGGTTGCTGAGAATAAAAAAATTGGGAGCAAAACAGTAAAAGCAATACTATCTTTTTCATATTACCGAAAATATCATTCAATATCAGTTGTAAAATAATAATAATTACCCACTTAATACAAACTGTAGACCTTACTTAGTAACTGCCTCCATAATAGCAATATATAGATAGGTAGCACCTATGAACATAATAGCCAAGGCGGCCGTAACCCCTATTAGATTACCAATTGGTTTTTTTTGTTTAATGTTTTGGGCAATCTTATAAAACATAATCAACAAAACCACCACCTGAAAAACTATTGTGGCGTAGGGCAGACCCTCCCTAAAAAAAGAGATGTCAAAAATATAGGCAACTATTCCATAACCGATGACCAAAATAGAACCACCGAGGATAATCATCAGTAGTTTATAGAGTAGATTTGTTTTCATTACAATTTGCAAGTTTATGAACCAAGAGGACTTTCCCACCACCAATTGTGTAAAATTACTGAAATTGAAACCAATCCTACTTACATGTAAAAACCCAACGATTAATTTTCTCTTATCCCAGTCTTAAAAATCATTTGAGTATATTTAAAAAAGCAATATTCAATTATGAAAAAATTCATATCCCTACTTATTTTAAGTCTTATTTTAACGGCTTTTTCCACCTCAAAAACGAGTACTACTGAAGTTTTGCCCAACACATCTTGTTTTAATAGTACAACACCAGTTGATACTACAGGAGCAAAACAATTCTGGGACAGGTTAAAAAATCATTGCGGTAAAACCTTTGGAGGCAAAATAGTAAATGCGCCCGCCGGAGATGACTTTTATGGTAAACGTTTGGTTATGCATGTACTTTCCTGTAGCGATGATGAAATCTTAATTCCTTTTAATGTGGGCGATAACCGTAGCAGAACCTGGGTCTTGAAATATAAAAATAATAGGATAGAGCTAAAGCACGACCATAGGCATGAAGACGGAACATCGGACGAAGTGACCATGTATGGAGGAACTACTAGCAACAGTGGACTTCCCAGTCTTGCCGTTTTTCCTGCGGATGAAGAGACAGCCACTATAATTCCTGCCGCGGCCAACAATGTATGGTGGGTCACCCTTGATGAAACAGCTTTTACCTATAATCTAAGACGCATAGGGACGGACCGTTTTTTTTCTGTTTCCTTTGATTTAACTACCGAAATGGACCAGCCAAAACCTTCTTGGGGCTGGGAAGAGTATGATTTGCCTATTAAAAACTGAGACAACTCATTGGTCCTAACATCGAATGCATAGCCACTTATACTTTTGTTGACCTAAATTCCAAAGAATACCCTTCAAAACCATCTCCAAATTACTTAAAACCTGAACAAAATATTTAATATCGCAGTTATTGGCTAACTTTAAACATGGCTGTATTTCAAACGCGATTAAATCAACTGGAAAGACTTTTTTTGTCCGAAAGTTCAAAAAAAGCCATCGAACGCGTTATATTAATACTTGCCATTGCCAGTTTTGTAGCACATCTGTTACTTATTTATTTTTCTGAATTGTTCCCATTTTTAGATCCGGAGAGTCCTTTATTGGGTAATCCTATTGCTGCAGTCTACACACCGTTCTCCTTTATCTTAGTTTACGAGGTATACCTTTTAGTGTATTATTTGCCCCGTTCTATCACCACTTATATAAGTAAGCAATACGAAATCATTAGTCTAATCATCATTAGACGATTGTTCAAAGATTTAGCAAACCTTAAACTGAGTACCGACTGGTTTACCATCAAAGACGATTTACAGTTTACCTATGACATCCTTGCTTCGGTCATACTATTTTACCTCCTGTTCTGGTTCTATCGTCTGAATAAAACCCGAAAAATCCTGAATACGGACACTTCTGCCCTCGGTATTGCCATGGACAAGTTTGTTACTTTTAAAAAGGTAATTGCTGTAATTTTAGTGCCATTACTACTTGGTTTGGCAGTATATACCTTTGGTAAATGGGGGTATCTTGAATTTATGGATAATGACAATAGTTTAAAAGAACTAAAAAACATCAACAATATCTTTTTTGATGAGTTTTTTACCGTGCTTATTGTGGTGGACGTATTATTACTGCTGGTATCCTTTTTCTATACGGACAAGTATCATAAGGTAATCCGAAACTCGGGGTTTGTCATTTCTACGATTCTCATCCGGATATCCTTTTCGGTAGATGGACTAGTGAATACCGTTTTAATTGTTTTTGCGGTTATTTTTGGGTTGACCATATTGGCCATACACAATCAGTTTGAAAGACATCTGGAGGCAAAACCTTAGTCAATACTACAGAATCCTTCTGTAATAATTGAAAATGACTGATTGAAGCATCGTTTATCTATAAAACGGCAAAGTGTAAAGGCGAGCCAATAGGAGTTTTAAAAATAAATTTGCAATTGCTTACGCTAACAACTTCAAACAAAAAAACCGGCACCATCCGCAAAGATCCTACCGGCCAAACCAACTAACTCAACTAAAATTTTATACTATCCCCTAGTCAACCAACCTCTTTTGCTAGCCGTTGCAATGGCGTATGGTGTAATCCAAAAAAGTCCGAAGGTAAACAAAACACTATAGGAGTAAGCCCAGAACGATTCGGACAAACTATACCGTTTTGCATAGAAAAGTACAGGGAAAGTTGATAACACTAGGATACTCAAAAAGGTCGAGCTTAGGAAAAGTAAAGGATGTGTCAACACAAAAAATAACATGAACAACATAAAAGGGTAGCTCATGATAATTTTGGTAGCCTGACTAAAGAATAATAGTCGGGTACCTACTTTAGGGCCCTTTCTAAAATTAGTGAATACATATTTAGACATCTGAATATTCTCCCGAACATTACTTCTACCCCATCTAATGAACATTTTGTAAAGCCCTTGGTACTGCTCAGGTACATTGGTATAAGCGTATGCGTTTCTTTGAAAAAGGACGTGATACCCTTGTTTTAAAATCATATTGGTCATGGCGCGATCCTCACCAATATCAGATGGCTGTCCCATGAACGTTTGGTTAATCCATTCTGGAAGACAGGCAAAAACGGCGTCGCTACGATAAGCGGCCAAAGCACCTGGTGTGCACAAGACTGAGTTTAAGCTACTTTCTGCAGAACGTACAAATTCAAAACTAAGTACAAAACTCACATCCAACATCTTAGGCAATAGTGCCTTTTCGTTGTTCAATACTCGAATATTCCCTGCAACGGCGCCACATTCTTTATTGGTAACAAACGGACTAACCAAATTACGAAGTGTATCTTTCTTTACAATGGAATCGCTATCCACGGTTACGAAAACTTCTCCTGTACCTTCATTAAATCCGCGGTACAATGCGTGACGCTTTCCCATGTTTTTGGGCTGTTGGCAAATAGACACTCGGTCTCCCAATTGCATTTTGGCCTCTTGCATCCATTTCCAAGTATCATCCTTACTACCATCATCTATCGAGAGTAACTGTAATTTTTCCTGTGGGAAATCACTCTCGGCCAAACTTTTTAATGTTGCCCAAACCTGTCTCCCTTCGTTATACGCAGGAACGATTACCGTAACGGTTGGTAGTTCATCATCAGATACTGAGGCAATAGGCTTGTACATGAAATAGCGCACCAAAGTGTACACAAAGAACAAGGCCTTGTAAAGGAACAACCCAGATGCGATTGCCATGAAAATGAATCCAAAGGTGGAAGCCCTTCGGTCTAGTCGAAACTGTGTAAAATCATTCTGTAAAATAAAAACGAGGTACGCTGCACCTATCATTAATACAAATGTGCTCCCTAAAACAAAAACGCCCCAAGCATTTGCCGTTTCAAAAAACGTTTTAATCTTTCCTGTAAAACCGTTGCTTGTTTTTATGTTGGAGGCAACATTGGGAACGGGTACCTTTTTTATCATTTTGTTTTCAATTTCCATGTAACGGAGTTCGCTAATAAAGTGTTCCTTGGTTATACGTAGGGTCTGTCTTTTTAGATCTACGGTTTTAAAAAAGTTACCTGTAATCGACCCTATTTAACGTTTTCTTCACTTCATGCCTGGTTGTATACCAACAAACGAAGTAAAAGAAAATGAAGAATGTCTTTATCGTTAAATCTTAGCTTTCAATAAAATTACTTTTGAAATACTATTTAGTTTTAAACCCAAAACACGTTTATTTTCTATTAGTATTAGACGCATCCGATATTGCTATAAACAGATTACAGTCCATCAGTTTAAAGAAGCTGCGTATTTTAAAAATAATAGCTAGTATTTTGATAAGAACCAAGAGCTACTAAAGAAGATGCTCTGATTGACAAGTAGGCCATACTGAATTGAAATCCACAACCCTTACTCATTTTATATAGAGTCTAATGTACTTGAAAAAGGTAAACTCAGGCACACTTGTACATCAGCGACCTAATGAAAATATAGGAGTTCATTTACACAAATTGGTTTGTGTTATACTTCAAAAAGGTTACGCCCAAATATTATTTCTGCTATGGTGTTAGTTTGTTTCTAGTTAGGTTCCACTGCAAAAGCTTCCTTACCACCTACCACAGGAATCGTAAGGCTGGTTTTATCCAAATCTAAAGTCAACTCCGTTCCAGGTTTTGGCCATAATGTAAATTCCCTGTCACTCGAAAAAATGAGTAATCCTATCTGTTGCCCTTTCGGGATAATCTGGTCGTCTGGCATTAATTCAAAAGAAACCGTGTAGGACTTTCCCGATACGAGCGGTTTACTTTTCGATAGCGATTTATAGTTTTGTGGATCGGCCCATCCTCTGGTAATGATGTTATCTGTAATTTTTACGTTTTTACCATCGTTCCATGGGAGCGAAACCAACCAAACTGAAAGGTTGGCTGCAGGTTTGCTGCTGGCAACGGTAATACTAACTTTGGGAGTGCCAGAAATATGAAGGTCCTTGTCTAGTTTAGGTGTTACATAGATCAACCTGTGATCGGTAATTTCGGCTCTGGCCAATGTTTCACCGGAAAAAGAATAGTTGTCCACTAAGGTCTCGCTGGTTTTGGTAGCCGATTTATTCAAAAGTAAACGCCCTTGTCCTGGTGCCCCGGCTCCCAAATAAAGTGTGATGTCTTCTGCATCTGGATTTGGGTAATCCGCATACGAAGTAGGGTTTTCCTGTGTATCATCTTCTCGAACGATCCATGCTTTCGCATCATTTTCTACGCCATTTTCTACGCCGTGCAGGTAGCGGGTAAACCAGCGGTTCATTAATTTCATAGGTGGTGGGCCTCCATGTCCGTTTTGGTGATAATATATCTGACTTGGTATACCTTTTTCCTTGGCCGCTTTGTATATTCTGTAGCTATGCTCGGGCATTACGTTCCAATCGTTAAAACCATGTGACATCAGTAAGGCTGCCTTCATGGGTTCCATATCGTTTAAATAATCCCTGCCTGCCCAAAAATCGTTGTAATCCCCAGTAATCCTATCCATACCATTTTTCATTTCGGTATCTCGTACCCTTGCGTTATTACTGGCCCGTTTGGACTCGGCTCCACTGTGGATAAAATCATAAAGTACATCTATGTCCTCCCCTAAATAACCGCCCGGAGACCGCACCAAACCGTTGGACCGGTAGTAGTGATAGTACGATGTATTTGGGGCAATGGGTATAATGGCCTCTAAACCTGCTACTCCTGTTGTCGCGGCGGCTAGCGGAAGGGTTCCGTTGTAGGATGTTCCCGTCATACCCACTTTTCCTGTAGACCAGAATGCCGTAACTTCCTCGCCACCAATAGGCTCGGAATATCCTTTTCTACGACCGCAGAGCCAGTCTATCACCGCTTTTGGCGCAAGTGACTCGTTATCTCCACCAACTGTGGGCGACCCTTGGGATAGTCCTGTACCGGGTGAAGATGAATGTACCACAATGTACCCTCTAGGCACCCATTTTTTAATATGCGAATTGGAAATTATTGGGCGCTCACCTCTACGCGTTACCTCAGCATGTACACGAGGTTTTGTAGTAGCACCAAGTTCGTGCTTCACGTTCCAAAAAAGTCCGTCTACAAAAGGTGCCACCCCGGCAAAATATGGACTCGTAACATAAATAATGGGGAGTTTTAGTTTTTCAGTCTCTGTTTGTTCCGGCCTGGTAACGCTCACGTGCATGCGATCTAGTTTTCCATCCGCATCGCTATCAAATTCGGTCTCTACCCATAGGTCATGACGTATCCATTTGCTATTGTCCTCAAAAGCAGGAATTACCTGTGCTTCGCCATCTTTAAAAATAGGTTTGGCCTCTGAAATATTCTGGGCTTGCGTAAAAAAATGAAATACCAAGAGTATGGCAAACGACAGGTATTTACTGTTTATTTTCATATCGATCAATTATTACGGGAAGTAGCGAATTCTTAAAAAACTTTAGGTAAAGATAATTCAACCACCTTTAAGATAGTTAAACCATTAGAATTATCTAGAGTTTAAATATGTCTATAAATTGTTAGTTGTCTATTCTTTTAATTTCGTTTTCAGTTAAAAGCTTCTCGTTTCGTAGTCTAAGAAACACCTGTGCCGTAGTGATGACATCGAGCTCGCAATAGCGGGCGATTCTGTTTAGGTCATTCTCCTTGTAATATACATCACGCACCATACTGCCATCAATGTCTGCTTTTGGGGAAGCAATACCCAGCACTTTGGATAATAGCTTTAATGAAGTATAATTTTTATAGTCTCCAAATTTCCATAAATCCATCGTATCCAGATGGTTGACCTCCCATGGTTTTTTACCGAACAAATCTAAATGATAGGGTAAGGAAATACTATTAATAATCATTCTCCTTGCGATATAGGGAAAATCAAATTCCTTACCATTATGTGCGCATAATAGGTGTTTTGCCAAACCAAAATGATTTTCCAAAAGGGTCTTAAAGTCTTCAAGCAATTGCGACTCTTTACCTTTAAAGGTAGTTACCCTAAATGTTTTGGTTTCTCCATCCAATTTAAAATAGCCTACGGATATACATACAATTTTACCGAACTCTGCCCAAATACCTGCTCGATCATAAAACTCTTCCGGTGTGCTTCCATCTTTGCGATGATAATTCGATTTTTGTGCCCAAAGCTCTTGTGTTTCTTCATCGATAGCATCAAAATCCTCATATTGCGGAACCGTTTCTATGTCTAGAAAGAGAATGTATTCCAAGTTGATTTTATAAAGCATAGTGTCGTCTTGTAGCTTTTAAATTATAACAATAATTTGATACGGCAAGAACCCAACCTGCCAAAAAGAAGTATCATAGTTGCAAGCTAAATGAATATTATATACTAAATCGTTTCTAATTTCAATCGGTTTATAGAAATGTAAGCTAAATAAAAGGCCAGATTTAGGGGTAACAGGTAATGTATTAAAGCTTTATGGCAAAAACCACAATACCAACCTATTGGTCTATTTGAGAATAAAACTTAAAGGATATCTACTAAAAAAATAATGCTAAGAGTTTAAAAATAGTCGATGAACTACCACTTTTGGTTATTGATTCTTCACTATGGGAGTAGCACAGACTAGCTAGTCTGTAATACCTAAAAAAGGGACTGTTGTTTTACGGGGCTTTCATGCTCTAAAAGCCATTTTTTACGAGATAATCCTCCCGCATAACCCGTTAGAGAACCGTCGCTTCCAATAACTCTATGACAGGGAACTACAATCCAAAGCGGATTTTTACCGTTGGCAGCCGCGACAGCCCTTATTGCTTTAACGTCGCCTAAGGTTTTTGATAATTGTAGATATGAAACGGTCGTACCGTAGGGAATTTGTAATAATTCTTTCCAAACGCGTTGCTGAAAATAGGTTCCTGAAGGATTAAGAGGTAAATCAAAATCGGTTCGTTTGCCTTCAAAATATTCATTGATTTGGTACACCGCATCTTCCAAGACCTCTGGAACAATCTCGGTTATGGCCTCATTGGTGTTCAAGATCGATATGGAAGATAGTCCTAAAGCATCTCCGACTACTTTGGCTACACCGAGTGGTGTTTTTATGAACGCTTCCTCCATGCTGCTTATGATTTCTCTTCTTTCGGTGTTTCTACGGTACTATCTATAATACCAGCTTGTTTGGCTCGGTTTTGCCAATTTTTCCGTGCTAATACTTGAAGATCGGCAATGTTATCACTTTCATCCATAATTTCAAGTCCCAATAGGGTCTCTATGACGTCCTCCATGGTTACGAGTCCTGCAACGGATCCGTATTCATCTACCACCAAGGCAATATGCACTCTTTTTTCAATGAACGTTTCAAATAATGTAGGAATAGGTGTATTCCTTCGGGTAATCAATATATCTCTCCGTAATTCGGACAAGGGCTTCTCTCCATTTTTGTTAATTATTTCCTCGTACACATTGTCCTTTAATACAAAACCGGTAATATTATCTACCTTTCCATGAAAAATTGGGATTCTAGAAAAACGCAGTTTTGGATTCTCTTCAAAGAACTGTTGTATGGAAATTGCATCTGAGGCTATCTTTACAACCGCCCTAGGTGTCATCACATCTTTAGCAAGCACTTGATCGAACCGTAATAGATTTTTAATAATAGTAGACTCCGATTTTTCAAAAACACCTTCTTCATGCGCCATATCTGTCATTACCGTAAAATCCTCACGGCTTAAAACGCTACCATGATGCCCCTTACCACCTACCAACTTGGTAAAGAGTTGTAAAATCCAAAGTAAGCCTGTATACTTTAAGGCCAGTACCAGAACTTTTAGTGCTTTGGCCGTAAAGTTGGCCAATTGTCTCCAATAAGTAGCCCCAATGGTTTTAGGAATAATTTCCGAGGCCACTAAAATTAGAATAGTCATTATTGTAGAGACGACACCTACCATAAGCTCTTCTGAAAATGGTATGCCAAATAATGAACTTTGGGAGGATCCATACAGGTCCACGTAGGCCACCTTGGCTTGTACACCAACTAAAATTGCGCCAACGGTATGTGCAATGGTATTTACTGTAAGAATGGCAATTAATGGCTTGTCCACATCCTTCTTAAGCTCTTCCAACGTTACGGCATAGGCTTTCCCCTCTCTTTTTTTGACATTAACAAAAGTTGGTGTAATACTAAGAAGAACAGCTTCTAAAATAGAACACAAAAAAGAAAAAAAGATTGAAATAATAGCGTAAAAAACAAGTAATCCCATTCGTTTATTTTGAGGTTTAAAGATACCAATAAAAACGTATGCCCAATTTATTTTAGGGTCGTTCCAATACATCAGCGGTTTGACTCTTTTCCAGCGCTTTATAAAATACCTGTTGTACTGCTGAACGAATATTCAAAGTGTACAAATTTCTATTCTCCCGTGTTGGATATACCCTGTTTGAGAGAAAAATATATACCAAATCGTTTTCTGGGTCTGCCCAAACAAAAGTTCCCGTAAATCCGCTATGACCAAAACTTTGAGGACTCACTTCTGGAGCTGGATAAGCGTCTTCTAATCCGAGTTCCTTGTTATTTAATAAAGGTTTATCAAATCCAAGGCCTCTTCTATTTTCATTATCCAAAAATTGTACATTTGTGAATTCTTTTACTACTTTTTCAGAAACTAGTTGTTTTCCAGCAAAACTTCCAAATTGCACGTAGAACTGCATCATTTTTGCTAAATCCAGCGCTGTACCAAAAAGTCCTGCATTTCCAGATATACCTCCTAAAAGCGAAGCATTCTCATCATGTACCCACGCGCTAGTCAGGTCATGCCTGTAAAGTGTGTCCATTTCTGTTGGAACAATGGCATTTGGGTAGTTTTTGGACATCGGCAAAAATCCCAAGGTTGTTGAACCTATTGGATCGTAAAACATTTCATTGAGATAACTTTCATACGACTGACCCGTTAATTGCAAAATCAATTCAGGAAAAATTAAAAAACTAAGCCCGGAGTACACATATTTCTTTTCCTCAGACACCTCGGATCTATTAATCATCCGGTACATTTTTCTATTGAATCTATTTCTTACGTAAATCCCAGGATACGCTTCTTTATCAAATCCCTTTCTTTTAACAGATTTAATGAATCGTTTCTTAGGTTCTCCATTTTTCTTAAGTACTTTATTCAAGAATATGATGTAGGGTTTTAGTCCGCCCTGGTGCGCCAGTATTTCACGCAATGTAAGGTCTTGTTTATCTTTAATTCTTCTCCATGGTTTCCAATAGGTGCTAAAGGGTACGTCCAGATTCAACTTATCTTCGTCTACCAACTTCATGAGCGCGGGTAGTGGACCCAAAATCTTAGTTACAGAAGCCAAATCATATAAGTCGTTTAGGCCCACGTGTTGTATGCTATCATACGTATGAAAACCATAAGCCTGATGAAAGATAATGACTCCTTTTTGCGCCACCAACACCTGTGCCCCAGGGAAGGCATGGCTCTTTATACCGTTTGTTATAATAGAATCAACCTCATTATCCACTAAAAAATCATCAATAGCTTTTGGGGTTAAACTATTGGAATTCAACGTTTGTGAACTTAAGCTCAAGTAAAATAAACCGATAAGTATGAAAAGAAGATACTTCATATCAATAAAAAGGTAAGTTGGCCATTTCAAAAACCATATAGTTATTAAAAATTTATAATTAATGATTGGAATCCACATTAAGCCTTGGGATTCCTCTTGCGAATACGTTTATATAATTTAATCCCTAGCATCAATAAAACTCCCAAAACGATTATTCCCAAAACACCAAAAATCCAATTGAACGTGCCTTTTAAAATCACCAAAAACACCACCGCAAAAAGAATAAGGGTGGCTCCCTCATTCCAAATTCGCATATAATTAGAAGTAAAACGAATATCATCTTCTTGAAATTTTTTAAATATCCAATGGTTCCTCAGATGATAGGCTATCAATAGCACTACAAACAACAATTTTATATGCATCCAAGGTTGTTGCAGCCAAGCTGGTTGCAAAACCAAAAGCCAAATAGCAAAGATAGTGGCCAAAACTGCAGAGGGCCATGTAATGATATACCAAAGCCGCTTGGTCATTAATTTCAATTGTTCCGAAAGGATTTCCTTGTCCGGCGATGATTTTTGCCAAGCTTCAATATGGTAAATAAACAACCGAGGAATATAAAAAAGCCCAGCAAACCATGTAATTACAAAAATAAGATGCAGCGCCTTTATATAATTGTAGTATTCTGTCATTAAAAAGTATCAAGTCTATACGCCATAGGAGGTTTCAAAATAAAAATCAAAGTTAGGGTCTTTTAAACAAACGATAACCGCTATTCCCATCATCTTATTTCTACCCTTTTGCTAACTTTTACAACCGAATCGCTCCAATACCAGCATCCCATAATTTAGTATTAAAATTCGGAATCGCCGTTTTTACAAACGTATTTGCTTTACTTTTCAGGATAATCCATTGCGCGTCCAATTCTATTTTACGGTCTTTTGAGGCCTGATTTACCCTAGGAATCGTACTGTTGGTCGCATCGATCAAGAATAAATATTCGGCTGTAAATTTATTTGGGAAATTTTCTACATCATCATAGGCTTGTGACTTACGTTGAATCATGTCTTTATCCCAAGCATCGAGTTGTTTTAATAGCTTTTCTCCCTCCGACTTTACAGCGGCATCCTTTACATCTGCCAGAACTGTCTTAAGTTGTGCTTGCACTTTGTATAAGGTATTCACCATAGTATGCATTTCTGCAACGCGCCCTTCCATTTCAGTCATTATTGTATGGTATTCTGCATACTGTTCTGGCGTAGTTCTAAACGTTGGCATAGCAATAATTCTACCTTTAGTTGCCTCAGTTTCAGCACCAGCTTTCAAACGAATGGTATAGGTACCTGGAGGTACCACATGGCCACCAAAGCGCGATTCAATATACGTATCTGGAATCCCTGGAAGAATAGGTGTCTGCATATTCCAAACAAACCGATTTAATCCCTCTTTTTTTGATAAAACTGGTGCAGGCCTCGGTCCACCTCCGTTATGAGGTTTATACTTTTTGTCTTTTTCAGAAGAAAAACTACGAACCAGTTTCCCAGAACCGTCTAAGATATCCATAGTAATTTTTGTAGAATCATTGAGCTTTGGTAATTCATAATAAATGACCATTCCGTTGGCAGGGTTTACTCCGGTAAGGTTATTGGTTCCGTCGAATTTGTCTGTATTCCCACTCATTGGACTTCCCCAAGAACCGTTCATGGCGTCCGTGGGCTGGTATAGTTTCATACCTTTCTGGTTCGGGTCAAATTTTGATAGCATAGCAACATCATCCAGTATCCAAAAGGCCCTACCTGAAGTTGCTATGATCAAGTTGCCATGATTAATTTTGATATCGGTAATAGGGGTTTTAGGAAGATTAAGCTGAAAAGGTTTCCAACTTTTTCCGCCATTCCATGAAAGGTATAAACCTTTTTCGGTACCTGCATAAAGCAGGTCTTTACGAATAGGGTCTTCGCGTACTACTCGAGTAAAAGCGCCATTCGGGATTCCAGAATTGATTGCTGTCCAAGTTGTTCCATAGTCGGTACTCTTATAGATCGCCGGAGTATGGTCGTTGAACTTATATTTGGTGGTTGCTATATAGACTGTGGCCTGATTATGTGGAGAAACCTCGATAGCATTTACTAACGACTCCCCTAAATTTTTTGGTGTAATATTCTGCCAGGTCGCTCCGTTGTCTTTTGTAATATGCACATAACCATCGTCACTACCCGTGTAAAAAACACCGGCTTCGTGCGGCGATTCTAATACGTAAGCTAGGGTTCCATAATTTTCTGCCCCTACCGCTTCATTGGTATACGGACCGCCACCGTTACCTTGTTTAGCATCAATATCCCGCGTTAGATCCGGAGACATTTCCTCCCAAGTAACGCCCATATCACGGGTTCGTAACAGAAGTTGTGCACCATGGTAATAGGTGTCAGGTTCATGTTGTGATTTTAAGGTAGGCGCATTCCAATTGTACAGATACTTCATATTGCGCGCTTCCCTGCCCAAATATTGAATAGGAGATGCCATTACTTGAGTAGAGGCCTTTGACTCCATATCCAAGACTTCAATGGTACCTAAATAACTTCCACCCATTACGTATCTTGGATTATCCGGGTCAAAGGCTAAAAAAGCACTTTCGCCACCTGCTGATGGACTGAAATCAGCCATGGTAATACCACGGCGACCAACAGCCATATTGGCGACCATTGCCGAAGAATAATCTTGTTGCCCAGCGTAAATATTGTAGGGAAAAAGATTATCCGTATTGATACGGTAAAATTGTCCAGTAGGCATATTCACTTGTGAAGACCATGTTTCTCCAAAATCAAAAGTTACTCCTGCACCACCATCATCTGCGAGTATCATATTCTTTGAATTGGAAGGATTAATCCACAAATCGTGGGTGTCTCCATGCGGAGCATCAACTACTTCCCAAGTCTTACCACCATCCAAAGAACGCAAGGCCGGGGCGCTTAACACATAGACAATATTTTCATCTTGAGGGTCTGCGAACACCTCTATATAGTACCAAGCCCGCTGCACCAAACGGTTATCTCCACTGACCATACTCCAATTTTCTCCGGCATCATTAGAAACAAACAACCCTCCTTTGTCCGCATTTGAATCACTTTCGATCAAAGCGTATACCTTATTTGAATTTGCCGGACTCACAGAAATTGCCATTTTTCCTTTTTCTTCGGGAAGCCCTTCGGTCATCTCGGTCCATGTCTCGCCTGCATCGGTAGATTTATACAAGCCACTTCCTTCGCCACCACTCACCACCATATTGGGTTTGCGTTGGTGTTCCCACATGGCTGCATACATAATTTCAGGATAATTGGCATCCATAGATAGTTCCGCGGCCCCGGTCAATTCATTTACAAAAAGGGTATTTTTCCATGTTTTCCCGCCATCTGTAGATTTATAAACGCCACGTTCCTTATTGGGACCGTACAATTGACCTTGTGCTGCCACATAGACAATATCAGGATTCGTTGGATGTATAATGATGCGAGAAATATGATGCGTTTCGGTAAGTCCCATGTGTTTCCAGGTTCGCCCCGCATCGGTAGATTTGTAGACGCCATCTCCGTAGGAACTCATCACCCCACGTGGTGCATGCTCACCCATACCTACATAAACGATATTGGTATTAAAGGTAGAAACAGCCACGGCACCAACTGATCCCATTTCAAAATAGCCATCCGAAATATTATTCCATCGCTGCCCCGCATCTTTAGTTTTCCATAAGCCTCCGCCTGTAGTTCCCATATAATAGGTCATTGGGTCACCAACAACGCCACTGGCAGAAACGGAACGCCCACCTCTAAATGGACCAATATTTCTAAATTTCAAAGGTTTAAAATACTCTTCAGCCGTTTGGGCAAAAGTTATAATTGTTGCGAACAACAGCATTACGATTAAAATTGGTTTTTTCATTTTTTATAGGTTGATGTTATACTATGCGCTTTTAATATATTATTGATTTTTTTATAAATCTTGACTTGTCAAGATATGTTCTCAACTACTTTTTATTTACTAAATATTTGCTATATAACCACAACGCAAGTCCCGCAAAAACCCCAGCAAAAATTGCCCTACCCCATTCAACGCCTGCCTTAAAAAGTAAATCGTAGATAATAAAACCAGAAGTCATTGCAAGCGAAAACGTGATAATTTTCTTAAAATTCCAATCTTTCATTTCATTGCTGTTTGGTCGGTTTGTTTTGTGTTATTTTCAAATTAAATTGCGTTGGTTATTAAAACCAGTCATCTCGATTTGAAGTTTTCAACCAAAAATGCGATTGAAATAATTTTCAATTAAAAGGAATAACACCGATTAGTATTGCAATTTAAAATTACACTTCCCTCGTTGTCTCCTTACAAAGAGGGAGGTGTTATTTATTAGTATCACTGCGATAAAACTACTCCACAAACAAATAATTCAATTTCATATCGTTAAAAGCGGCGTTGAATTCCTGCAACTCGTTATCGAGCATAGAATCAAATGTTTTTAATTGTGTTTCAATTTTACCAGTAAGTTCTTTTTGAACCGCTATATCTTGATCCGTAGGTGGAAAATCACCTATACCCACCAAACGATTCAAATGCGCCAATTTATTTGTTAAACGAATAGGAAAATTCAAAGGATCTTGACCACTTCTATTTTGCGTTTGGTACAAGGCTTTCTCAATTTTGCTGAACTCGTCTTTCATTGCATTAGCCTTTTCTACCAAAGCTGCTGTTTGCTCGTTTCCTTTGTATTGTTTGGCAAAAGCCTCTAGTTGCGCGTTTACACCCCTTATTTTCTTGATAGATCCATGTGCCTTGTTAATAGTGGCATTGATACTTGAAATAAAATCATGCTGCTTCTGCATATCCGATATGGACACCTCAGCCCTTGGGTCAGGTATAATATTGAACTCCTGCGTTTGATTATCTCCGTTTACATTCAGGTGTACCTTATACTTTCCGGGTACTGCTTTAGGCCCATTGAAGCCTGCTGCCCAGAAAATCATCCCATCCAAGGTTTCCGCCTTTTCACCACGTGTATTCCACACATGTGTGTTCCCTCCTTTCTCAACTTCTAGTTTTTTATCTTTTTCTTTCGCGGTAGTACTAAAAGATGCCAGGGTATCTCCTGCCATAGTAGTATAGGTAATCACAATAGCATCCTTATCTTCCAGATTTTTTAAATAGTAATTTGAAATTACCCCGTTTGGATGATTCATTCCTTCTGTTTTTGAAGGTTCACTACTCGCTCGGCCTTGTGTACGATAGCTATCTTTTGGCTGATACAAAATGGCGGCCATATTTTTCTTCTCCTCATCCAATTGGTGTAGGACGGTGAGGTCGTCCAGAATCCATAAGCTTCTTCCTTGGGTAGCTACGATTAAGTTGTTGTCCTTAATGGCCAAATCGGTAATTGGAACTACAGGAAGATTCATTTGAAACGGACTCCAATTGGCACCATCATCAAATGAAATATACATTCCCGTTTCTGTCCCGGCATAGAGCAAGCCTTTTCTTTTAGGGTCTTCACGAACTACCCTTGTAAAGTGCTCTTCAGGAATACCGTTCGTTATTTTTTTCCATGTCTTTCCGTAATCGGTTGTTTTATAAAGGTATGGTGCAAAATCCCCTAATTTATATTTGGTAGCCGCTACGTAACAGGTTCCTTCATCAAAAGCAGAAGGCTCAATACTGTTGATCATATTCCATTCTGGCATTCCGGCAGGGGTTACATTTTCCCAATTGGCACCACCATCTTTGGATACGTGAATCAATCCATCATCACTTCCTACCCATAACAAGCCTTCTTTCAAGGGGCTTTCGTTGGCTGCAAATATGGTACAGTAATACTCTACTCCTGTATTATCCTGTGTAATCGGCCCACCACTGGACACCAATTTAGTAGGGTCATTTCGTGTTAAATCATCAGAAAGCAAATCCCAACTTTGCCCTTCGTTAGTGCTCATATGTACGTGCTGAGAAAACGTATATAATTTCTTTGGGTCGTGTTTGCTGAACATAATTGGGAAGTTCCATTGAAAGCGGTATTTCATTCCTTCTGCACCATATCCCATTGGGTTATCCGGCCAAACGTTTACACCTCTAACAGTTCCTGTTTCATGATTTACGCGCGTAAGGAATCCTCCGTAAGAACCTCCGTAAACAATATCATTGTTCAAGGGATCTACGGCAATATGGGCTGATTCGCCACCTGCGGTTTCCTCCCAATCGTCTTCGCTAATACTGCTTCCGTCGCTTCTGTGATTTACACGCAAGGTTGAATTATCTTGTTGCGCTACATAAATACGATAAGGGTGCGAATTATCCGTAGTAACCCGATAATATTGAGCCGTTGGTTGATTGTAGTACGTACTCCATGTCTCGCCTGCGTCGTAAGAAATCTGGGCACCGCCATCGTCGCCAATAATCATGCGTTTGGAGTCCTCAGGTGCAATCCACAAATCGTGGTGGTCGCCGTGTGGCGCATTGAAGGTATTAAACGTCTTTCCACCATCAGTAGACCGGTGGTAGCGCACGTTCATTACATATACCGTGTTTTCATCTTCAGTATCTGCGTACAATCGCGTATAGTACCAAGCACGTTGTCGTAATTTTCGTTCGCTATTGACCTGTGTCCAGTCTTTTCCTCCATTCTCGGAACGGTAAAGTCCTCCTTTTTCCTTGTTTTCGACCAAGGCCCAAACACGTTCAGAATTTTTAGGGGAAACCGTTACACCAATAATTCCCAAGGTATCGGTAGGAAAACCATCGTTCTTTGAAATTTCTGTCCATGTCTCACCGCTATCTGTACTCTTCCATAAAGCGGAACCATCGCCACCACTGCTCAGACTATATGGGGTACGTTGCGCTCGCCACGAAGACGCATATAAAATACGTGGGTTATTTGGGTCTAAAGTCAGGTCAACAAAACCAGATTGGTCGTTAACAAACAGTTTTTTATCCCATGTCTTACCACCATCGGTACTTTTATAGATACCTCTGTCTTCGGTAGGCTTATATATATTGCCTAATACCGCAGCATATACGATATCCGCATTGGAAGGATGAATACGAATACGCGGTACATGTCGACTATTTTTTAATCCTGCCGATGTCCACGTTTTACCACCATTTTCTGTTTTCCAAATACCATAACCCGAGGAGACGTTGCCCCTAAGCGTTTTTTCACCGCCACCTACATAAATAACATTAGGGTCGCTTTGCGCCACTTCTACCGCTCCGATACTCCCCCCAAAATAACCATCGGAAATATTTTCCCATGTACGGCCACCATCCAATGTTTTCCAAACACCACCACCGGCGGCACCGAAATAAAACAGATTGGGTTCGCCAGGAACGCCCGTAACAGCGGCAGATCTACCCCCACGATGCGGACCAATAGAACGGTACTCCATGCTAGAATAGAGCTCTTCGGCGAATGCTGTTTTTACGGGAGTTACTTTTTTTCGTCTTTGAGCGTTTGCCGTTAGTGGAACAAACAATAAAGCCAAGACAACTAGGCTTAGTTGGGTATAGAATTTCTTCATTTTTCAAGTGGATTAATTAGTCCCCCTAAAAGTAATGAAATTCAAGAGAATTAAAAGCAATGAAGTTTAAGAAGTCTCCCGATCATCTTTTTCCTTCATAAAGGCATTGTACTTTCTTTTGGTTTTAACATACTCCTTTATACTGTACAGTAGCAAAACGAACGTAACAAAAAGAAGAATAATGATTAGTATTTCCATTTAAAACAAGGGTTAGTATCCATTAAGACACTTACTTTTTTAAAAAGTCACATTACCCCATTTAATCAGTAAATTATAACTTCTGAAAAAATATCTTTGTTCCAAGTACCAAGTTAAACACTAAGATTTTTCTTAATCTCTCGCCTCAAAAAATACCCGGTTACCAAGGTGGCCAAAACATCGGAAATAGCAAAAGAAATCCATACGGCCAGTTCACCAAAAAATTGAGGTAAAATAAGTACTAAGGGGATGAAAAAAAAGCCCTGTCTGGTCAAGGTCAACAATAAGGCCGGCACCGCTTTTCCTATCGCCTGAAAATAGGCAGCACCAATTAGCTGTATGGCAATGATGGGCGTAGCCGCAAATACCCAACGCATGGCAGTAGGGGTGTGCTCCATTACGTATGCGTTAATGGCCAACTCTTCCATCGAAGCACCTTCTCCAGACCCAATAAAGAGCGTCGCGATTTCCGTTGGAAAAAGAAACAAACCGATAAATACAATTGTAGCCAATAAGGCAGCATATTTTATGGCGATATTGATAGATTCTCGTACCCGATCATAATTATGCGCCCCATAATTATACCCTGCAATAGGTAAGAAGCCTTGGGTAACACCAAATACGGGAAATAATGCGAACATAAGCATACGCCCAATGATAGCATACACGGTTACCGATGCTTCCCCACCCAAAGTGAAAAGGATATTATTCAATAGTAAATAAATTATACTGACGACCGCTTGGCGCGATAGCGTTACAAAACCCAAGGAACTTATTTCTTTTAGAATTCCCTTGTCCAAGCCAAAATGTGCCCAACTGATTTTGAGTTCCGAGTTTTTAGATAAAAAGAAATAAAGGATATAACTGAAAGAGAAAATATAGGCCAACGTTGTTGCCCAAGCCGCACCGTGCATGCCCCAATCTAATATATATATAAAGACATAATCCATTGTAAGATTAGCCACCGATGGAATAATCATGGCCACCATGGCAAACTTAGGTTTTCCCTCCGCACGTATGACTGCGTTGCCCATCATACTCAGCGCCAAAAAAGGCACACCATACAGGACAATGACATAATAAATCTTGGCGAAGTCAAAAATAGCACCCTTACCACCAAATGCGGGAATAAGACTATCTACAAAGTAGAGTCCCAGTAGCACCATAGAGACGGTTACCAAGATGGTCAAAGTAATCTGGTTGCCAAAGGTTTTAAGGGCTTTTTTCCTATGATCTGCGCCTAATGCTCTGGACAATATGCTGGCACCACCAATACCTATTGCCATTCCAAGAGCTCCGATAAAAAATGAAACCGGAAGCACTACATTTATGGCGGCAATGGCCACAGAACCAATCCAATTACCTACAAAAATGGAATCCACCAAGATATTCAAGGACATGACCAAAATACCGATACTCGCAGGCAGTGCCTGCTTTACCAGTAATTTCCCTATGGGCTCTGTACCCAATTGTTCTGATGAAAGCTTGGCCATATTACTATTTAAGACTGTTTACTGACTTGTGCGTTACTGATCGAGCCTGTTTTATATCGGTAGATTTAGAGTGTTTGTTGGCAGTGCAGTTGTGATTTAAGAAGACCTCCCTTAATCTCTCTTAAAGAGGCAGGCTATACATTCATATGCATCTATCTTCTTCAAAAAAAGCTTTTAAATCATATGAAGCCTTTTTAAATCCCATACACATGTAAAGAGAAACTGTATTTTCCGGTATGAACACCAAGTCTGCATAATGATGGAACCGCCAATAATATACTTAACGCCTAGCTGTCCAATAGTATTAACTACCAAAGTATGATTATCTATAAACTCCAGTTCGCAGGATTATGTCCTCTAGTCACAGACCACCGCATCCAGCTTTCCCGTACGTTCCCAATCGTTCGCCCACTTTGCCATCGTGGCAACCCAAGCATCATTATCGTTTAAACAGGGGATATGCTTGTAATGCTCACCTCCGGCCTCCTCAAATTCTTCCTTACCTTCCATGGCAATTTCTTCTAAGGTCTCCAAGCAATCGCTCACAAAAGCCGGTGTAATTACAGCCAACTTTTTTACCCCCTCTTTTGCCAAACGTTCAAATTCATAATCGGTATAAGGCTTCAGCCACGGATCTCCCGCCAATCTAGATTGGAAAGAAGAGCTTACCTGCTCATCGGGCAGCCCCAAGTAGGCTTTTACCATTTCGGTAGTGTCGTACACTTGATGTCTATAACAGGTGTTATGGGCTACGGAATTTATACTGCAACAAGTGCCATCTATTTTACAATGAAATTTTGTAGGGTCACTTTTACGGATATGCCGTTCCGGAATCCCATGGTAGGAAAATAAAATATGATCGTAATCAAAACCCTTAAGTCCGTCCTGTATACTTTCCGAAAGTGCCTTGATATAATCCGGATGTTTGTAAAATGCAGGCAAGGTAGTCACTTTCATATTCGGGAAGCCTTTTTGTTGCTCCTCCAAGGTCTTTACTACGACTGTTTCGTAAGAGGACATGGCATAGTGCGGATACAAAGGCACCAAAAGCACATCGTCTACGCCTTGGTCAGCTAGCTCTTTTAACGCAGATTTGATGGACATGCTACCGTAGCGCATTCCCAAGGCCACTGGCATTTTGGTGTGTTGTTTCAGTTTTTCTGTAAACTTTTCCGAAAGTATGATCAAGGGAGAACCTTCGTCCCACCATATTTTAGCATAAGCCTTGGCCGATTTTTTAGGTCTAGTTTGTAGAATAATACCCTTGACTAAGATTGCCCTTAACCACTTAGGAGCATCAATAACCCTTTCATCCATTAAAAACTCGTCCAAGTAAGGCTTAACATCTTTGGGTGTAGGGCTGTCAGGAGACCCCAAATTAACCAATAAAACTCCCTTCATAGCGCATATAATTTGATGCAAAAATAAGCTATGTGTAGTTTTAATGCTAGCGTGTAATGGCTAAGTTTTTCGATTGTGATATAAGAATCATTGATACGCTTCTGTAAAGTCGTTTGTTTTTGGTATTATGTCCCAAAATAAAATCATATGGATACTTTCTTTAATCATTTTTCGAATAAATCCGTGATTACCCTACTTATTGCATTTATTTGCTTTTTACTGGTTTATTGGGCGGTGTTGCTTGTATTACGGAAATTAGGTAAAGACCCTAAATATTTGTTACCTAAGGGAGTAATGAAAAAATTGGCATTTCCAATATTTGCCATCTTCACCTCCATCATTTTACGTATAGAATCCCTACGAAACCTCGTAGGTATGGAAAACGAGGAGTACTTGTTTAAAAAGACCAGCACCCTACTGTTCATCTTCTCAATGACTTGGCTTATTCTTGTTGTCTTGAAAGTCGTAAAGAAAATAGTAGTCCAACAATATAACGTAAACGAGACCGATAATCTAAAGGCACGAAAAATCTATACGCAATTCAACATTCTGGAACGTATCGTTATATTTATAGTTATAATTCTTGCCATTGGCTTAGCGCTAATGACCTTCGATGAAATCCGGGAAATTGGTGTTAGTGTCTTTGCATCGGCCGGCGTTGCAGGTATCATTATTGGTTTTTCTGCACAAAAACTAATAGGCACCGTTTTGGCAGGGATACAAATTGCCATTGCGCAACCTATAAAGCTAGATGATGTGGTCATCGTAGAGGGAGAATGGGGCCGCATCGAAGAAATTACCCTAACCTATGTTGTGGTTGCAATCTGGGACAAACGCCGGTTAATCGTACCCACACCCTATTTTATAGAAAAACCTTTCCAAAACTGGACGAAAACGTCCTCCGATTTATTGGGAACGGTATTCCTACATGTAGATTACAGAGTACCTTTTAACGTCATTCGAGAAGAATTGACACGTATTCTGGAACAAACGGAACTTTGGAACCAAGAGGTGAATGTCTTACAAGTGACCGATAGCAAGGCAAGTCACGTAGAAATTAGGGCCCTAATGAGCGCTAAAGACTCACCCACCGCTTGGGACTTACGTGTGCACGTTAGGGAAAAGTTGATTACCTTTCTCCAAGAAAATTATCCGGAAAGTATCGTGCATAATAGATTAATGGTTTCGGATACCAAAACACTTTATAATGAAAAGAATAAGTAATCACAGTGCTTTTATACTATTGCTTTTACTTTTTTGCGCTTTACGTGGAACAGCACAACAAATTACCTGTTCCCCAGAAGACAAGACCCTTGTTGAATCTAAAATAATGGAAGTCGACCAACTTTTACAAGACGATTTTGGAGAGACAATCGCCGCTGTTGGAAAAACCTTTTTAAAAATTCCCTATGTTGCTAAAACCTTAGAAATTGGCGAAATAGAAACGGTAGTCGTAAATCTACGAGGACTGGATTGCACTACCTTTATAGAAAATGTACTGGCCTTTAGTATGATGCTTAAAAACGACCAAACTACCTTTTTAAATTTTACGGAGACCCTAGAAACCATTCGGTATAAAGACGGTAAAATAGAGGGTTACGGCTCTCGATTACACTATTTTACAGAGTGGATACACAACAATGAGAAAAAAGGGTTTTTGACAGATATTACTGCACAAATAGGCGGTGTTGTCATTGAAAAGGACATCAACTTTATGGGTACGCATCGTGAGCTGTATCCCTTTTTAAAGGACGATACCAATTTTGAAAAGATTTTGACCACGGAAAAGGAACTGGCGAAAGAACCCTTTTGCTACGTGCCCCAAGACCAGATAGAAGCCAATGAACATCTCATAAAAACTGGAGACATCATCGCTTTGGCAACTTCCATAAACGGACTGGATGTAACACACACCGGTATTGCCACCCGGGAAAAAGATGGGCGTATCCATTTATTACATGCTTCCACCGGTTCCATGAAGGTAGAAGTAACCAAAAAACCCTTGGCGGAGTACTTAAAGGGTGTTAAAAAAAATATTGGGATTTTGGTGGCGCGGCCCAAAATATCATAATCAAAGTCATTTAATTGAAATTTTTTTCTTGCTAGCCTAACTCTTTCATATACTTCTTGGGTGTGGTACCATATTTCTTCCGGAAGGCAGCAATAAAATGACTACTGGTACTGTACCCTATTCGGAGACCAATTTCGTTTACATTATACTGACCAGAATCCAACAAGCGGCGGGCATATTCCATTTTATAATCAAACAAGAAACTATAAACTGAGTCTCCATAAATCTGTTTAAATCCCTCCTTTAAGCGTTTTAAGCTTAATCCTACTTCCTTGGCCAATTCGTTTAACGAAGGTGGTTCAGACATATTGGCAATAACGAGTTCCTTTGCCCTCCGGATGCGTTTCACATTATCCTCGTCTACCAAAAAAGGACATTGTTCTACATCCGCATCGGTACTTTTGTTGAAATAAAGTGATATCAACTCGTATACCTTACCCTTTATGTATAGTTTTTTGATCGTGGGATGCAAGTTATAATTGATCATCTGGCTCAAGACTACAGCAATGGCAGGTGATACAGCTTCTTGGGCGTAATACTTTTTCTCTTTGTTTTCACCATCGAGAAAGGGAATATAACTGGCCTCTTCAGAAAAGAGGGAGTGAAATTTGCGAATCGTCATCACCACGGATACCATCCAGGAACCCGACGCCAAGGAAAGATTAAGCGGCAAATCTTGCTGAGTATTATACAATAGTAAAGAGTTCTCCTCCGATACATCTAAGGAATAGTTACCGTTATTGAACAAAAATTTTCCCCG
Source organism: uncultured Maribacter sp. (assembly GCA_964620945.1). Classification (GTDB taxonomy): domain Bacteria; phylum Bacteroidota; class Bacteroidia; order Flavobacteriales; family Flavobacteriaceae; genus Maribacter. The sequence continues at coordinate 37,568 of CAZUIE010000001.1, forward strand.
ACCTTTTAAACAAAAATGAAATTGAATATATCGTTTGTTGATTTCACGCTTTATCTGGACATCTTCTGACTTATCGTTCTGAATTTTAAGTACATAAAACCCATCGTCAACCAATATTTCCTCAAATGAACCTACAGCGACATTTTTTAATTTCATCTTAAATTGATTTAGGACTAATTTATTTAGATTCTTTCTAAATAATATAGTTAGAATAGCTTGTTACAAGTATAAAAATAGGGTTATTCAACGTGAAATTACTCAATTATACCTAAAAACTCTTCAATCGATATTAATAGTTCTTCTAGCGTTACTTTTATAAATTACTTGCTCCTATTTTTGTTGCACTTTATGAAAGACTATCATCTCTCTAAACATAACTCCTTTTATACTATTGGCCTTAACTACAAAAAGGCCGATGAAGAGGTGCGTGGTATGTTCAGTCTTAGCGAAACATCGATAGACCAACTTTTGCTCAACGCCAAAAACCAAGGGTTGGATGGCCTTTTGGTTACTTCTACCTGTAACAGAACGGAACTTCATGGGTTTGCACAACATCCATATCAACTTATAAAATTACTTTGCGACCACTCCAATGGTAATGTAGAAGAGTTCCAAGACGTTGCCTACGTGTACAAAAACAATGAAGCCATTGCACATTTGTTTCGGGTGGGTACTGGTTTAGACAGTCAGATATTAGGGGATTTTGAGATTATTAGTCAGCTAAAACAGAGCTTTAACCGTTCAAAGAAAATTGGTATTGCCAATCCGTTTCTGGAACGTTTATGCAACGCTATTATCCAAGCAAGTAAACGCATAAAAAATGAAACTGAAATTTCTTCAGGTGCCACTTCGGTAGCTTTTGCATCGGTACAGTATATTTTAAAAAATGTATCGGATATAGCAACAAAGAACATTTTACTTTTTGGTACCGGGAAAATAGGGCGGAATACTTGTGAAAACCTTATTAAACATACCAAAAATCCGCATATCACCCTTATCAATAGAACCAAGGAAAAGGCAGATAAAGTTGGTGGCAAATTCAACCTTACTGTTAAGGCCTACGGGGATTTGCAGGCCGAAATACGGAAAACGGACATCTTGGTAGTGGCTACCGGAGCACAAAAACCAACGGTATCCACAGATTTGATACACACCAAAAAACCGTTACTTATTTTAGATTTATCCGTTCCTAAAAATGTAGATGAAAAAGTAGCTGAACTTGATCATGTTACCGTCGTTTATTTAGACCAACTCTCTCAAATGACGGATGAGACCTTGGAAAGAAGAAAACAGTACATCCCGCAGGCAGAAGCCATTATAGAAGAAGCCAAAATAGATTTTACCCAATGGCTGGAAACGCGCAAATTTGCCCCAGTTATTAAGGCGCTAAAAATGAAGCTCAACACCATGAAGGTAGAAGAGCTCGACTATCAATCGAAAAAAACAGTTGGGTTTGATTCGGAACACGCGGAAATAATTTCCGACCGCATTATTCAAAAAATAACAAAACAGTTTGCAAATCACTTAAAGGACGATAACGTGGACTCAGATACCAGTTTAGCGCTAATCCAAAAAGTATTTCAAATAGAACTGGACCATAAATGAGTAAAACGATTAGAATAGGTACTCGCGACAGTGAATTGGCGCTGTGGCAAGCAAACGAAGTAAAAGACCAACTTAAAGCCCTAGGACACAAAGCGAAAATCGTAAAAGTAAAATCTACCGGCGACCTGATTTTGGACAAGCCACTTTACGAACTAGGCATTACCGGAATCTTTACAAAAACCTTAGATGTTGCCATGTTAAACGGTGATGTGGATATTGCCGTGCACTCCATGAAAGACGTTCCCACTGCTTTACCCAAAGGAATTGTGCAAGCAGCAGTTTTAAAGCGGGCCAATTACTTGGATATCCTTGCGTTTAAAGGCAATGAAGAATTTCTAGGACAGCGGGAAGGTATTATTGCCACAGGAAGTCTTAGAAGAAAAGCACAATGGCTTAACCGATATCCCACCCATACCGTTGTTGACCTTAGAGGCAACATTAATAGCAGATTGGACAAACTGAACAATAACGACTGGAACGCAGCTATTTTCGCAGCTGCAGGCCTAGAACGCATAGGGTTGGAACCAGAAAATACGATCGGACTCACGTGGATGCTCCCAGCACCTGCCCAAGGGGCTATTATGGTAGTAGCTATGGAACATGATAACGAACTACGTGAAATCTGTGCCCAGCTAAATGACGAGGTAACCGATACCTGTACACGTTTAGAGCGTGAGTTCCTTAGGGAATTGGAAGGCGGCTGCTCTGCCCCCATAGGCGCTTTGGCCTATATCGATAAAGAGAACGTAGTCAACCTCAAAGGAGTTTTATTAACGGTAGACGGCACTAAAAAGCTCGAGGCTGCCTTGACCGCCCCTTTGGGAAAACATCATAATTTGGGCATCGACTGTGCCAAGAGTATTTTGAGCCGTGGTGGAAAGCGCTTAATGACCGAATTATCCCAAAACGCTCTAAAAACTCAAGTGTTTTCCACTAAAAAACTCACTACCTACCAGCTACAGCGTTTTAATACGGTAATTAGAGTAGATTCCGAAGATTTTATCAAAATAAGTCCCAATCGGGTATCGCCCATAGTGTTGAAGAAGAAGGTGAAAAATGCAATATTCACTAGCAAAAATGCCGTTGAAGGACTGTTAACCAATATAAGTGCAGATGAACTAGACTTTGAGAATATCTATTGCGTAGGGCGTAAAACAAGGCGGCTTATTCAAAAAAAGATAGGGAAAGTAAGCCACTTCGAAAACAACGCTGCAGCCTTGGCAAACCACTTGGTAGAATTTATCGAAGGGACGGAAGCCACACATTTTTGCGGTAATCTTGGTCTAGACGAAATTCCAAAAACCTTGGAGGCGTCCCACATTAAGGTGCATAGCGTGGAGACCTACAAAACAAAGTTGTCCGGTCAAGAAATAGATGATGCCGTAGAAAGCGTTTTGTTCTTTAGTCCATCTGGGGTTGAGAGTTATTTACGGAATAATAAACCAAACAAAATCGCTTATTGTATAGGGGAAACTACCGCTAATGCAGCTAGAGTTCATTTTGCAGATGTTAAGGTGGCTAAAATTCCAGATGTAGAAAGTGTCATAGATTTGGTAAACGAAGATTATAAAGCCTCCTAACACATATCAGCAGGGAAATTTGAAAATACATTATGATTAAAAACGATTTGTTCCTTAGAGCCTTAAAGGGCGAAACTGTAGAAAGACCACCTGTTTGGATGATGCGCCAAGCCGGTCGTTACTTACCGGAATTTATGGAAATAAAGGCGAAATATGACTTCTTTACGCGCTGTCAAACACCGGAGTTGGCATCGGAAATTACAGTACAGCCTATTAGACGCTATGGAATGGATGCTGCTATTCTTTTTTCGGATATTTTGGTGATACCACAAGCAATGAATATCGAGGTGGAAATGAAGCCCAATTTTGGCCCCTATTTGCCAAATCCTATACGCTCTCTAAAAGATTTGGATTCCGTTATCGTACCCGATGTAAATGATACGCTGGGCTATGTAATGGAAGCGATTAAGGCTACCAAAGAAAAACTGAACGATGATATTCCCCTAATAGGATTTGCAGGTTCCCCATGGACTATTCTGTGCTATTGTGTGCAAGGCCAAGGCAGTAAAAACTTTGATAAGGCCAAGGAACTGTGCTTTACCCAACCGGTTGTAGCACATGAACTTTTACAAAAAATAACCGATACCACCATTGCCTATTTAAAGGCCAAGGTAAAAGCAGGAGTGAACGCAGTCCAAGTATTTGATTCTTGGGGAGGAATGCTCTCCCCGGCGGATTATCAGGAATTTTCCTTTCAATATATACAACAGATTATTGATGCCCTAAAGGATGATGCTCCCGTTATCGTTTTTGGTAAGGGATGCTGGTTTGCTTTGGGCGATATGGCAAAATCCGGAGCTAGTGCCTTAGGAGTGGATTGGACCTGCTCGCCACGGAATGCACGCTACCTCTCCGGTGGTAAAATAACGCTACAAGGTAATTTTGACCCTTCGCGTTTATTATCTCCTCCTGCTCAAATCAAAAAAATGGTCACCCAAATGATTCATGAGTTTGGTAAGGACCAGTTTGTAGCCAATCTTGGTCATGGTATTTTACCTAACATACCTTTGGACAACGCAAAGGCCTTTGTAGATGCGGTTAAGGAGTACAAAGCCTTATAAACGAATTGTAACGGTAGATTCTAAGTGTGGGATTGGATTTAAGCCTATTGAAAACTGATAGGAAGATTTTCTGTGGTTGAGAATTTAGATGAAAATATTATGGTTTTTTCATAATTTAGATCAGTTGTTTGGACCCTGCGCTCGTGCAAGTTTTACGCTCGTAACCCCTTAAAAGTAAACCAGTTTGGGTAGTCCCCAACAATAATATATACGATGGCTTCAACAATGTTACCAAAGTAACCTCACGACATCCTGCGCATGCAACTGTTTCCAATTTTGTTCAGTATCTTTAGTTGGGAGATCTTCTTAAATAGAATCAGGTCTAACACTAAAACATCTAAATATAATTACCACCAATGAACAAAAAGCAATTATCTGAATTAACGGACCAAGAGTTGTTGGATGCAGACAAAAAAATTAAACCCAGTCCTATCACCGATGCCGTACTGATCGGTTTTTTAGCTGGAATAATCCTATTCAGCGTTGTAAAGAATACCTGGGGCTTGGTAACCTTACTTCCTTTGTTTTTAATATATCTATTCCTTAAAAAGGGCAAAACCAAAAAAGGGTTGCAAGAAGAACTAAAAAAGCGAAAGCTAAAATAATACATTTCGTTCCCCTAACTTGATTTCAAATAGAAACATCAAAATGGCATCAAACAATACAAATGAACTTCAAACTAGTTGGTTTCGAAATTGCGCCTATCCAAGAAAAGGATGCATGGCGGCTTTGTGACTTTATGGTAGCGAATAGCGAACGATTTAAAAACGATTTTCCCGGAACCTTAAAACAGAACTTGAATCCTGCGCTTTCAAACCTATTCGTTCAGGAAAAAACAAAACAATTTAAGACTGGCGAGGAATTCCTATTTACGATAAAGGAGGAAGGACATAGAACCATTATTGGATTGATCTATATAAAAGAACTTCAAAAGAAAAAAGGACAGGGAGAATTGGCCTATTGTATTGGTTACGAACATGAAGGTAAAGGACTCACCACCCGTTTTCTAGATCACATTATTCCATGGGCCTTTGAAACGCTGGGATTAGACACACTTCAAATTATTGCGCATAAAGACAACTTGGGAAGTATTCATATTGCTAAAAAATTAGGCTTTTCATGGCATAGTAAACTGAAAAATGCTCATACAAGGAGCGGCGGTAACATAGTGGATATGGAACTTTACGAAAAATACCGTGAGGTATTATGAGAGTTTGGCAAAGTTTAAAACGTATCCGCCCAAACAGTCTTTGGGAGCTAAGTATATTAGCGGTAAAATATCCCCTATTCTTGCATCCCACGGTTATCGCCACAAAAGAGTGCATGCGTATCTCTACCTTATATTACGGCAGGGAACATTACAGAAACACCCCGGCAAATGCCTTTAGGCATGCGTTTTGGAACTACCTCATTGCCCATAAATGTGCTAAGTGGAGCAACCAGCAATTAAAAGTATTACAATGGACAAAAGCCATAACCGACTGGCACGAAAACGCTTTTGTAAATAGGGAACTCCCAAGGAAAATGGATTTTCATAACAATGACATAGGAAGAATGGTGTATAGCCAAAATAATACGAATAACGTGGGCTCTGTTATCCAACTTTTACGGAACAAGGCTCAGAATGCTTTACAAATCAAAAGTCCCGATAGTATTTCTTTAGCGTCCGACAATTTGGTCTATCTCTACCCTTCAACCAACACCTCCAAATAGACACCATACCCGCTTATATATCCTAAAATTTAAGATAATCTTAGAAACTTTATTTCCTATATTGTGGCACACTAAAATATCATTATGAAAACAATACATTATTTGGCAAGCCTGCTCTTTATCGCTTGCATGGGTATCGCTTCTGCCCAAATGACAAAAGTAGCATCAGTAGAAGGCATTACGGAATACAACATGGATAATGGTCTAAAAGTATTGTTGTTCCCCGACAACTCTGCACAAACCATTACGGTAAATATTACCTATTTAGTCGGTTCCCGTCATGAAGGCTATGGCGAAAAAGGCATGGCGCACTTATTGGAACATATGGTTTTTAAAGGAACTCCTAACCATCCGGATATTCCAAAAGAATTAAGTTCGCGTGGTGCAAGACCCAATGGTACCACGTACTATGACCGCACCAATTATTACGAAACCTTTAATGCAACGGAAGATAATTTGGAATGGGCCTTAGATTTGGAGGCAGACCGTATGATTAACTCCTACATTGCTAAAAAGGACTTGGAATCCGAGTTCACGGTTGTAAGAAACGAATTTGAGAGCAGTGAGAACGACCCTAGTGGCGTTCTAATGGATAAAGTTATCAATAGTGCCTATATGTGGCATAACTATGGGAACTCAACCATTGGAAACCGATCGGATATTGAGCGTGTTCCTATTGAAAACCTCAAGGCATTCTACAAAAAATTCTATCGTCCGGACAATGCCGTGTTAATGGTTACCGGAAAATTCGAAGAAGATAAAACGCTAGCCTTAATAGAAACGAAATTTGGCAAAATAGTCAAGCCTACAACTCCTTTGCGGGATTCATATACCGAAGAACCTGCACAGGACGGTGAAAAAATCGTTACCGTTAGTCGTGTCGGTGATTTACAGATAGTAAGTACGCTTTATCATACACCCGCTGGTTCTAGTCCGGATTATGCTGCCATATCCTTGATCAGAAACGTGCTTAGCGATGAGCCTTCTGGCAGGTTATATAAAGATTTGGTAGAGTCCCAAAAGGCTGCTTCATTATGGTCCTACGCCCCCTTTTTAAAAGAACCTGGCTTTTTCTACATCGAAGCGAATGTTCCTTCGGACAAGAGTGCAGATGAGGTACAAAACATATTACAAAACAGCCTGGACAATCTTAAGGATAATCCTATTACCCAAGAGGAATTGGACCGTGCAAAATCAAATTTGCTGAAGGGAATTGACCAAATCAACAGAAATTCGGCCTATTTAGGTACCTATATGAGCGAATTTATAGCTGCAGGTGATTGGAGACTGTCTTTTCTTCATAGAGATCGTATTGAAGCTATGACATTAGAGCAAGTTAATATGGTTATGAATAAATACCTCATACCAACGAACCGAACTATAGGTCGTTTTTATCCTACCAAAGAACCTATAAGGGTATCCGTTCCTCATACAGAGGATGTTTATGCGCTTGTAAAAGACTATAAAGGTAGGGAGGCTATGAGCACGGGGGAAGCATTTGATGTTTCTTATGATGCCATTGAGAACAGAACCAAAAAGGGAACCCTAGCCAATGGCGTCAAATATGGTTTTATCGAAAAAAATAACCGTGGCAACACAGTAACGTTAAGCTTTAGCGGAAGAAACGGCGACGTAAAATCACTAATGAACAAAGGGGTTATTCCAAGGTTTACAGCCCAAATGTTAGACAAGGGTACTACGACCAAAACCCGGCAACAAATAGAGGATGAATTAAGTAAGATAAAGTCATCCATAGGTTTTAGAGGAACTAATGGTAATATTTATGCCAATATCTCGTCTACCGAGGAATATTTAATGCCCGCCCTTGAACTAATGGCCGAACTACTTAAAAACCCTTCCTTTAATGCTGCCGAGCTAGAAAAATTAAAGACGGAGGAATTGGCGTTTTTGGAAAGTAACAAGACCGAACCGCAGTTTTTAGCGCAACAACGGCTATCTGAAATCAACAATTCATATCCTAAAGGGCATCCTTTATACAGTATGAATATTGCAGAGCAAGAAGCGGCCATCAAAAATTTGACTGTGGAAGACCTTAAAACTTTTTACGAAGAGTTTTATGGTTTAGGTAAATCTATATTGGTGAGTATAGGAAATCTTGACTCAGAAAAGGTATCTACTTTTATAGAGACTGAATTTGCCGATTTTAACAGTAAACATCCATATACCAAGATTAGTAACCCACATAAAGTGGTTAAAGCGATTAATGAGACTGTGATAACACCGGACAAGCAAAATGCAATGACCTTTGGCTTAATGGATGTAAAAATCAGTGAAGACGACAAAGACTATGCAGCACTAAACATTGCTTCGACTATCCTAGGGGGAGGTGTCCTAAACTCCAGAATAACGGTAAGGCTAAGACAAAATGACGGTGTAAGTTACGGAGCAGGTGCAGGGTTTCAAGCCGATGGTGACAAAGAAGACCAAAATTCGCAGATGTATCTCTACGCAATTTATGCACCTGCCAACTTTGACAAGGTACAACTAGGTTTTAAAGAAGAAATAGCTCGGTTTATTCGTGATGGAATCACCCAAGAGGAGCTGGAGGATGCGGTAAATGGATGGACACAGGGTCAAAGCGTTTCTAGAGCAAAAGACAACGAGCTGTCCAGTGTAATCAATAATAATATTTTTTATGACAGAGATATGGGCTTTCATAAGGAATTAGAAGCAAAAGTGGCCAAGCTCACTGTAGCTGATGTAAATGCAGCGATTAAAAAATATATACGCCCTTTTGACAAATGGTCCGTGGTGAATGCCGGTGACTTTAAATAAGACAAAGGTTTTTTTAATATTGAAAGCGGGAGCCATTTGGTTCCTGCTTTTTTTTGACCAATACCTAGCCTAATTAACTCTTTTTAAAAGCTTAATTTTGTGGCCGAACACATCTAGCAATCGAAGCTGACAAGTCTTTTCAAAGATGAGAACGAGACTAAGCCAGAATCCAAGAACAAAACAATGAAAGATACATTCTTCTCCTACATTCAACAATTACAAGACACTATTACGGCAGAACTGGAAGAAGTAGATGGTAAAGCCACTTTTAAACAAGACATCTGGGAACGCCCAGAAGGCGGCGGCGGTAGAACACGAGTTATTGAAAACGGGAATGTATTCGAGAAGGGAGGTGTAAATATCTCAGGTGTACACGGAGAGTTACCCAAGAGTATGCAAGCATATTTTGGTGTGGAAGATGCTGATTTTTTTGCCTGTGGATTGAGTTTGGTCCTCCATCCAAAAAACCCAATGGTGCCCACCGTACATGCAAACTGGCGGTATTTTGAAATGTATGACAAAAAAGGGAATATCGTAGACCAATGGTTTGGTGGCGGGCAAGACCTTACACCTTACTATTTATTTGATGAAGATGCCATTCATTTTCATCAAACGTGCAAAGAAGCCTGCGACAAACACCACCCCGATTTCTATGCTACCTACAAAAAACGGTGCGATGAGTACTTCTGGAACACCCATAGAAACGAGGCTAGGGGCGTAGGCGGACTCTTTTTTGATTATTGCAAGGCCAACAAGGAAATGAACATGACCGACTGGTATAATTTTGTGACCGAAGTTGGGAATAGCTTTTTAAAGGGCTATGTACCCATCGCAGAAAAACGCAAAAACCTAAGCTATACAAAGCAACAGCGCGACTGGCAGGAAATACGCCGTGGAAGATATGTGGAGTTTAACTTGGTGCATGACAAAGGCACCTTGTTCGGATTAAAAACCAATGGTCGCATAGAAAGTATATTAATGAGTCTGCCACCGCACGTACAATGGCATTATGACCACCAACCCGAGGAAGGAAGTGAAGAAGAGCGACTGTTAAGCGTATTGAAACAGCCCAAAGCATGGCTATAATCTGATGTAGCCATGGCAAGAAAAGGAAAAGCGAAAAATACGGTCAACAAAGCAAAACACACCAAGCTTATGAATCAAAAGAAAAATAAGTTGAAGAAAGAAGCGGCACTGCGAAAGGAACGCTTAAAGGCAATACTTACCAAGTCAAAGGAAAAAGAAAAGTCGAAAAACCAATTATAAATGAAACAGAAGATATACCAAATAGACGCGTTTACGGATACCGTTTTTGGAGGAAACCCAGCAGCAGTTTGCATCCTGACCGAATGGCTATCGGATGAATTGATGCAAAACATAGCTGCTGAAAACAATCTAGCAGAAACGGCCTATGCCGTTCCCAACGAAGATTATTACGAATTACGTTGGTTTACACCTGAACTGGAAGTGGACCTCTGCGGACACGCAACTTTAGCGACTGCATTTACACTATTCAACTATTACGACCACAAACAAAATACTATTCGGTTTATTTCACCTAGAAGCGGTGAGTTAAACGTTTTGAAAAATGCTGACGGAAGTATGACTATGGATTTTCCAACAGATCAAACTACTGTTATTGAGCCTATTAGAAAGCTTAACGAAGCTATTGGCTTAAACCCTATTCATACGATTAAAGGAAAGACGGATTATATGATGGTCTACGAAACTCAAGATGAAATTGAAGGCATACGCCCCAATTTTCATCTGCTGGACCAACTCAATTGCCGCGGAGTAATTGTAACCGCAAAAGGCAACGATGTTGATTTTGTCTCTCGCTTTTTTGCGCCGCAATGCGGTATTCCGGAAGATCCGGTTACGGGTTCAGCGCATACGACACTTGCACCCTATTGGTCAGCCCAATTAGGAAAAACACAGTTGACGGCAAAACAGCTTTCCCAACGTGGTGGGGATTTAAACTGCGAATACCTAGGAGAACGTGTAAAAATATCCGGGAATGCGGTTTGTTACTTGGTTGGGGAAATTGATGTTTAATTTGTTTTATAATCAAAGTAAATTTAACCGGTATGGCCTTAAGAGAAAAACTAGTTCAATTTCAAAACCAAGCAGAGCAAAATTTTGTAAACAAAAAATCTTTAAAAACTATCCTTGTATACCTAGTTGCACTTATCGTTTTCTTTTCGTCTACGTTGGTTGCCAGCTTTAGTTGGCCATTTAGATATGTTTTGAAAAAAATAAGTCGAAAAAAGCGGGAAGGAATTATAAATATAAGCTCTAGTAACATAAATGAAATAGTATCGGCTAACGATACCCTAATACTAAATTTTACAGCTCATTGGTGCGGCCCTTGTTTATTGATGTCTGATATTCTTGAAAAGTTTGCGCTATCGAAAAATCGTGTAGTCATAGGGAAAATAAATATTGACACAAATAGTGGCCTTACAAAAAAGTATAATGTTAGAGGAGTACCTCAGTTTTTGCTTATAAAGAATGGAATTGAAATAAAACGTCATGTTGGGCCCATGACAGGTATAGAATTAGAGGAGTTCTATGAATAAAAGATGCTTCGCTATTTCGAAATAACCGTTTTCTCCGAAATTTTATCAAACAAATAGCACATATGGGCACATCGTGCCTTTAACAAGTGTTTTCTGCCATCCAAATTACAAGTGAAAAGCATTTTAGATTCATCTACATGTTTATTCGAATATTTTTTACATACTAAGGCGGCTTCCTTTTTTTGAAAACTGTGTTGGAACCATATAGCAATTACGGAAACTTAATTTTCTTTTGGCCAACGTTGGTTTACGAGCAAGTATCTTGGATTATCTATAGGTTGAATAATTTGTAATTAAGAAATTAACTTCGACTGCGCTCAGTATGACACCATAACTATCAACACTATTTTTTTTCAAAAACATAAATTTTTATTCCTCCACAGACTTTAAGTTATCATCAGAATTACGGTCTATTAATTTATTGTAGGGATCTATTCCAGCTTTTAAAGGCTTTTCATCTGTTGTAATCGTAAATGTATTATCCCCTGGAGACAACCATTTTAATTCAAAGAAAAATGGATTTTTGACCGTAACACCATCTGCATTGGTTTCATCCTCTCCAAAAAGACCAACGTCTACTAAGTTATTTTTCTCATCCACTTCCTTTTCCTTGCCTTTATCATCATAGTAAATCTTTTTGGAATTTACTGTAAAGGTCGTTTCCCATTTCCCGTTATCCTGGGCTACGGTCTTTGCATCCATAACCCTATTTTCATAAAGGACTATTTCTTTAAATCCGTCATCTACCTTGTATTTTAAGGAGTCAGGAGTAACGGCATAGAGTGCATTATATAAATCCTCAGAACTGGCATAACGTCCTTTTTCAAAATACTTAAATTCATCCATAAAATTCCTAAGCCCAGTATTTACTGTGTCTTCGCCCATTACGTCTTGCAAATCGTACATAATCATGGAGCCCTTTTCATACCAAATATACTGACCGGTTTCTACGTCTATTAACGAACGTTCAGGTTTAAAACTAAATTGCCTGCTTGATAGATAACTATCCAAAGACTCCTTTAAAAAGGATTTGATGCCGTTCTCGCCATATTCCTGTTTCATGGTCATCAACGATACGTATTCTGCGAGAGTTTCTGAAATAATATTTGCACCGGAGGTCTTGCTCGGTGTTACAATATGTCCCCACCATTGATGAGCCACTTCATGTGACGTTACCCTAAAGGCGTAGTTAAAATCCTCGGCTTTCGTAAAATCTGCCACAAAACCAAAATCTTCCGAATAGGGAATGGTAGTGGCAAAGGATTGTGCAAAATTGGAATGTGCCGGGAATTCGATAACACGAATAACGGAATAAGGATATTCCAAGTAATTTTTAGAATTATAATCCAGAGATATCTTTATCCCTTTTATAAAATATCTCAGGTTATCCTTGTGTTTTGGTGAATGATAAACTTCAATCTTCACTTTCTTACCACTTGGTGCTACCCACTCATCTGTTTCTATATCATACGCCGCAGAAACAAAATTGAAAAAATAATCAGACTTCTCCTCCAGTCTATAATTGAAATAACTACGCTCACCTTTGTCCCATTTCTTGGTTAAAACTCCAGGTGCAATGGCTACTTGGCCTTTTACCGTACTAACTGTTGCTTCGAAGTTCATATAGTTGGCATCCTCATTGAAAAGGTTTTTCTTAAGCGCCATGGTATCCGTTCGTGGTGGGTATAAAAAATCCAATTCCTCTAAACCATACTTTTTACGGACTCCGTTATCCGACAATGCCCTATCGTAATGAAAAGATGGAAATATGGCATCCCTAAAAAAGCTACCATTTCCTAAAACAGCTGTTTCCGTGTCCATAGCGAATCCGTGAGTACGCACCTTCGTTTCTATGACCAAATTTGCCGTGTCTTTGGGTTGTATCGCTTCGGGCAACTTATAGATAAACAAACGGTATAAACTATCGCTGAGGAAGGGCTTTATTTCCACATCATTATAAACCACCTTGGTGATTTTAGTATCGGATATTGGAAACTTAATTTCCATAAGCACAGTATCTATGGGTAGTTCCGATGGATTTATTACTTTAAAAACCCCTTGTGCATCCACCTTTCGTTCTTGGGGATAGATATCAATATTCGCTTTTAAATCTATCACCTGAATGTGTGGTTTATCAATATACTTTCCATAGGCCTTTTCAGAGTCTGCAGACAACTTTTGGCTATAATCACCATCTTCAAGTTGATTTAACACCTTCAAGTTATAAAAGCTATACGCCCCAACCGATATAAAGGCAAAAACAAAAAACAAGGTGTACGCAATGGTTTTACCAGTCAAACGCTGTTTCGCTAATTTGAGCCGTTCCTTGGCAGATGAAAAGAAGCCCCTGTTCCAGAATATCTTACCAATCGCCGCTAGAATACAGGTAAACAAAATCCAATAGAGATTTAGCCAAAACTCACCGTATAGGTAATGACCAAATCCATTTAAGTCACTTAAAAAACTACCAGGAACTCCACCGAATACAACTAGAGGATTACTGGATTTGAACGCCAAATTTATAAGTAAAGGAAGGCCAATATAAATAGCCACCACAATAAAATGACCTAAAAATTTATTGTTGACCAGCACATGTATGAAGAAAGCTAACAGCAATGTGGTTACATAACCTGGGAATATTTTAGCGAAATTATAGGTAAAATACATACCCAACTCATAGTTTAAATATCCATTAAACGTTTGGTATAATATACCTACAAGTATACTAAGCAAAGTTAGCACGACGGCCACTCCTACAAGGGCAAAAATCTTGGAAAGGTACAACGTACTATTACTTACAGGTAGTGCATCATAGAATTCAAAAGTCTTGTTAGTACGAGTTCTGTGTACCGCTTCACCCGCATAAATGATAAGTATAATCACCGAAAACAGGGAAATACCTCCAGCAATCTGCACCACCATATACCGCGTCAATGGCAGTGAAGGTGTCCCATAAATTTGATTGGATTGATAGGCTACAAAACCAGCAATTAAAATCCCGATAACAATCAATACAAGGAATACCGATTCCTTTACTATGGACAGAAATTCAATCTTGCTCAACGACCAAAGGTTTTCTCGCTGTGCTTTCTTCGAAAAAGACTGCACAATAGTGGTTAATCCGCTCGCCCTAAACACTTCGTTATCCTCTTTGTTCGTCTTCTTCTTTTTGGATGCCAAAAATCCTTTATACGAGAACTTGAACAGCGTAAAAGAGAAGATGCCCACACCAATACCCAACCATAACAATCTATTGATCAAAAACTTTCCTGTTAGCGATAATTGCATCGTGTTCAATTCGTTAATGCTGGAATACTTTGTTAGGTATCCATGTGCACTTTCACCAAAAGGATCTACGTAAATACTCAACCATTCGGTATCCAATTTTGACACCAGCTGGCCGGAAACAATGGTCGCAATTAAAATAACAATACCACCTAAATACAGGATAGGCATCCGCTTAAAAAAGGTCATTAAGCTAAAAAAAAGACTCCCTATAAAAAAGGCATTGAAGGTTAGAAGATAAATAAAGGGCAAAAAGTAAGACCAAAAATTAAAATCGGTATAGGTCCCATAGTCGGGCCGATCTAAAAATGAACCAAACTGATACCCTATAATCGCACCCAAGACTGCCCCTAGGTTCAAGATGGTTACTAAGGTAAAACTTCCCCAAAATCGACCAAGGATATAATTCTTTTCCGAGACCGGAAAAGTAAAATAAGTCTGCGCGGTACCATGTTCCTGATCTCGGAACACAGGCACGCCCATCACCGCAGCATAAAAAAACAAGGATAAGACACTCATGCCTCCTAATACACCAACAATGGCGTTTGGACTATTGGTAAACTGCGCGGTAACCGACTTGTCAAAAACCGCTAATAACAACGGAATAAGAAACATTAGAAAAATATAGATATAGGTGGCAAGCCTACGTAACCTATATTTTAACTCAAACAGCAGTATCTCTTTCATAATTACACGGTTTGAGGTTGGTTAATGCTATAAAAATAAAAATCTTCCAAATCGTTATTTACCGGTTCAAATCCATCTCCTGGATGGGAGTCGCTGTATACATTTACATTAAAATTACCGCTACGCAAGTAGGTTGATAGTACTGTGTATTCCGATTGGTATTTTTCAGTTTCGTCCTTGCTGATTTTTTTTCGGTACACCTTGCCGTTCAGCGTATTGGATAGTTCCTGTGGATGTCCTTTTACAACCACACAACCCTCATTAAACACAGCCATATTCGTGCATAAATTCACTACATCATCTACAATATGGGTAGACAAAATTACAACGGCATCTTCGCCCAATTCGCTTAGGAGATTATGAAATCGGTTTCGCTCCAACGGGTCCAAACCAGCAGTGGGTTCATCTACAATAATTAATTTTGGATTTCCGATCAAGGCCTGTGCTATTCCAAAACGTTGTCGCATACCGCCGGAGTAATCACCTAGGTTACGTTTTCTAAACTTAAAAAGATTCACTTTATTGAGTAAATCCGACACATAGGAAGCGCGGTCACTCTTACTTTGTATACCTTTTATCTTGGCAATATGGTTCAACATCATTTCCGCAGATACTTTTGGATAAACCCCAAAATCCTGCGGTAAATACCCTAATACCTTACGAAGTTCGTCTGGGGCGTCAAAAACATCTATCCCATCAAAGATAATACTGCCGCTATCTACATTTTGTAAGGTAGCAATGGTCCGCATTAGGGTAGATTTTCCTGCGCCGTTTGGTCCCAAAAGGCCGAACATTCCCT
>CAZUIE010000001.1:53772-72286 GCA_964620945.1 uncultured Maribacter sp.
CGCATTAGGGTAGATTTTCCTGCGCCGTTTGGTCCCAAAAGGCCGAACATTCCCTTACCGATTTCTAAGTTTACGTTATTTAATGCCTGTGTACCGTTGGGGTAGGTCTTGTTTAATTGAGTAATAGATAGCATATAGTTTGTGTTTGCTGATTATCTTATTTAGGAAATTAGTAGTTAAGATATCATTTTTGTTACGATAATTTGAAAGAATACTATAGCGAGCCGATAAGAAATAAGCTTCAAACAATAAGAATTCTTTGGCTTAACCTATATTTGTAGGGGATTTAGACAACGTATGAAAGTTTATTAATAAAACAATACAATCATGTACCCACTTATAAGAAACCGTAGACTTAGAAATTCAGATGCCATACGCCATTTGGTTCGTGAAACTATCCTCACACCTAGCGATTTTTTGGTTCCCCTTTTTGTGGTAGAAGGTAAAGGAATAAAAGAAGAAATTAGCTCTATGCCCAACTATTACCGCTTAAGCTTGGACAACTTAGAAAAAGAGGTGAAAGAACTTTGGAATATGGGGCTTTGCGCGGTTTTACTTTTTGTAAAGGTTCCTGATAATCTAAAGGATAATGCAGGCTCCGAAGCCCTAAATGACCATGGCTTAATGCAACTTGCTATCAAAACGGTTAAAAACGTATGTCCGGATATGCTGGTCATGACCGATGTGGCCATGGACCCCTACTCCTCTTATGGGCATGACGGTATCGTGGCAGACGGACAAATACTGAACGATGAAACTGTAGAAGTATTGGCAGAAATGAGCGTATCCCACGCCAAAGCCGGTGCCGATTTTGTAGCGCCTAGCGATATGATGGACGGTCGTATCCTAAGTATTCGAGAAGCCTTGGAAGATGAAGGTTATCTAAATACAGGAATCATGAGTTACAGTGCCAAGTATGCCAGTGCCTTCTACGGCCCTTTCCGAGATGCTTTGGATTCGGCTCCCGTAGACCTTAAAAATGTACCAAAGGATAAGAAAACATACCAAATGGACTCTGCCAATAGGTTCGAGGCCCTTCGTGAAACGCAACAGGACATAGATGAAGGTGCAGATATTGTAATGGTGAAACCGGGCTTGTGCTATTTGGATATTGTTCGTGAAATCAAGAACGAAGTAGATGTGCCTGTAGCAGTGTATCAGGTATCAGGAGAATATGCTATGCTAAAAGCGGCTGCGGAAAAAGGATGGTTGGACCATGACGCCGTAATGATGGAACAACTAATTTCGATTAAAAGGGCAGGTGCCAATATCATAGCCAGTTACTTTGCTAAAGACGCTGTTACCTTGATGGGGTGAAAGCAATTTGAAATACCTGTTCCAGTGAGAACTACTACCATACGAGCCTTAAGGTTATAAGAATATATATATATTTCGTATGGAAACGGTGGGAGGTGCTAAACCAGTCCAACGCTGTATATGCAAACCACTTTGGTGCGATATTTGCTAACTTTGAACGAAATACCATTCCCTTGCTAAAGAAATTGTCCTTACGGTCCCGGATTTTTATTTCAATGATTTTATTGGTGTTGATTGCCTCTATCTTGATTTTGGGTATTACAATCTATCAATTCCGAGAAATAAACGAGGATTACCATCAAAATAGGATGGAGCGGAAGGAAGAACAAATACGGCAAAGTATAGACCTAACCATTGCAAAGACTACCTACCCAGTTACCGAAGAAAATTTGGGACTTATCTTTATGGAAGATATCTATGAGATTGCCGTTGTCCAAAACATGAACTTCAACCTTTATTCTTTGGATGGTACGTTGATTAAGAGTTCACGGCCCAAGTTTGAAAACGACCCCATATCATTATGTATAGCACCGGAAATCCTAAATACGCTTGAAGCCAGCGCAGACAAACGCTATGTAGAGGAAAACGCGGCTGCCGGAGATACCTATCAATCTTCATACACCTATATACAAGACCGCAAATTTAAACCTATAGGTATTTTAAATTTGCCGTATTTTGAGGATAATTCTTTTAATGATAAAGAATTACGAGAGTTTCTAATGCGTTTGGGAGGTGTTTACCTTTTAATGCTGATTATGGCCATTGCGCTAGCTTTCGTTATCTCCAAATACATCACGCGATCGTTGGAAACGATTTCGAACATGATGGAGCACACCAACCTAAACCGCGCAAACGAAAAGATATTTATAGATAGCCCTGGTGAAGAGATTGAAAAACTAATATCCTCTTATAATGCAATGATAGACGAGCTAGGACAAAGTGCTGTAAAATTAGCACGGAGCGAAAGAGAGCAAGCATGGCGGGAAATGGCAAAACAAGTAGCTCACGAAATTAAAAATCCGCTAACCCCTATGCGTTTGACCGTACAGAGTTTTGAACGTAAGTTTGACCCTACAGACCCCAAAATAAAAGAGAAAGTAAAGGAATATTCCAACACGCTTATCCAGCAGATAGATACCATGAGCAGTATTGCATCGGCATTTTCTAACTTTGCTGAAATGCCTGCACAGCAAAACGAAACCCTGGATGTGGTTAAAATTGTCAAACTGGCATTGGATATATTTAATGAAGGGTATATTCACTTTATTGCAGATGAAGAGGAAATTATAGCAAAATTGGACCGTACCCAATTAATCCGTGTCGTCACCAATCTGGTTAAAAATGCTATTCAGGCCGTTCCAGAGGTTCCTGAACCTAGAATATTGGTTTCAGTGGCGAGCGAGGGTGATTTTGTAAAAATATCTGTAGCGGATAACGGTATCGGAATAATGGAAAAGAATCGGGATAAAATATTTGAACCAAAGTTCACCACAAAGAACAGTGGAATGGGCTTGGGTCTAGGAATGGTGAAAAATATCGTAGAAACCTATAAAGGAAGTATCGATTTTACCTCACAACCAGGTAAAGGCACCGTATTTTTTGTAAAATTTCCGAAAGAATAATCTAATCTAAAATAGAATTTAAACTATGTCCTACAACACGCTATTCAGCACCCAAGAAGAATCCATAGCAACGGTGACCATTAACCGCCCCAGCAAATTAAATGCCCTGAACAAGGAAACAATAGCCGAGCTACACGACGTTTTTAACGAACTGGAGATTGATGAAAACATAAAGGTGATCATACTAACAGGCAGCGGTGAAAAAGCCTTTGTAGCGGGTGCGGATATTTCTGAATTTGCACAGTTCTCTGAAAAGGAAGGTGGGAAATTGGCGGCAAAAGGTCAAAAACTACTCTTTGATTTTATTGAAAACCTGTCTACTCCCGTTATCGCGGCCGTTAATGGTTTTGCTCTGGGCGGAGGCCTAGAATTGGCTATGGCCTGCCATTTTAGGGTGGCAAGTGATAATGCCAAAATGGGACTTCCAGAGGTATCACTAGGGGTAATACCGGGCTATGGTGGCACGCAAAGATTACCTCAACTTGTTGGGAAGGGAAGGGCCATGGAAATGATTATGACTGCCGGGATGATCTCTGCTGAACAGGCCTTGTCCTATGGTTTAATAAACCATCTTGCCACCCCAGAGGAACTGATGCCTGTTTGCACAAAAATCGCGAAACGAATTTCAAATAACTCATCTGTTGCCATTTCTTATGCAATAAAAGCGGTAAATGCTGGTTTTATGAATACTGTAAACGGTTACGAACAGGAAATTAAGGCATTTGGCGCTTGTTTTGGAACGGACGATTTTACCGAAGGTACATCGGCATTTTTAGAAAAACGTAAAGCAAATTTTCCTGGATCGTGATATTAAAATGGTCTAATCATGTTCAGGAAATACCTTTTTTTAATCCTATTGAGTATAGTGACATGGGGAAGCTATGCCCAAGACACCAAGTTAAACTACACCATTGGCGAAACCATTAGGGATAGACACCAATACTCCAACCTATTGTCTATTGCAGAAGATGGAAACGGAGGAACCGTTGTGGTGCGTTCCTATTTTAGTGGCATTGTACTAAAGCCAAAAGGCTATCTGGTTGAGCACTACAATAAGGATTTAGAGTTGTTGTCCGAATACAACTACAAACTTAAGGATGCTAATTTTGTAGAAGCCTATGTGAAAAATGGTCAGGTGTATTTGTTGTTTTTGGAATATAACTACTCCACATTAGCCTATGAATATATTGTTCATCGAAGTCCGTTTACAGAATTCAACTTTACCAAAGAGATGCTATTATCCATTTCATCGGATATAGTGCAACAACCGTTAGACCGCAATTACTACAATAGAAATTTTGGCTCTGGCTTTACGACATCGGTCTTGTTCAATGATGAAAAAACGGCCTTTGTAATTACCACTCATTATAAAAAAAGAAAAGAAAATAAACATGTTATTCATGTATTCGATGGTAGTTTACGAAAGTTAATGGAACATGATTTTTCCGATCAAGTAGAAGAAAAAAACTACGCCTTTGAAAATGTAGTGTTCTCTGCCGATTTAACAAATGTGTACTTAGTAGGAAAAGCCTATTTTAAAAAGAAACGTTTTACGGCTAAGGAGCGGAAGTATCAATATGAGTTGGTTCGTATATCGGGTACTACGAAAAGTATACAGACTTTTGACACACCTGGAAAGTTCCCGGAAGCCCTTAAACCGATTTTTAAGGGTAATGAGCTGCTATGCTTAGGATTTTATGCCGACCGTAAAGATAACCGTTATAATGGTATTGCTTATTACAGACTAGAGCCTACGTCTTTGACAATTCAATCCGAAAAATTCAATCCTTTTTCAAATCAGTTTATAATGGATAAATTTGGAAGGGGAGAAGATACTACCATTAAGGACTTGGTGTTTAAGGGAATGGATTTTACCGATGATGGACATATTCTGTTCAACGCTGAAGAATATTTTACAAGTAACAGCATACAGTCCAATTCCAGTGGTGGCCGTTTAATGATTCGCCGCTACCATTACAATGATATTGTAAGTGTAAAACTAGCCTCGAACGGCGATTTAGTTTGGGCACGAAACATTAACAAAACAGAGGTGACACAAGGTGATGGGGCCTATACTTCGTATTGCTCGTATACCAAGGATAACACTACGTATTTCTTCATTAGCACGGCTTCCGAAAACCCACAACAAATGAGCGGGGAACGTATCCAGTTTAAGCAAGGGTTAAGTAGAAACAGAAATATTTTTCTTATTAAGCTAGACGAAGACGGACAAATGACATTCCAAAAAGCGATAGACAACAAGGAAGTCCGCTTACCGCTTATGGTCTCTAGGCCGTTAAAGGATACTACTGCAGACGCGTTATTGTTCTACGCAAAGCGAGGTGCCAAAAAACAACTGGTTCAAATCAGTCTCTAATGCAAACTTTTTTAGAAGTGAACCAGACATAATAGATTTTCTGGCCACTATTAATTGAACAAAAAAATAATCTCGATTACATCGGTTTTATAACTACATTCGCGCACATTTTTTAGCACTTTGTTCAAAACAATTCATACCCTAGAAGATTGGCTTTCCTGGATGGATGTCCTTTCCGAAAAAGATTACATCGTTATCGACGACTTTTTAAACGATGACCTTTACCATACACTTCGGAATTTTCTTTTTGAAAAAATTGATGCTTTCGACCAAGCTGGTATTGGCACATTGAACCAGCATGTAATCAAGCGAAGTATACGTGGGGATAATACCTATTGGCTTAATAAAATTAGGGATACTTCCTTAAATCTTTTTTGGGAACTTTTGGAAGAGACTAAATTCGTCCTTAACCGTTATTGTTATTTAAGCCTTTCAGGTGAAGAGTTTCATTTGGCACATTATCCTTCGGGCGGCCACTATGCGCGTCATTTAGATCAATTTGAAGGCCGTAACAACCGGATGATTTCCATGGTCATTTATTTAAACGAGGATTGGTTGCCTTCTCATGGAGGGCAATTAGAAATTCTAGACCAGAACAAACAGCTACAGTTAGTCGACCCTTTGGCAAAGCGCTGCGTACTCTTTAAAAGTGCCGAGGTGCCGCATGCCGTTCTCACCTCTTTTAAAGACCGGTATAGCTTAACCGGTTGGCTGCTTTACCGACCTGCCGGAGTTTCACCGATTTTAGGTTAATTAAACTGTTCAAACATTCCCATCTTACGTAGGTTTAACGTTTTTATGAATGCTTCTGTAAACCATTTTACAATTTTGGCACTTAATAAAACGGTCGCTATTACAGTTGTTTTTGCCCAGATAACTTGTACCTCGCTTGTGCCCTACAGCTACTAAAAACACTAGTTCCCATTCTCGTAGACTACCTCCCCATTAAAAATGGTCATGGCAATCTGGGTATCCAATATTTTGTTTTCCGCTACGGTCATTAAATCCTGATCATAAATAGTGAAATCGGCTAGTTTACCCGGTACAATTGAACCTTTAATATCTTCCTCAAAAGCTCCATAAGCAGCATCTAAGGTATAGGAACGTAGGGCCTGTTCCCGTGTCATTTTTTGTTCAGGTTCATAGCCGCCTTCAGGTATTCCCTTTAAGGTTTTACGGCTTACGCTGGCATAAAAACTGGCAATCGGGTTTAAAGGCTCCACAGGCACATCTGTCCCGTTTACAATAGGAATACCACTTTGCAATAAGTCCTGCCACATATAAGCGCCTTCCTTAATTCTTTTTTCACCTAGACGATCTATTGCCCAAGGCCTGTCAGAAGACATGTGTACGGCCTGCATAGCGGGAATAACACCTAGCTCGGCAAATCTTGGAATATCATCTGGATGCAGATGTTGTGCATGTTCAATACGATATCTATTATCATTCGTTAAATCGGGCAGTTCTGTAAAAGCGGCTTCGTAACGGTCCAATATTTCCTTGTTTGCACGATCTCCAATCGCATGGGCACACACTTGAAAACCATATTGTAATCCGTTTAGTGCCGTTTCCTTTACGAATTCCATAGGTAGGGTCTCATGACCAAAATGTCCCGGTCTATCGGTATACTCTTCCAATAGCCACGCACCTCGTGAACCTAGTGCACCGTCACAATTCAATTTTACGGAACGAATGGTAAATAAGTTATCCGCATCCACCATAGGGCCTTGGGCATACCATTTCTTCAGTAGTTCCTTGTCCCATCCAGTGAGCATGGCGTAGATACGTATCCCCATCTTATCTTCTGCCTTCATTTTTTGAAAAAGTGAAATGGTTTCTTGACCGATACCCGCGTCATGAAATCCTGTTATCCCGTTTCTATGGCATGCGGCTACGGCCAATTCAAAAGCTTTGGCATCCTTTTCCGTGGTCGTCTCCGGAATATGTTTTGCAATCAGGGACATGGCACGTTCATTAAAAATTCCGGTAGGCTGCCCCAAATCGTTTCGCATTACTTCCCCACCTTCAACCTCAAGACCGTCTATACCTTCCTTGCCTATTACCTGCAACCCGGCTATTTCCATGGCCTTGGCATTAGCAAAAGCGGCATGACCACTGGCATGTCTTAAAAACACCGGGTTTTCAGGGGAAATACTACTCAATAATTCATGCGTTTGGAATCCGTTAACCAATTCTTTGGGCATTTCCGTCCATTTGCTTTGGTGCCAGCCACGCCCGGTAATCCATTCCCCTGGTTTCGCTTTTTCGACAGCTAGGGCTACGGCATCCACGATTTCTTGATAGCTCGTGGTATTCATTAAATCCAAATTGAGCTCGTTATAACCCAATCCCATAAAATGGCCATGACCTTCAATAAGCCCGGGCGTCATTGTTTTTCCCTGTAGATCTATAACTTTAGTTTGTTCTGTTTTATAGGCTTCTGCTTCGGAAAGGCTTCCTGCAAACAAAATCTTATTGTCTTTGGTAGCGACTGCCTCTACTATGGCCTGCACGCTATCCACTGTATAGATAGTTCCTCCATGGATGAGAAGGGTTGCAGCTTCCTTTTCATTTTTTGCGCAAGAAGAAAAGACCAGAACCCCTAGGGCAATAGTCAATAAGAGAAATTTTTTAATTGACATGAAATTAGTTTTAGGTTGTTATTCAGCAGATGAAAAGGCCTTACGCTGATATATTGCGTAAAACTACACCTACTGTTCGTACGAAATATAGTGAAAATAGAGCTAAGATAATAGCCAATATAATTCAAGTATGCTTTAAAAATAATCTGCGGTACCCATGAGTTGATTACGAAAAAGATACTATACGAACGCTTTAAAAACCTTTGTACTAACTAAAATACATATCTTGTAAAACCCTTTAACTCTTTTACACATGAAAAATGTAGTAGCGCTATTCATAAGTGTCTTTTGTGCCTTTGTAATGCTTGGACAAACCGAAATCACTCCAAAAACTCCTTTCACTAAAGACTATTTGCCCGTTTGGATTACTGCCAGAGACCATTGTTTGGACATCGCCAGAACAATGCCGGCAGAACTATATTCGTACAAGCCAACACCCATAAGCAAATCTTTTGGGGAACAAATGGTGCATATTGGATATACCATACCCCTACTTACAAAACGCTATGTGCAGGGCATGGAAGTGAGGCCAAGTGTCCCAGACGCTTCCAAAATGTCAAAAGCCGAAATCATAGATCTCTTAGAAACTGGTTTTGCGTATACTACCAATGTCATTTACACCATAGAACAGGAACAATTAGATGAGACCTGCCTGATGTATCATAGCGGGAATACCGTAAGCCGCGCATTTGCCTTGTTTTATGTACAAGACCATATGGCCAACCACAGGGCCAAAGCTAATTTATATCTTCGAATGAATGATATACAACCACCAGAGTATACGTGGTAATACTCCTTGCTGGAATAATTTACTACAATGGTTAAACTCAGCGTATTAAAAAGAGTAGCGATTTCTTCATAAATCTTTACTTTTCAAAAATTACACCAAATGAAGCCTAATGGTTCGTATATAAAAGTAGAAGATTGCCATGAAGCAAATTTTAGATTAAGCACAAAGCTTTTAATTCATTGCTTTTTCAACTATTTCTAAGATAAGTTGTTAGTCACTGGTATCTTTTACGTTGTATTTAATCTCCGTTAGTTTCAATTTCAACCAAGTCCATTTTCCACTCTCCAATGTCCAGCTTGCCTCACATTCGACAGGTATTTTTATTTCATTCCGTTCTTCTGTTTTTGTAGCAATGACAGTCCATTCGGTTGGTTCTTCTGCATTTATATCTTGATAACGCATTGCTACAAATTTTTTAAAATTGCCTGTTTCGTCAAAGTGGAATTCTCCCGAACCTTTTGCTCCTTTAAATTCCATCGTTGCCTTGGCTGAATTTTCGCCTAAAGACTCCCACGTAATATATGGACTTAAAGACGCTGAAGGAAACCAAACTGTTTCTGCTAAGTATCTCTGTAAAGTTGCTTGATTTATTTTTTCGTGATTTTTGGCATTAGCAACTGTAATAAGTGAAAATAATTTTATTGTCATTTCGCCATTTCCATTTTCATATTTATCTCGCCCTGCAACATTTAAAATTGAGCTCATTTGCGAAGTAATAGTCCAATTAAATGCAGGTGGTTGAACCGTAAAATATTGTTCAGCAGTCCCGTTGTTCCATTCTGACTGTTCAGGTTTCATTTTTAGCTGTAATTTTTGTATTAAATGAACATTAGAAATTGGACTTTTACCGATTGTTCCGCTATTAATCAGCCACTTTTGTACAATAGAAGGCATTTCGGATATAGTCTCTTTGGAAATTACTTTTTTACTAACAGGCTCTGAGTTTTCAAATAGTCCTTTCCTTTCTTCGGCAATCTTATGCTTAAAACTAAAGCTTGAATAAGCTATTATTACAGATATGAGAATTACAAGGTTTGCTATTGTACCAAATTTCGCATCAGACCAATAGTTGAAAATCAACCCTTGCGAAATAATCACAGCCAAGAAACCGCTTAACCACCAATAATCTGACTGAACAAAAAATAAAATAACTGTAAAAATCAAAAGCAGAAATGCTAAGAACCAAAATATTCCGAAAGTTTTTGAAATTGGTTGTGAAATCGCGTTAAATTCAGATATTCCATAAGCTTTGAAAAATCCGAACAGATGGATGATTCCATGGATTCCTATTAATATGATTAAAGCTATTCGCATCTTTTCATTTCCTTTTGGTTAATGGTTCTCGTGCATCTTTCACTGGTGCGTCAAAAAGCGACACCTTTTATTTACCAGTCGTCTAAATAGTAAAAATAACACAGATTTATAAGTTAAGCTCTTAAACCTCGCCATTGAAGATAATAGAGTTACTTGTTGCCTTTTATTCTATTTTATAAAGTTTTGGTTGAGTCACTCCTTTTTTAGCATAAAACTCTTTATTCATTTCGAAATTCATTGTAGTCATATAGTTTAAATATTCTTCTAATGGTTCAAGACCAATTTCTTTTCTCCTTTTGTTTACATTGATACTATCTTCTAATTTTTTTGGAAAAGCTTGACATATTTCCATATTATAATCTAATTGTGTGCCATAAATTTGAGCTTGTCCCGTATTTAATTTAACTCTGTCAACTAAAAGACCATAATTTCTGGAATCCGCATTTCCATTGTCAACTTCAATCTTCATTCTTTCCAAAACTTCTAATTGAAATTCAGGGTTGTGATCTGAATGCTGAACAATTAACCAAAAATCCGAAGAACCTTGTTTTCCAGCTAAATCAAAACCTACAAACCCTAAGTCGTCAAATATTTCTTTCACTCGTCGTTGCTGAGTTTTGAAAATACTGTCTTTAAATGACTTCCATTGTTCCAACGTTAAATGTGAATGAGATTCAGGTGGATATGCATTGGCAGCAGCTAATTGGTCAGTAACAACCATTTTAGCAAGTTCGTCAGCTAAATCCTGATTGAATTCGATTTTTGTCTCGGTCATTTCACTTTTATTAGTGCTCTGCTTACAACCGATCAAGAGTAATCCAATCACTAATATTCCAAAAATTTTATTCATTGTACGATTTTTTTCAGCTAGCAGGTAACAATTGGATAGGTATAAGCACCTATATCTCCTTCACACTCGCAATGTAACAAAAATCCTACCAAGTGTTGTGTTCGGTAACAATTACGGTATAGGGCACGCTTAGAAACGAATACGAACCTTTAAAATATCCCTAAACCTTACCTGTGACTATCCACTCACCATAGCTAAAAAAACAAAAAAAGTGGCCCCATCCAGGGCCACTTTTATATACTACCAACTACTCGTATGTACTTAAGC
This sequence comes from uncultured Maribacter sp., assembly GCA_964620945.1. Classification (GTDB taxonomy): domain Bacteria; phylum Bacteroidota; class Bacteroidia; order Flavobacteriales; family Flavobacteriaceae; genus Maribacter. Next base: position 64,952 of record CAZUIE010000001.1, read on the forward strand.
TAAGTCAAAACGATCTAGGTTCATCACTTTCGTCCATGTTTTAATGAAGTCGTTTACGAACTTCTGCTCAGAATCGGAAGAACCGTACACTTCTGCATAGGCACGCAGCTCTGTGTTGGAACCAAAAATAAGGTCAGCACGGGTACCTGTCCATTTAATGCTTCCCGTTTTACGATCACGCCCAGAGAATAGAGTCTCATTATCCGATGCGTCTTCCCACTTCACGCTTAAATCTAATAAATTCACAAAGAAATCGTTGGTCAACACTCCACGGCGATCGGTAAGCACGCCATGTCTAGATCCGTCAAAATTAGTGTCCAATACACGCATACCTCCCATTAAAACTGTCATTTCAGGAGCGGTCAACTTCATCAATTGTGCGCGGTCTACCAATAAAGCCTCAGCAGACGCTTTATAATCTGGGTTCTTGTAATTTCTAAATCCGTCTGCGGAAGGTTCCAAGGCCTCAAAGGAATAGACATCGGTTTGTTCCTGAGTAGCATCTGTACGACCTGCAGTAAAAGGAACTTCCACGTCATGCCCTGCATGTTTTGCTGCTTCCTCTATTCCTGCACTCCCGCCTAGCACGATCAAATCTGCCATGGATATTTTCTTGTTCCCCGATTGTGCGCTATTGAATTCTTTTTGAATACCTTCCAAAACGTTCAAAATATCGTTCAAGGCTTTAGGGTTGTTTACTTCCCAACTGCGTTGTGGCTCCAAGCGGAGACGTGCGCCGTTGGCACCGCCTCTTTTATCTGAATCTCTATACGTAGATGCAGAAGCCCATGCCGTAGATACCAATTGAGATACTGTTAACCCAGAAGCCAATAAGCGCTTCTTAAGTTCAGCGACATCGGCATCGGAAACCAACTCGTGATCAACGGCTGGTACCGGATCTTGCCAAAGTAATTCTTCTTTGGGTACTTCTGGGCCTAAATATCGTTGTACCGGTCCCATATCCCTATGGGTTAGTTTAAACCAAGCGCGTGCAAAAGCATCTTCTAATGCTTCAGGGTTTTCGTAGAAATGCTTTGATATTTTTAAATAATCAGGGTCCAATTTCAAGGCCATATCAGCGTCGGTCATCATTAAATCCTGAGTCTTGGATGCATCTCCGGCACGTGGCGCCTGTTTCGCAGCAGATGCTGCTGTAGGCCTCCACTGATTGGCGCCTCCAGGACTTTTTGTACGCTCCCAATCGTAATCTAGAAGTACCTTAAAATAGTCATGATCCCACCTAGTAGGGTTAGGTGTCCATGCCCCTTCGATACCGCTAGTAATCGCATCGTCTAACACGCCTGTTCCAAAAGAGTTCTTCCATCCCATACTTTGCTCTACAATGCTTGCGCCTGCAGGTTCAGGACCTACAAATTCATCCGGATTAGCGGCACCATGTGCTTTACCAAAGGTATGCCCACCAGCGGTCAAGGCTACTGTTTCCTCATCGTTCATCGCCATACGTCCAAAGGTTTCTTTCATCAACTTAGCTGTTCCCAACGGATCAGATTTTCCGTTTGGTCCTTCAGGATTCACATAAATAAGGCCCATGTGAGAGGCGCCTAAATTTGCTTCTAACACATATTCGCCATCGGAGAATCGCTCGTCGTTCCCCATCCATTCTGTTTCAGAGCCCCAATAAATGTCTTCTTCGGGCTGCCAGATATCTTCACGACCTCCACCAAAACCAAAGGTTTTAAAGCCCATGGACTCCAAAGCGCAATTTCCTGTTAGGATCATTAAATCTGCCCAAGACAATTTTTTACCGTATTTCTGCTTAATAGGCCATAGTAATAATCGTGCCTTATCCAAGTTTCCGTTGTCCGGCCAACTGTTCAACGGCGCAAACCGTTGTGAACCGGAACCGGAACCGCCTCTACCATCACCAATACGGTATGTTCCCGCGCTATGCCATGCCATACGAATCATGAAAGGTCCGTAATGACCGTAATCTGCAGGCCACCAATCTTGTGAAGTGGTCAAGGCCTCTATGATATCTTTCTTAACCTCGGCCAAGTCCAAGGACTTAAACTCCTCGGCATAATCAAAATCCGGGTCCATAGGGTTGGTCAAAGATGAGTTTTGACGCAGTACGTTTAAACGTAATTGATTTGGCCACCAATCTAAATTGTTGGTACCACCTCCTGCGGTCTCTTTTAGGGCCCCACCCAAATATGGACATTTACTGGAATCATTGATGTCCCAAGCAGTGCCGTTTGAATTTTTGTCTTTTGTATCCATTGTTCTGATATTTTTTAGGCGTTAAGCCATAAAGTTATAAAATTGTTAATCGTAAACGATGGCAAATCGCTTGTTTTGTCTTATTTTAATATCGATAGAACTTATACGTAGACTTTTCTGTCATCACAAAAATCGATAAGACATTTTTTTAATAGCTTTTTTCGAGAATAACAAAATTCTTTAGTGCCTAGCTAATTGACTAAAAATCGTCACTAAAGACCCAGAATTATTGTGCATCTCATACATCTCAAAGTTTCAGATACTAGAGAAGCAGTTCCTATCAATCTGAAGGAGCACTATACATCAGAATCATTAGGAATAATTATCGGGAGGTTACTTCCATTAGTAAAAAACCTGCTACATAGTATATGCAACAGGCCTTAAAATTAAAGCAGGATTTTAAGATTTCGGGAGAACTCGCGGGATACAATTAGGTTTACTGTTTGTAAAATTTGGCACTTCTTTTACCTTGGTCATCCATTACTTGTAATATATACAGTCCACCGGCCAAATCAGCTACGTTAATTTTTGCATTTTTTGCAGCACCACGCTTTACCGTAGTCCCTGACATACCTGTAATGATATAGCGAGACGATTCACTTGTTTCGTCATTTAGGTTGATATAGGCTACAGCAGGATTAGGATAAATGGAAAAATTGATTTCAGCTGCTACGTTTAAGGTTTCAAACGAATTTAGAGGACCTACCTGCGTATCTTTACCCAAGAAAGTAAATTGATACTCCATGCTATACTCTGACGCTACGTTCTGGGAGCAGAAGGTTCGCACACGAAAAACATAATCTAAATCAGTTTCCATACCATTTAACGTAAAACTTGGTTCGGAAACATAGGCCGTTTCCCAAATGGCAGCTGTCACCTTTTTATACTGAACTTCATAAAGTGCGTCCGCAATTGAATCCCATTGTATGGCTAGTGTCTCACTAGTAGCTTCCGCTAGCCGAAAACTTTCGGGCGCGTTAAGTGCACAGTCTGTAAGTGCTGCACCCGATACCAAAAGGGTGAAATCTTGTTTTCCTTGTGTTAGGGTGCCTTTATGTGTGACCGTAATGGTATAATCGCCTTCAGCTTTGGGTATCACTATTCGTTCAAACGGATCAACGTGGTTATCACCTTTTATAGCTGGTGCTGCAGGGCTGGTTGCACTTAACCTCCATGGATAAAAATCTATCCCGTTTTGCGTAATCCGGATATCCAAATCATTGACCAAAGCAGCGGTGGTATCATTTAGGTTTCCTCTATTAATGAAATCCGAGGCGGGATCGGTCCAAGAAATGGAAACATTCAAATCCTCTATTTCGTTTGCTGTAAGGGTAATTGTGTATGTTTTGTCTTGTTCCAAGCTAGTTTCTTCAATGAGGGAGCTGTACTCTTTATTTAAGAGTAGTTCCGCAGCTTTTTTAGCATTCATAACGCCCCAACCCAACTTATAGTCCGGTCCTGGTTGGTCCACGTCATCCGCCGTATGCAAGGCAAGGCCTTTTAGGGTCGCGGCACGCATATACCCACCATATAATTGTTCGTTGAATTGTTGCAATAATAAAAGTGCTCCGGTTACGCCAGGGGTCGCCATAGAGGTTCCGGCAGATGTACCATAGCTCTTGTCCGATTGGGAAGCAGTGGATAAAATAGAGGACCCATCACCGGCAAGATCCGGTTTTATTCTACCATCATCTACAGGTCCAAAACTACTATAAGCTGAAACATATGCATTTTTTAAATCTCCGTTACGCGCTATGTCGGTGTCGGCAGCCGCAACGGTTATACTGTTTTTTGTGAGTGTAAACCCTAGCATAACATCAAAACCGTCAGCAGCACTTCCCGCTATTGGATGCTGGTTATCATTACGTTTTTGAGCGTTACCGGCAGCGTTCACCATTAAATAATATGGGGCATTGTACATAATTCTGTCCCAATCCTGACTTACTTTTATATAAGACCCAAAATACCAATCGGGCACACGATCCGTCTTTATTCCGTAGGAATGGTTGGAAAGTAAAAGCCCGTTTGCTGCAGCCTCGGCAACTTCAATTTTATCCCTGGACCAGTCATTGGTTACTACATTGGCTCTGTATGCTACGCCTTGAGCATCTTTTTTAACTCCTGAGGAAATTAAACTTCCCGTAACCATAGTGGCATGGTTGTCTACTTCCTCGCTACCATCTCCAATTATAGCCCGGATATCATATTCTTGATGCATTGTTAGCGCTACTCCTGCATCCCATACACCTACCTGCATTCCCGAACCATCCAAATTCAAGTCCAGCATTCCATTCGTGTGCAGCGTATGAGCTCTTGATGCCTGGCTTGCATTATCGGAATAGGTCTCATAATATAAAGGACTCCCGTCTGTTCCTACTTCTTGAAGGGCTACTTTTGTGCCATCAGTCATCGTTTCGGTAAGTTTCCAGTGATTACCCTTGGCAAGGGCCAAAGTTTTTTTCCTGTTCTCCTCAAAATCAAATTCGAGGTCTACGTGCATTGCCCCAATTTTAGCAAAATCGTAATCCTTCTTTATGATCTTCTTTAAGGCATCCGACTGTGCGGATATCGTAAATGTTGCGCACAAGAGCAACACCGAGGTACACAAAAAGGAAGGTAGGAGATTCCTTGGTTGTTGATATTCCATAGGTCAGTAGGTTAATAATTGTAAGATTTGGACTACAATTATATAAACTTAACAGACTCACTAGGTGAAAAATTATAATTATTCGATGAACAGCCTAAGGGAAAGATGCATCTTGTTGTGAAAGTGCTCTTTTTTGATGTTTGTAGGTTTTTTCTTATTCGATTTTTAGCAGGAAGGAATTATTTGGGATTGAATTTGAGTATTACATACACAGGAAAATGATCGCTATAACCGCCTAAATATTTACGACCGGCATAGGTGCGATGCGGATTACCTTTGTATTTACCAGACTTTTCCCGTAAAAAAGCGTTATCAAAAATATCTGCCTTAGAGAAACTATGTGTCCCCTTTTCGAAATTTAAAAAGTTATGTGATATCAAAATCTGATCAAAAAGGCTCCACGTATTCTTGTAGTTGGCACTTCCTCTTTGTTTAGGCAAATGCAACCTTTCCATAGGATTATACAATGTAGTATCTTGCAATAGCCTTTGTATACTCTTGGAAGTAGGATCATCATTAAAGTCGCCCATTACCAAAAAATTTGGATGTGCCTCTATGGCTCCTATTTCCTTCATTTTATCTTTAATAAGTTTCGCTGCGACTAGGCGTTTATACTCCGTAACGTCTCCACCGTCCCTTCTCGAGGGCCAATGGTTTACAAAAACATGAACTATTTCATTGTTCAAGGCACCTTTTACGTACAATACATCCCTAGTGGTATCCCTATCTCCATTTAAGTTGTCAACGATTAGGGGAAGCGCTTCGGAAGAAATCACCTTAAAATATTTAGGATTATACAACAGTGCCGTATCTATACCACGTTCATCTGGCGATTCGTAGTGCACATATCTATAGTGTAATGTATCCAAAGGTTTCGTTGTTGTTAAATCTCGAATAACGTGTTGATTTTCGACCTCGGAAATACCTACGAGCACAGGAGGGTGTTTATTTTCCTGTTTGCCTATATCCAAAATAGTTCGTGCTAACTTCTTGCATTTACTTTCGTAACGTTCTATTGTCCATTGTTTAAATCCCGTCGGTGTAAAATCGTCATCCAAGGTGTGCTCGTTATTCTCCGTATCAAAAAGATTTTCAAGATTATAAAAAGCAATAGTATACAGTTGAGCTGTTGATTTTCGTTTAAAAAAAGGGAAACGCATAGGTGCTTTTATTCAGTTGATAAAAATACTAAAATAGGCTGCGTCCTTTTGCTTAATTTTGCACTTTACGATTAATATGATAGAAAAGAAAACAGTCGATTACGAGAAAGCTGTCATTATTGGCATTATCAATAGAGAGCAGAGCGAAGATAAAGTCACCGAATATTTGGACGAACTAGAATTCCTTACCTATACCGCAGGTGGTGAGGTGATAAAACGGTTTGTACAGCGCATGGACCTTCCAAACCCAAAAACACTTATCGGTAGCGGAAAGATGGAGGAGGTTGGCGCATTTATAAAAGCAAACGATGTGGGCTCTGTTATTTTTGATGACGAACTTTCACCGGCTCAACAGCGGAATATAGAAAAAGAACTTAAGTGTAAGATTATAGACCGTACCAGCTTAATCTTGGACATTTTTGCGCAACGTGCTCAAACAAGCTATGCAAGAACTCAGGTAGAATTGGCACAGTATGAATATTTGCTTCCCAGGCTAACCGGACTGTGGACACACCTGGAGCGTCAAAAAGGAGGTATTGGTATGCGTGGACCCGGAGAAACAGAAATAGAAACGGATAGACGTATAGTTCGTGATCGCATCAGCCTGCTAAAGAAGAAGCTCCTAAAGATTGACAGACAAATGGAAACACAGCGTGGAAATCGCGGTGCCCTAGTTCGTGTAGCCCTTGTTGGGTATACCAACGTAGGAAAGTCTACCTTAATGAACGTTATTAGTAAGAGTGATGTCTTTGCAGAAAACAAGTTATTTGCAACCCTGGACACCACGGTTAGAAAAGTGGTCATTGGTAATCTACCTTTTCTTTTAAGCGATACCGTAGGTTTCATAAGAAAGCTCCCTACACAATTGGTGGAAAGTTTTAAAAGCACACTTGACGAAGTTCGTGAGGCCGACCTTTTATTACATGTGGTAGATATTTCCCATCCACAGTTTGAAGAACACATTGCTTCTGTGCATAAGATTTTGGATGAAATCAAAAGCGCTGATAAAAAGACTATTATGGTGTTCAACAAAATTGACCAATACGAGCACGACACCATACCCGAGGACGATTTAATTACGGAGCGTACTTCACGCCATTTTACCATTGACGAATGGAAACGCACCTGGATGGAAAAAGTGGGCGACCGTGCCTTGTTTATTTCAGCATTGAACAAAGAAAATCTGGACGAGTTTAGAAAACGAGTATATGACGAAGTACGAGATATTCACGTCACCCGATTTCCCTATAACAACTTCCTTTACCCAGAACATTTAGACCAATACTA
>CAZUIE010000002.1:0-24000 GCA_964620945.1 uncultured Maribacter sp.
TTAATAGCCGGAGGTAATTGGCTACTGAAATCTGCGGTAGACTTATCCTTAAAACTGAATATTCCTAAAATAGTGATAGGGATGACCGTGGTATCGTTTGCGACGTCTGCTCCAGAACTTATGGTGAGTGTTAAGGCCGCTTTGGACGGTTCTCCTGATTTGGCCTTAGGAAACGTAGTAGGTTCCAATATTGCGAATTTAGGATTGGTTTTGGCGATAACTATTTTATTAAGCAGTATTGACGTTAAACGGAGTTTTTACACAACGGATTGGCCCGTTATGATGCTAGCCTCGTTGATATTTTTTGTGTTTGTTTATTTTGACGGCGTATTGGAGTTATATGAAGGAGTTATTATGGTCATCTTTCTATTTATCTTTTTAGTATATCTTCTACGGTTTCAAAAAAAAGCGGTAGCCGAAGAGTCAGTAATACCAGAAGTGATGATGCCCATCTGGAAAACAGCGTTGTTTTTGGGGCTAGGCGGTGTATCCTTATGGGGAGGTTCGGAACTATTGATTAGTGGAGCCGTTGGTCTTGCACAAAACTTTGGGGTAAGTGAGCGTGTAATTGCAATTACGATAGTATCTGTAGGTACCAGTATTCCTGAACTGGCAGCTTCTATTATTGCCATCATAAATAAAGAAAAAGCGATATCCTTGGGGAATCTAATTGGTTCTAATATTTTCAACTTGTTGGCCGTGTTGGGTATCACTTCTATTATTACCCCAATTAAGGTTATGGACGAAGGCTTGCTTTCCAACGATATCTGGTGGATGTTGGGAATTTCCTTTCTTATTCTACCTCTGGTTTTTATACCAAAAGGGCTGCGTTTGGGATGGCGAGATGGTCTTATTCTTATTGTAGTCTATTTAACATTTGTGTATCTTACAGTGAGCTGAGTAAATTAACTATTCATGTTTAGAATCAATGTAATTTCTCTATTCGTATTTTGCAGCATGTGGGCAACTGATATGCTGTTGGCCCAAAATCGGGAGTTTTTACGCGCCAAGGTGTTGGATCAACAAACCGGAGAGCCAATAATTTTTGCAACAGTACGGATCACCGACAAAGCCAAGGGAGTGATTACGAATATGGACGGCGGTTTTCGCTTTCCTTTGACCTACCGAGAAGCTGGTGAATCCATCGAAATTTCTTCTATGGGTTATGATAAAAAAGAATTTGAACTGCAAGGGCTTTCCCCGAACGATATTAATATTCTGTACTTGATGCCAGGTGTGCTCTCTTTGTCCGAAGCTGTGGTCAGTGCCAAAAAGAAGCGTGAGCTTTCAGCAAAGCGAATCGTACGTAGGGCTATTGAAAATATTACCAATAATTATCCTGTACAAAACTTTTCGGCTATTGGCTATTATCGGGATTATCAAATTAAAGGCGATAATTACATTAATCTGAACGAGGCTATTTTAGAGGTGGTGGACAGTGGCTTTGATACCAATGACGAAAAAGAATCTAAAGTACGCATATATGACTATCGCCCCAATGAAACTTTTGAACAAGATGAGGATAGTAAGGCGGCATATGATTATCTAAATCGCAGTAAAGTGATTGAAAATGCTTATTTGAGAGGGTATGGTGGCAACGAATTCACGATTTTACGTATTCATGATGCCGTTAGAAACTATAAGGTAAATTCTTATGACTTTGTGAATGTCCTTGAGCGTGATTTTATTCGTAATCATAGGTTTGAAGTAGAAAATAATATCAAACAAGATGGAGAGGAATTGTTCGTCATCACTTTTAAACAGTCAGTGCCACAAAATAATATTTTAGGTAAGCTGTACATTTCAAAAAGCGATTATGCGATCCATAAGATGGAATATACCCTGTATGATGACAAACTTAAATTGCCAAAAAGACAAGTAAGCAGGCATGGAATTCGTTATCGAGTGGTTTTTGAGATCATTATGGAATACAAGCGCAAGTCAGAAAAAATGTTTCCAAGTTACATCTCTTTCTTCAATAATTTTAAAGCTCAAAAAGCCCCTTTATTTCATGTGAAAAAGTTTGAATGGAATGGTAGCAGAGGTTGTTTTGAGGTCTATTTTAGCGATTTTGTACATGAGAGATCGGGATCAAGAGCTAGGAACTATATTTTAACTTTTCGAGGAAAACAGTTGACCTTTGACAAGATGAACGTGCGGGGTAACAAGGTGGAAATGTTTCCAAGGAAGGATGATAACTTTAACGCTATGGTAGGAACTCTGTATTCCTCGGAATACATAGGTAGAAAAGATATCGCCCTATCCTTAGAAGTATTAAACGTAAAGAACGAAGCACTGACATCGAAGGTTGATGAAATAACCTATAAAGACTATAAGCAATACCGAGAATTTTTTGTGCAAGAAATAAAGCCTAACGGTAGCGTGTTAAATGATACCTTGTTCATGAAAAAAGACCGCCCTATTTTTCAAGATCAACCTATGTTAAAGCCAGATAATTTTGATGAGTATTGGATGAATACACCGTTACAGAATATAGATGAATAAAAAAACGCCTTGGAATCTCCAAGGCGTTTCTAGTTGTTTAACGTGGCGTGGGTTGCGCTGTTAGCTAATATTTGCGCTCTTTACTGTTTTAATAATTCTTCCTGCGATTTTATATGGATCTCCATTGGATGCAGGTCTCCTATCTTCCAACCATCCTTTCCAACCACTTTCTACAGTTGCAATTGGGATCCTTATTGAAGCTCCACGGTCAGAAATTCCAAAGCTGAAATCGTTAATAGAAGCAGTTTCGTGAAGACCAGTTAAACGTTGGTCGTTAAACTCACCGTAAACAGCAATATGCTCTTTGACTACAGGTCTAAACGCTTCACAAATTTTTTCATACGTAGCTCTATCACCACACGTTCTTAGTGTTGTATTGGAAAAATTCGCATGCATTCCAGATCCGTTCCAATCCATATCCTTACCTAATGGTTTTGGATGGTAGTCTATATAGAATCCATACTGCTCTGTCAATCTATCTAGAAGGTATCTAGCCACCCATATTTCATCCCCTGCTTTTCTAGCGCCTTTAGCAAATAACTGGAATTCCCATTGACCTGATGCAACCTCTTGGTTTATACCTTCAAAATTCAATCCCGCTGCGATACAAAGATCGGCATGTTGTTCTACCACATCCCTGCCATGTGTGTTTTTACCACCAACGGAACAATAATACATTCCCTGCGGTGCCGGGTATCCTCCAATCGGGAATCCTAAAGGCAACTGAGTTCTGGTATCCATAATAAAGTATTCCTGTTCAAAGCCGAACCAGAAATCATTATCGTTATCATCAATGGTAGCCCTGCCATTGGATACATGTGGTGTACCGTCTGCATTTAAAACCTCGGTCATGACTAAAAAGCCATCTTTTCTAGCAGGATCTGGATAAATGGCCACTGGCTTTAACAAACAGTCTGACGACCCACCTTCGGCTTGTCTTGTCGAACTTCCATCAAAAGACCACATAGGACAATCCTCTAATTTACCACTAAAGTCGTTTACAACTTTGGTTTTACTTCTCATGTTTTGAGTTGGAAAATAACCATCTAGCCAGATGTATTCTAATTTTGTTTTGCTCATAATTTGTGGTAATTATAGTTTTATTAAAAAATTGACTTTCAAAAGTATGTTTTTTATGGAATTTTATGAATTTTTGAGGGTATAAATTGATGAAAAATAAAAAAAAACAAAAAGACCCCTACCTTTTTTAGGGTGTATTGCGATATTTATAATATAAGGATGTAATTTTGTGATATTAATAATATGTAATTATGGCAGTAAGTAGATTTGAGGCGCTTAAGGAGAGTAGAGATAGAGTTGCAATAGCAGTTGAGGAGAAAGGAAGACGGTCGGATTTCTTTGCCGATAATGTATTCAACGATAAAAGAATGGTACAATATCTCACCAAGGATGCCTTGGAAAGTGTTAAAAGTGCCATTTGTTCTGGTTCTAAAATAGACCGTAAAATTGCAGAGCAGGTTGCCGAGGCCATGAAAGGTTGGGCTATCGCTATGGGAGCCACACATTATACGCATTGGTTTCAGCCATTGACCGGAAGTACTGCCGAAAAACACGATGCATTTTTTGATCTGCTTGTAGATGGTACTGCGCTGGAAAAGTTTGGCGGAGGCCAATTGGTGCAGCAGGAGCCGGACGCTTCAAGTTTCCCAAGTGGTGGTATCCGGAATACATTTGAAGCCAGGGGTTATACGGCATGGGATCCTACATCGCCTGCATTTGTTTACGGTACTACCTTGTGCATTCCTACTATTTTTGTTTCGTATACCGGTGAAGCCTTGGATAACAAAGCACCTTTGCTAAGAGCCTTGGCCGCTGTTGACGAGGCCGCTACCGCCGTAGCCAAATATTTTGATAAAAATGTATCCAAAGTACAGGCAACTTTGGGCTGGGAACAAGAATATTTTTTAATTGATAAAGCACTGGCACAGTCTCGGCCGGATATAGTTTTAACAGGAAGAACCTTGGTAGGGAATGCTGCAGCCAAGGGCCAGCAGTTGGACGATCATTATTTTGGGGTAATTCCTGGTAGAGTGCTCAGTTTTATGAGCGATTTGGAAAAGGAATGTACCAAACTGGGTATTCCTGTAAAAACCCGACATAACGAGGTGGCGCCAAATCAGTTTGAGTTGGCACCTGTGTTTGAGGAAGCCAACCTTGCCGTAGATCATAATTTGTTATTGATGGATGTGATGGAAAAGGTGGCGGATAAGCACAGTTTTAAAGTGTTGTTTCATGAAAAGCCATTTGCGGGCATTAACGGATCCGGCAAGCACAATAATTGGTCTTTGGCAACGGATACAGGCATTAATCTATTGAGTCCGGGTTCTACGCCCATGAAAAACCTCCAATTTTTAACGTTTTTTATTAACACGATTAAAGCCGTGGATACGTACGAGGAGTTATTGCGTTCCTCTATTGCCTCGGCTAGCAACGATTACAGGTTAGGCGCTAACGAGGCGCCGCCAGCTATATTCTCCATTTTTATCGGAACCCAATTAAGTAGGGTGTTGGATGAATTGGAAGGGGTGTCCAAAGGAAAGTTATCGCCAGAGGAAAAAACGGAATTAAAACTAAATGTAGTAGGTAAAATACCGGAAATCTTATTGGACAATACCGATCGTAACCGAACTTCTCCTTTTGCTTTTACAGGAAATAAGTTTGAGATGCGGGGGGTAGGAGCCAAGACCAATTCTGCCAAGCCAATGACCATACTAAATACCATAGTGGCAAAACAGTTGCAGGAGTTTAAAAAGGAGGTAGATGCGCTGATAGATAAAAAAGGATTAAAAAAAGATGAAGCTGTTTTTAATGTGCTACGGGAGTATATAAAGACCTCTAAGCGAATTCGATTCGATGGCGATGGGTATAGCAAGGAATGGGAGAACGAGGCAAAAAGAAGAAAACTAAGTAACAATAAAAATACCCCCACTGCGCTCCAAGTGCTAAAATCGAAGGAAAGTTTGGCGCTTTTTAAGACTACCAATGTCATGAGCGAGATAGAAGTCGGTGCAAGATTAGAAGTCGAATTAGGCACCTACATTTTAAATGTTCAAATAGAGGGGCGCGTGTATAACGAGCTGGTCTACGGTTATATTATTCCTGCAGCGATTGCATATCAGAATATATTGATTGCCAATGTAACAGGCTTAAAGGATATTTATGGTGCCGCGCACAAGAAATTTTCTGATGGACAATTGGCCATGATAGAGGAAATAGGGGAACATTTGGTGGAAATTAAAAAAATGACCGATGCCATGACGGATGCTAGGCGAAAGGCCAATAGCATTGCGGATAGTAAAAAGAAAGCGGACGCCTATTGTAACAATGTAAAACCTTATTTTAATAGGATTAGGGAACATTCCGATAAACTAGAAAAACTAATTGATGATCAGTTATGGCCCTTGACAAAGTATAGGGAGCTACTTTTTATCAAATAATTACCTTAGGAGACTTCATTTCTTAGCTGTTTTTCAACTAGGAGTTTAATGCAAATCCTTTATTTTTGCTTCAAACCTAAAATATGTCATCATCTACAAGTGAAAGGTATAGTCAACGTGGCGTTTCCGCGGCGAAGGAAGATGTTCACAATGCCATTAAAAATATAGATAAGGGTCTGTTTCCTAAGGCATTTTGTAAAATTGTGCCCGACTATCTAACCGGAGATTCCGACTATTGTTTGGTGATGCATGCCGATGGCGCCGGCACTAAATCCTCTCTCGCTTATATGTATTGGAAAGAGACCGGAGATTTGTCCGTTTGGAAAGGCATTGCACAAGATGCACTTATCATGAATATTGATGATTTAATTTGTGTAGGTGCTACGGATAATATTATGTTGTCCTCCACCATTGGCAGAAACAAGAATAAAATTCCGGGAGAAGTACTTTCGGCTATTATTAACGGTACCGAAGAATTGATTTCCGATTTGAAGGAACATGGAATTACCATTCGCTCCACGGGAGGGGAAACTGCAGATGTGGGAGATTTAGTTCGTACCATTATCGTGGACTCTACGGTTACGGCAAGGCTTAAAAGAACTGATGTAATTGATAATGCAAACATAAAACCTGGGGATGTTATTGTTGGTTTGGCATCATTTGGCCAAGCTACTTACGAAACCGAGTATAACGGCGGAATGGGCAGTAATGGACTAACCTCCGCCCGACATGATGTTTTTTCTAACTATTTGGCAGATAAATTTCCAGAAAGTTTTGACCCAGAAGTCCCCACTGATTTGGTGTATTCGGGTACTGCCAAATTAACAGATCGGGTGCCAAATGCACCTTTGGATGCCGGTAAACTAGTATTGTCACCTACCAGAACCTATGCACCGATCGTAAAAAAGATAATATCAAAATACGATAGTTCGGATATTCATGGCATGGTGCATTGTAGTGGTGGCGCCCAGACGAAGATTCTTCATTTTATAGAGAACTTACATATCGTTAAGGACAATCTTTTTGATGTTCCTCCCTTATTTAAATTGATACAGGAACAGTCTAGCACAGATTGGAAGGAAATGTACCAAGTGTTCAATTGCGGACACAGATTGGAATTATATCTGGACCCTACTGTAGCTAATGATGTGATTGAGATTTCAAAATCGTTTGGAGTAGAGGCTCAGGTCATTGGGAAAGTAGAGGCATCCGAAACGAAGCGCTTGACAATCAAAAGTACATACGGCACCTTTATGTATTAAGGTATACGATTACGTGTAATCCTACGTTCTCTATTATAAATAATAGCTATGGAACGAAAGGATTTTTTGAGGACACTGGGCGCTGGTGCGGCTTTCGCCATTACTTTTCCATGCCTAGGAGGATGCTCCAAGGATGACGGGAATGATGGTACTATTGTAACGCCGCCAACAAACATAGATTTTACAATAGATTTAACCAGTGCCGAGGCTTCAAATTTGGCGAACAATGGGGGGTTTATACGTAAAAATTTAGTTGTCGTTGTCAAAAATTTAGAGGGCAATTTTGTTGCCGCTTCACAAGTTTGTAGTCATGAGCAATACGATGCTGTAGAATTTGTGAATCAGGATGGTGGTATTTTTTATTGTGACGTACATGGTTCTAAATTTGGTCAGGACGGTACTCCTTTAAATACCATTCCCAATAGCACCGCAAGAGCTTTGAAAATATATAGTACAGAACTTAACGGAGATATTTTGCGCATTTTCGAATAATAGTTTTAGTATTCTCTCATCCTGAATTTTATAAACCTACACCCCACTTCAATGTATAGTGCTTACTATTTAGATATGAAGCATTCTGGCAGTTATCTTTTAAGGGGCTCGACTGGGTTTTCGAACGGAATGCTAAAGCCTATGTTTAGAAGTCTAATCGCTTTTATTATTCTTTTTTTTCTCGCTAATACCAGTAAGGCGCAGGACAAGAACTATGTAACCGTAAAAAAATCAATGACCCTTATGGGAAGTCGTTTTGATATTACGGTGGTTTCTGTAAATGAGGAACTTGGATATATAAATATACAGGAAGCCGTTGGTGAAATTAAAAGAATAGAGAAACTGTTATCTTCTTGGGATGCAGCGTCAGAAACCTCGGCTATCAACAAAAATGCAGGAATCAAACCGGTAAAAGTTAGCCAAGAGCTTTTTAAATTGATTGAACGTTCCAAACAGATTTCCGAGCTTACCAATGGCGCTTTTGATATCACTTTTGCGGGTATGGATGGGCTATGGAAATTCGACGGTACAATGACTCAAATGCCCACCGAATCTCAAATCTTAAAAGCTAAAGAGCAAGTTGGTTCCAACAAGATTGTGCTAGATGCTTCCGCTCAATCCGTATTTCTTCCACAAAAGGGAATGCGTATTTCTTTTGCCGCAATCGGTAAGGGCTACGCGGCGGATAAGGCAAAAGATCTTCTTGTTTCTAAACAGGTAGTTGCAGGAGTAATCAACGCTGCTGGAGATATCACCGCGTGGGGGAAAAAAGTAACCGGTGAAAAATGGCTTATCGGTATTACCAACCCTTTGAGCAAGAATACTATTTATTCCTGGATGCCACTTTTAGAATCTTCCGTTGCTACTGCTGGAAATTCGGAACAATTTGTAACAATAAACGGAACGAAATATTCCAATATTATAAATCCAGCGACAGGGTATCCTGCTACTGGTATGAATAGGGTTTCCGTCTTTTCTAAAAGTGCAGAACTATGTGATGCACTTGCTACCGCTATTATGGTTTTGGGAAGGGATGCTGGTATGGCTTTGGTGAATCAGCTTGGAGGTACCGAGGCTATTATAGTAGATGCTGACAATGTAGTGGTTAAAAGCAATGGCATCCTATTGGATAGGTCTCCTTAGCACATTGCATTCGCTCAATCAAATCATTTCTTTAATAATTGAGGTTTGTCGGACTTCTTTTTAGGCTGCGTAGTTTGGTTTTGAAGGGCTGACGGCTGCTCGTTTACTGGGTGAAAAACGATATCGCTTTATGCACTTAAATACCCTTCTTGTATTAATTCTTCTCTCGACGTAATTAGTTTGGAGTAACCATCTTTAAGTAAATACAGGGGGTCGCTGATATCCATGATATCCTGATAAAAATGGTCGGTAATAATTATTATGCTTTCCTTTTTCTTTTGGTTAATGATTGTTTTTATTGTTTCGATATATATAGGAGCAATAAAAGAAAATGGCTCATCCAATAGGATAATTTCTTTCTTAGAATTTAGTATCAAATAGGTTTCTAAAAGTCTTAACTCACCTGAAGAAAGATGTTTGATATGTTCTTTTTGGTGCCGTTCAAACGATTGGAAGAGACGAATAAAATCATTCCAATCTAAATTAAAAATGGTAAAAGTCTCCCTTATAGTTATATAGTTAGGTAGTAACTTGTGCTGTGGTAAGTACGCTATTTTTGATGTTTTAAAAAGCTTCTTTTTTTGGTGCACCCCATTAAGCCTTATGTTAGCGTATTTAGGGTTTAGGCTTCCGAACAAAATGCGCAACAAGGAGGTTTTTCCACAGCCGTTTCTACCCAAAATACCGGTGACCTTACCCGTTTCTCCGTGTAGGTATATCCCGCTTAGAATTTTCCTTGCGTCAAAACTGAGTTCTATGTTGTCCAGTTCTAACTTCACAATAGTTTGGGTATATAGAATAATATGGATGAAACTAAAATGTCTAGTAGAAAACAATAGAAAAATAGCCGTGCATGAGAAATGGAGAAATTTTGATAGAACGTTAATCTTTTCTGTAACTGAGTTTCAAAATAAATAACGAACAAAAGTAAAAACAGAATCGTTTTGCTACTAAATAATAAAATGAAAGGTGCTTTTAATGCTATGATAAAAATTGATAGAAGTAATGATATAAGCAGAAATTGACGGTAAAACTTCCAAATAAGTAGTAATTTCTCCAAACCAATAGCTAAGGGTCCAATAGTATTACGGACTCCTCTAAATGTACAAATTTATCGTAAATTCGCAGGACTAGTGAAGGACAAATATGATAGACAAGTTAAATATTGTAAAACAACGTTTTGATGAAGTTTCCGATTTAATTATCCAACCGGATATTATAGCGGATCAAAAGCGATATGTTAAGCTTACCAAGGAATACAGTGACCTTAAGGCTTTAGTGGCCAAAAGGGACTACTATATGGAGCTTACCAATAATATTTCAGAAGCAGAAGAAATAATAGCCGATGGAAGCGATCCCGAAATGGTAGAGATGGCAAAAATGCAGTTGGAAGATGCAAAAGCGGAGTTTCCAAAGTTGGAGGAAGAAATTAAGTTAATGCTTATTCCTAAAGACCCGGAGGATGCTAAAGATGTTGTCGTAGAAATCCGTGCCGGAACGGGTGGGGACGAGGCAAGTATTTTTGCTGGGGATTTGTTTCGTATGTACACCAAATATTGTGAAAGTAAAGGTTGGAAAACTAATGTCATAGATTTGAGTCAGGGTACCAGTGGCGGGTATAAAGAAATTCAGTTCGAGGTTACAGGGAACGATGTCTACGGCACCTTAAAATTTGAGGCAGGTGTTCACCGGGTACAACGAGTACCCCAAACAGAAACACAAGGTAGGGTGCACACAAGCGCAGCTACCGTAATGGTCTTGCCCGAAGCAGAAGATTTTGATGTGCAAATAGACCCCAAGGACGTGCGAATAGACTTCTTTTGTTCCTCTGGTCCGGGAGGCCAATCTGTAAACACCACTTATTCGGCGGTGCGCTTAACCCACCTTCCTACCGGCCTTGTGGCGCAATGTCAAGACCAAAAATCACAACATAAAAACAAGGACAAAGCGTTCAGGGTGTTACGTTCTAGATTATATGACCTTGAACTTGCCAAAAAACAGGAAGAGGATGCTGCAAAACGAAACTCCCAAGTAAGCAGTGGTGACCGTTCGGCTAAGATTAGAACCTATAATTATCCACAAGGAAGGGTAACCGATCACCGAATTGGACTTACCTTGTACGACTTGTCAAATATTATGGATGGTGATATTCAAAGAATTATAGATGAGTTAAGCCTGGTGGAAAATACGGAGAAACTTAAAGAGGCTTCAGAGATATTCTAAGGTGGTACATTTTTATCATATGATTTATGTATCAGTACTGGCTTAGATTTTGAGTAGAACTTTAAGCCCAACGAAAGAATGAAATTCGCATGACAACCAAAGAACTAATAAGACAGATTCGCAAGAAGGAATCGTTTTTATGTATCGGATTGGATACCGATCTGGAAAAGATTCCAGAGCACTTATTAAAAGAAGAAGATCCTATTTTTGCTTTTAATAAGGCAATAATTGATGCTACACACCACCTTTGTGTTGCCTATAAGCCAAATACTGCTTTTTATGAAGCCTATGGTTTAAAGGGTTGGACGGCTTTGGAACGAACTATTTCGTATTTAAACAACTCCTATCCAGAGATTTTTACCATTGCCGATGCCAAGCGAGGTGATATTGGTAATACCTCTACCCGATATGCAAAAGCGTTTTTCGAGGATTTGAATTTTGATTCGGTAACTATTGCACCGTATATGGGAAAGGATTCCGTAGAACCGTTCTTGGCCTTTAAAAATAAGCATACCATTCTGTTGGCTTTAACTTCGAACATAGGTGCTTACGATTTTCAAACCAAGTCATTGGATGGTGTTGCGCTTTATAAACAGGTGTTGAAAACAGCTACAACCTACAAAGGAGCAGAAAACTTAATGTATGTTGTAGGGGCCACAAAAGCAGAGTATCTGGCAGAAATCCGAAAAATTGTGCCAAATAGTTTTCTTTTAGTGCCAGGTGTAGGAGCCCAGGGAGGTAATCTTTCTGAGGTTTGTAAATATGGTATTACACCAGATATTGGCTTGCTTATCAATTCTTCAAGAGGAATAATATACGCTTCCAATGAAGCAGATTATGCAATCGCCGCTCAAAATAAAGCAAAAGAATTACAAGTTCAAATGAAAAACGAACTTGCTAAGTTATAGCAAGCTATACGAATTCCTGTAGTGCCTTATTTATCTTACGGGCTTTAAGCTCAAAAAATTCTCCGAGTTTCGTATTTGAATATTTAATATTAGAGGCCTTGTCAACAAAATTTTGATATTGGTATTCCAGCATGGTTACAGCATCTGCTTTTGCCGCTATTGGAGTTACCGTTCCTACCTTACAATATTGCTTTTCCATAATAAAATAATTGTTCTTACAAATATACGTACGATATGCTCTTTTGGATGTTCATAAAGTTGCTATAGAACTAATAATCAGGTTATTTGTCTTTTATTTAACAAAATGGATGAGAATCCGGTAAAAACCGAAATTCCTCTATGTTATTTTTTTCTTAAACGTACTTCAATTCAAAAAGATTATTTACATTGCTCATTGGCTTTGTCTAAAGGAAGCCCTGAATCATATTGTTAAACTATACCAAATACATTCATAAAGATTCTGCTACCTGGGTAACCTTTGTTCATGGTGCTGGAGGAAGCTCTTCCATATGGTATAAGCAGGTAAGGGAGTTTAGAAAATTCTTTAATATTCTACTCCTAGATTTACGTGGTCATGGGGACTCCAAGCCCAACTTGAAAAATGCATTTAGTGATCAGTATACTTTTGATTCTATTACGGAGGATATTCTTGAGGTTATAGATTTTGAAAAAGTTGAGAAATCACATTTTATAGGTATTTCATTGGGCACCATTTTGATACGCAACTTAGCGGAAAAGCATCCGCACAGGGTAGAAAGCATGATTATGGGTGGTGCGATAATGAAATTAAATTTACGTTCCCAGATTCTTATGCGTTTGGGTATAGTTTTTAAATCTGTAGTACCGTATTTATGGCTTTATAAGTTTTTTGCGTTTGTGATTATGCCAAACAGGAACCACAGGGAATCTAGATTGTTGTTCGTTAGGGAGGCAAAAAAGCTATATCAAAAGGAATTTATACGATGGTTTAAACTTACTTCTGAAATTAACCCGTTGTTGCGATTTTTTAGATCTGTGGATATTAAGATACCTACCTTATATGTAATGGGTGAGGAAGATTATCTATTCTTGCCTACTATAAAAAAAATAGCTTCTGCCCACAAAACATCAAATCTATTTATAATACAGGATTGTGGCCATGTGGTGAACATAGAGCAGCCGCAATTGTTCAATAATATGGTGATAGGCTACTTGGTGGGAATGGGGAATAATTCCTAGTACAATCATAGCACTTGGTATTGGTAAAACATCGCAAGGTTACGTCTGATTACCGGATTGGTTATTGGTTTATCTTCGGATTACAGGTATAAAAATGAGACTTCTCAGCATACGGAGAAATTGTATTTTTTTTATCATAGGCTTTTTGTTCGGTAATGAAGTGTTGAATATGGAAGGTTAAAACCAAAAAAAACCGATGCTCCCACCGGTTTTAAACTAACTAACTAACTCAAAATTACTAACTAAAAAATAAAAATTCTATATTTAATTTTTAAGTCAAGAACTTGAAACTCAGTAATTTTAACGCACTATTTTATAGAATATTGTTTTGTTTTTGTGTTTTTTTAATCTTGAAGTGCAAATACTTTTTTAAGTAAGTCCGTTGTTCTAGAAGATGCTTTTGTTCTTATTTCTTTTTCTTCAACGGCAATCATGGTATAGACACCTTTTAAGGCTTCTTGAGTCACATAGTCGGTTAAATCCGGATTTACATTTGATGTTAGCGGAATTGAATTGTATTTGTTTATTAAAGAAGTCCAGACCTTATCAGCTCCAACTTTTTGGAAAGAAGATTTTATTACCGGATTAAATTTGTCGTAAAGCTCTGTGGTAGTTCTTTCTTTTAAATAGTTTGTAGCCGCTTGTTCGTTTCCTAGCAAGATTCCTTTTGCATCGTTGAATGAAATTTCTTTTACTGCATTTACAAATATTGGAGTAGCTTCGGAAACAGCATCTTCAGCTGCTCTGTTCAAAACTTTTAGCCCTTCGTCCGCCAAACTTCCCAAACCAATATCCCGTAAGGTCTTGTCTACTTTTTGTAATTCTTCAGGCAAAAGAATTTTAACGAGGTCATTTTTAAAAAAACCATCGGTTTTTGTCAACCTGCTTACTTGTTTAGTGATTCCTTTGTCCAATGCGGCGCGTAATCCATTCCCAATTTCTTCATTCCCTAGTCCAGTAGTTCCTGTTGGGATTTGATTTACGACCTGTTGTAATTCATTACAGGATATAAATAAGGTAATGCCAATAATCAGTGTAATTTTTTTCATGATACTATTTTAAGTTTAGTGTTTATTGGTTTACGAGAAAATAACGGTTTTATTGTTATATACCATTGTTTTTCTTAGCACATGGAGTTTAATGGCACGGGAAAGTACAATTTTTTCCAAATCTCTTCCCTTGCTGATAAAATCAGAAATACTATGCGAGTGTGAGACAGGAATAACATCCTGTTCTATAATAGGGCCTTCATCCAATTCCGCAGTTACATAGTGGCTTGTTGCACCTATAATTTTCACTCCTCTTTTAAAAGCGGCATGGTAGGGCTTAGCTCCTGCAAAAGCAGGTAAAAAGGAGTGATGTATATTTATAATACGATTTGGAAAAACATGGATTAAGCTGTCACCCACAATTTGCATATATCTTGCAAGAACTATAAAATCAATTTTATGTTCTTTTAAAAGGGCCAATTGTTTAGCCTCTGCTTCCATTCGATTTTTTTTGGTGAATGGTACATGAAAAAAGGGAATGCCAAATTGGTCGGCAATAAATTTAAGGTCAGGATGATTGCTTAGAATAAAGGGGATGTCTACAGTAAGTTCTCCAGATTGTTGTCTACCCAACAAATCGTATAAACAATGGTTATATTTAGATACGAAAAGCGCCATTTTTGGTTTTATAGTATCATAATAAAGATTCCAGTGCATAGCATACGGCCGTGCAATTGATGTCTCAAACAGGTTTCTAAAATTATCGGTTTCAAAACCTTCATCTTCAAATTCTGTTTCCAAACGCATAAAAAATACGTTCGAAGATTTATCTACATGCTGATCCAAGTAAATAATGTTACCAGAATGGGAATGAATAAATTGAGTAACGGAATTTATAATACCTGTCTTGTCCGGACAATTGATGAGGATAATAACTTTCAAAATAACCTGTTTTAGCCATCAAAAGTAACATATTACGGCTAATGGGAGCAAGGTAAGCTGTTTATCTGATTTTTGTGAATATGTAAACGGTAGTAGTATTAAGCTATGGATACTTTCCACTTCTTATACTGTTTTCTAAAACTTCGTAATTCTGTACGCAATAGATTAAGGTATTCTATTTCTTTTACACCGTCTTTTTCGAGTCCTCTGCAATAGGAGTTGATATTTCTGATCATAATGTTGATGTAAGAAATGCTATGCTTGCGTTCGGAGATGGATTTAGAAAACTCGGCGTCAACAATCTTTTGTGGTATCAGAATAGTGTCGGTTAGCAAAGAATTAGCAATACTATCACGTAAGCTATTAGACTCATAAAGCTTTAATAAGTCTTTGTTTAATGAAATGTAAGACACGATTTCCCTGCTCATGAAGCAGAGATTTAATGCTTGTCTGTAAATAGGTATTTGCTGTAAATTCTTTTTTGACATTAGATTTAAATACTTGGTAACCGACTTAAAGTTACTACGTAATTTTGATAGAATACTTTGTATTATGAATCAATTTATTAAATTTACTTTTGAAACAAAATAAATAAGTTTAATATGCAATCGAATATAAAGATAGATGGGCTGAACTGGAAAATATTGAATCGCTTACAGGAGAATGCAAGGGAATCCTTTGCGAATATTGGGCGGTATATTGGTCTTACTGCACCTGCTGTTGGGGAGCGCGTAAAAAAAATGGAGGACACAGGCATTATTTTGGGCTATAGTGCAGTTGTATCTCATTCACATACTGGTCATCAGTTAAAAGCAATTATTACCCTAAGGGCGTTTATGGGTAAGTTGAAGCCTTTTTTGGCTTTGGTACCTACTTTCGATGAGGTGATAAATTGTTATCGGATTACGGGTAATGAAAATATTGTTATGGAGGTGGTGCTTAAAGATCAGTTCCATTTAGAAAAGTTCATAGATAAGCTAATTCAGTATGGGGAAACCAGAACTAGTATCGTTCTATCTCATGTAATTGCAAACGCCCCAATTCGCAGTAAGCCTAATTAAGAACATTGTTTTCAATTTTTTTGATAGAACTAGAACAAATGTAACCAAAGAATTTTTTAACTTTAAAATGAAATTTTGGCTAGATTTTTGATTACTTTTTAGCATATGAAAAAAAATGCTATTCTCTTTCTTTTTTTGCTTCCAGCTATGTTGCTGGCTCAAAACGTTAGTCTTGTTAAAGGGGCTATAACTGAAAATATTGTTGTAAATGATTCCTTAAAAGAATCCTTTTCCGTTTATCTACCCAATTCTTTTGATGTTTCTAAAAACTGGCCTATAGTTTTTGTTTTTGATATGCAAGGCAAGGGAAAACAGGCATTGTCTATGTTCAGGGCAGCTGCGGAGCAAGAGGGTTACGTTCTGGCATCCTCCAATAATACAAATGATACCTTGTCGCTTTCAAAAAACATTCTCATTGCCAACAGATTTTTTAATGCGGCCTATGACCTGTTACCTTTGCAAAAGGAACGTACGTATACGGCAGGCTTTTCCGATGCAGCTAGGTTCGCATCTATAGTGCCCAACTTTGTTAAGGGAATAAAAGGCGTTATTTCCTGTGGTGCTGCTGTTGGTAGTCTGGATATCCTTAGTACAAAAAACCCTTTTTATTTTATTGGAATCGTAGGTCGAGAAGATTATAATTTCATCGATATGCTGGAAACTCGTAAGACATTAGATCGCCTAAAGTTTCCAAATCAACTGTTATTATTCGATGGAGGCCATGAATGGCCTTCTACAGATTTAATCACTAATGCCCTCAATATATTGACCTTGTCCGCTATGGCAAATGGAGAGGTCCCAAAGAATGAGCAAAAAATGGCAACATCATACAAAGAGTCGCTTACTAGGGCCAATAGTCTGTTCTCTGATCAAAAGCCGCTGTTGGCGGAACATAAACTATCGGAAATGATTCGTGTTTACGGTCCTTGGATAGAATTGGATTCCTTAAAGGATGTTAGAAAACAACTTCGTAGGTCCAGTTCTTTTAAAAGTAATAGAAGAAATCAAAATAATGTACTATTAAGGGAAAGTTTTACCAAGGAGGACTATGTTTACTTTTTAGAGGAGGATGTAATGACCTATAATTACAATAATTTAGGTTGGTGGAATTATCAGATGGACGAGTTGGATAAACTAGCTGAAAGTCCTAGTGTATATAATAAGCAAATGTCTCACAGGCTACGAGGTTATTTAAATGCGCTAATCGAAGATACCATTGATTTGATTGCAGGGGAAAAGGTCTTGGATATGGAAGCATTAACTTTTCTGTATATGCTAAAAACAGTTACCGAGCCAGAAAATTTTGCCTATTATCTCAAGGTTATTTCCAATAGTGCTAAAGTAGAGGATTATGGGACTTCACTTTTTTATCTAGAAGAATTATTAAAACAAGGATATAAAAACAAGGAAGAACTTTATGCGGTTGAGCATACCGCGCTGTTAAGAATTTCTCCTGAGTTTAATGCTTTGGTTGAAAAGTATTTGGAGAGTTCGCGTTACAACATTAGGGAAGAGTAAGGTGTGGCACCGTGGCCAAGTCCCAGTCTATAACTAAGCCTTTGGCTAGTGAAATGGCCACCTCTTTACCATATAGTACTTCGCAAAGATATAGGGCGGCTTCAAAACTTTTCGCACCTCCGGCCGAAGTGATATATTTTCCATCGTGAACAAATAATACACTGTCCTTAACGTTTAATTGTGGAAACATCTTTTTGTAGGCTGCAATATCGCTAGGAAAAGTAGTAGATACTACATCGTCTAAAATCCCGGTCTTTGCAAGAACAAAAGCGCCATCACAATGGCTCGTTACATACAATGCTTCTTTGTCCACTTTTTTTATAAAATTTAGTAGATTTTTGTCTTTTAGGTCACTGCCTAGATGGTGTTCAGCACTTGGTACCACCAAAATATCTATGCGCGGTATTGTATCTTTTGTGTAATCATAATCCGGCAAAAATCGTAATCCTTCAAAACTAGTGATGGGATGTAGTGTATTTGCAACAGTAAATGTATTCATTGCTTTGATGTTTTCTCTGTATACCGTATGCTGAAATATATCGTATGGTGCAGTAAACTCGGTATTATAAACACCATCCATGACTAAGAATGCGACGTTATACCTACCGTTTTCAAGTTTTGGAAGCGTACGGGCTTGAAATTTGAGCTTCTTGGGTGTTTGGGTACAACTAAATAGAATAAATAGTAACAGGAATAGTACTGATATTTGTTTCATTTGAAAGTCTTTTTTCCGTTTGCAAAGTACAAGGAATATGAAAGGTACTTCTTCTAAAACCGTATTTTTGTAAAAAAAATTACCATGCGCTTTCAATGGAATGTTTTCATCTTGGTTGTCTTATTATCTTTTGGTTGTAAAGACGGTAAAAAATACCACGATGAAAAAATTGAAATTACGACAGAAACAACATCGGATAAAATTGCGGCGGTATTGGAATTTCAACAATCGTTAAATGCTGAATTCAAGAACCCAGAGCAATCTCCGTTGCCGGACCGGTTTCGTTCAGAATTTGAAAGTTTGGATTTTTTTGCTCCCGATACTACCTACGTCGTCATTGCCAATTTGGTAAGAACACCACAGGCACTTCCGTTTTTAATGCCCACCAATACGGACAGGGAATCAAAGGAAAAGGTATATGGCATAGCTACCTTTAGCTTAAACGGCAAAGAACACGCTTTGGAAATTTACCAAAACGCAGAAACAATTCAAGAAAAGGGTTATGAGGATTACCTCTTTTTACCTTTTACCGACGCCACCAATGGAGTGCAAACCTATGATGGAGGTCGCTATTTGGATCTTAGAATTCCATTAGGAAACGAGATTGTCCTCGATTTTAATAAAGCGTATAACCCCTATTGCGCATACAATCCAAAATATTCCTGCCCTCTGGTGCCACCGGTAAATAATTTGGACACTAAAATTTTGGCTGGGGTTAAAAATTTCAAAAAATAAATTCCCCTTAGCTAAAACCTAAGGGGAATTTATTTTGAAAAAGTCATTTAAGCAGATGATCTAATAGGACCTATCATAGCTATGCTCAGCAAATAGACTCTAGGTCAAAAGTTTTAAATTTATCTAGGCAATAGACTTATATGCATATTTTTTGTCTTTCTATCTTACGAAGTACTATAAGGATAGAAAAAATGTAAGTTTATAAAAGTCATTAGGTGCAAAACGCTCATCTTCATCTGCTAAGTTTCCTCCGAAGGAAAATCTTAGACCGGCATTTCCTTTTTGAAATTGTACATAGGGCCCTAACCATACATAACCATCTAAACGATCAAGGCTGCCACCGCCATTGGTTTCGCCTCCAGACAGGTACAATTCTTCAAAATGGGCGCCAACTGAGAAGAAATCGGATGCTTTAAGGCCCAAATTCAGCCAGTAATGCAGGTAGTTATTGGTAGACTGCCCAGCTTGTGTGTTGTCCCTAAATGCGGCATAGTAACCTAGGTAGAATTGACCCTCCAATAAATCTGTTCCCAAGTTTATGGTGAGGTTTGGAACGATACCATCACCAATAATACCAGGTTCCGCCGCACCGCTAGACAATAAACTTCCCATGGTGAAGCCCAGTTGGGGATTAATATCAAAGGCACCAACGGTTTTATTATAGCCAATACCGAATTCGGTCCATTGGCCCCATGCTGATCCCGTACCTGCTCCCCACTGAATTCCATATATGGTGAGCGCATCGGTATCGCTTAGTTCATAGCCAATAGTCATCATCGGATTAAACCCAAAGAAGGCATCTTGATTTAGACTAAGGCCAACACTAACTTTATCGTCTAAATCATTTTCATCTTGCGCTCTTACCGAAGTAGATACGATAATGCCCATTAGGGCAACTAATACGGTTGTTTTTTTTACTAACATAGTTTCTAGTTTTAAGGATTAATCAAGTTTTTATTTTTATTATTTGGAATATTCAATTATCGTTTAGGTATGTATTTGATGCTAATTCTTGAATGATTGAGAAGCAACGGCTATTATGTATTATGTAGTTTGGGATAAAAGGCAATTAATGTTGATTCAACCTAAAGTCAGCATAGGCGTCCATTCCATGTTCGTGGAGGTCCAGGCCTTCAAGTTCTTCTTCTTTGGAAACTCTTAATCCTAAAGTTACTTTTAGTACTGTTAGGATTATCCCTGAAGTAGCTACGCAAAAAGCTCCTATAATTAAAACACCGTACAATTGGGTCAAAAATTGTTCCCCACCAGCTTTGTCGCCAAAAAGTCCAACGGCAAGTGTACCCCAAATACCGGAAATTAAGTGGACCGCTACTGCACCTACAGGGTCATCCAACTTTATTTTATCAATGAGTGCTACACCAAGAACTATAATGATTCCAGCTAAAAAACCTATAACCACAGCTTCGTTTGGCGACATAAGGTCTGCCCCTGCCGTAATACTGACCAATCCGCCAAGTATACCGTTAAGAAACATGGTCAAGTCCAAATTTTTGTAGAGAACGGTAGATGAAATAAATGCTCCAAAACCACCGGCTGCGGCTGCTAAACTTGTTGTAACCAATACCAATGAAGTTAGTTCTGGGTCTGCGGAAAGTACAGAACCACCATTAAATCCAAACCATCCTAACCAGAGAATTAAGACACCGGCAGTTGCTATTGGAATGTTATGCCCAGGTATGGCTTTTGTCTTACCGTCCTTTCCAAATTTTCCAATCCTTGCCCCTAAAAGAGTAATCGCTATTAATGCTGCCCAACCTCCGACGGAATGTACTAAAGTAGAGCCTGCAAAATCATAGAACCCCCAGGAATCCAAAAATCCACCTCCCCATTTCCAAGCACCTACGATTGGGTATACTAGGCCAACGTATATAACAGTAAATATCATAAAGGCTCCTATTTTCATCCGTTCTGCCACGGCACCGGAAACAATAGTCGCCGCTGTTGCCGCAAACATCCCTTGAAAAAGAAAATCTGTCCACCATGTGTAACCACCATCTGCATAGTCTGCTGTCATGCCTCCTTCTGGAGCACCTATTCCAAAACTATCCATAGAGAACTTTAAAATTCCCATGTCTCCCTCTTCGAAACCTGGATACATGAGATTGAAACCCCAAGCATAATAAAGAAGTAAGCCTCCGGTAATGATAAATATATTTTTGAATAGAATATTGATTGTATTTTTTTGTCTGGTTAAGCCAATTTCTAAAAAAGCAAAACCAGTATGCATGAAGAATACTAGCGCGGTAGCCAACATCATCCATACGTTATTTGCTGTAAATAATCCTGAGTCCATTTTAATACGTTTTATGTGGTTGGTTTTAGTTAATGCCAGCCTGGCCGTTTTCCTTGGTTCTGATACGGTATGCTTCAATGATATCTGATACGAAAATTTTACCATCTCCTACATTTCCGCTGTAAGCAGCTTCAAGAATGGTATTGACAGTTTTTTCTAAAAACTCGTCTGATACGACTATGGTAAGAAATCGTCTTTGTATATCTGAAGTACTATAGGAAATACCCCTATACACATGGCCTTGTTTTTCATTGCCAACGCCGGTCACATCCCAATAACTAAAAAAATTTACTTCAAGTTGATGCAATGCCTCTTTTACATCGTCAAATTTTGATTTTCTGATAATTGCCTCGATTTTTTTCATTTTTTTGGTTTTGTAGAGTCCAAAAATATGATGAAAAATTTTATACCCCCCTTTTTGAAGGGGGTAAAGGCTAATTTTTGTAGTTATAATATTTTATACCCTCTAAAATTAGAAGTATGATTAAATAAATACCTTTATTTTATGGATATGTCTATTTGGAATTAAAGAATATGTCCGTTTCTTGATAATAAGTAATAAAATGGAATGATTTGATGCGGATTAAGCAAACAAGAAGTAGTTTTTGGAATAATTAATCAAAATTTAAAAAAAGACTGGCGTAATGTTATTCCTATAACACTTTAGAAATCCACAGACCAAGGGAAACAGAGAGAATTCCAACTGCGATGCTTAGAATTGTATAAAACGCGAAATAAAGTACATTAGATTCTTTTAGAAGGAATTGACCTTCCATGGCAAAAGTAGAAAAGGTAGTAAACCCGCCACAAAATCCAGTAACCAGTAAAAGCAGTTGTGTTTGGGATAAAACGCTTGTCTTTAATGACAGGCCCATTAGCATACCAATAAGAAGACAACCAATAACATTGACAAAGAAAGTTCCTAAAAAGAAATTTGAGAAATAAGGATTAAGAGACTTTGAAATCCAAAATCGCAATAAGCTCCCAACACCTCCTCCTAAAAAGACTAGTAACAACTGTTTCATACCTGTTAAAGGTAAAAAACTATACCGCTTTTTTAAGTTCTTGGTTGAGTAAATTAATTGGATAAATTACAGAGCCGGAGTTTTTGGCAACTTTGGGGGAATTTTTTGCTGCTCTTTTACTCCATATTGGCATGCTTGCCAATAACATAAATGCATTAAGTCCGATTAAAATAAAAAAAATTGTAAGAAAAGCCATCATAATAATATACCCCTTTATAGCTGTATAACGCAAAATTACGCTATTTGGTATGATATACGAGTAAAATCGTTTTTTTGTTGTGTAAGGCTTAGTTTTTGTGGTGTAGGTAAAAAATAAGTTAATTTTTAAGGAAAAATTTAATCATAAATAAAATTATCAGGAATACTGCAAAGAATAGGGCTACCCATTTGACACCTTTGTAATTTTTTTGATGTAATTTAAGGTCTTTTCGGTAGGAAATAATAATTATAATGAGAAAGACGACAGCAAAAAGGCCTCCGAAAATTAGTTGTCCGCTACTGAACATATTTTATATTTTTACGCAAAGCTAACAGAAAATCAGAATAGTTTAGGATGAAAAACAAAATCAATTGTGTCCAGCTTTTTCACGAAGCTTTTGGGTTAGGTGTCTCTAGTGAGTTGAAATCTAATTTGGGTGTGTCCAAAAACCAATTACGGTTTAAATTAATGGAAGAAGAAAACAAGGAATACTTGGAAGCTGCAACGAATAATGATATGGTTGAGGTGGCCGATGCGCTGGGTGATATGCTCTATATTCTTTGTGGTACCATTCTGGAGCACGGAATGCAGCATAAAATAGAGGAGGTGTTTTATGAAATACAACGCAGTAATATGAGCAAGCTAGGTGCCAATGGCAAACCTATTTATAGGAAAGACGGGAAGGTGCTCAAAGGGCCTAACTATTCTAAACCGAATATTGCATCCATTTTGGATATGTAACTCTCCTAATAACCCCAAAATGATACGGGCGGAATGGTACTGCTATTCCGCCCGTATCATTTTTACAATCATGAAGAACTACTTGGTTATCTTATAGCTCCAGCCATAAGGGTCATCAGACTTATGGTATTGGATGTCAGTAATAATTTTTTTGATTTTTTGAGCGTACGGAGCGTCTAGCTTCGGCAGCTCATAGTCGGTATCCTTAAATCCAAATGCTGCTATTGGAGAAATGACCGCAGCAGTTCCAGCACCGAACATTTCTTTTAAAGTACCTGCCTTGGCCGCGTTCACTACTTCCGTCACGGTGATTTTTCTAACTTCTACGGGGATTCCTTCTTTCTTTGCAATTTCAATAATGCTTTTTCGGGTAATTCCGTCCAAAATTCTATCGCTGGTAGGGGCAGTAATTAGTGTATCGTTAATGCGAACAAAAATGTTCATTGCTCCTGCTTCTTCTATATACTCGTGTTCGGTATCATCCGTCCAAATTACTTGGTTGTATCCTTTTGAGATAGCTAATTGTGTGGGATAAAATTGACCAGCGTAGTT
>CAZUIE010000002.1:24100-36831 GCA_964620945.1 uncultured Maribacter sp.
TCCTCTGGAATCTCCGGAATACACATTCTCTTTGCAGAAATATTGAATCTTTTATGATTGTCCAAAGGCCTAAAAAGAAAAATATCATGGTTCTTATCCTTGTATGCCTTCATTCCTTCGAATATAGACTGTCCATAATGGAAAATTTTTGCCGAGGGGTCTAAACTAATATTTTGATAGGGAACAATTTTAGGAGTTTCCCATGCGCCATGCTTATAATCGCAGACCAGCATATGGTCTGTAAATACCGATCCAAAGGCTAAATTGTCGAAATCTATTTGGTCAATTTTGGAAGTTTGGACCTTTTCTATGCTGATGCTTTTTGTTTCGATACCCATTAAATGATTAATTTTAGAGAATAAATTTAATCAAATATCCCAATGGTCACTTCTTTTTTAGTTTAAAAATGACCAGTTTTGTGTGTGAAATCTAATTTTTGGAGAATATGAAAAGTTTTAACATTTTACTTGTTGTTTTTGCGATGGTATTATCTTGTAAAGGACAGCGTAATACCGAGGATGCTAGTAGTGTTAACGAGCAATTTCGTTCATTTGGTGAAAAGATTGAGGCAGTCGATGCTAAGGATGTAAAGAACATGTTAGCCGACTACAACAACATCGCACAAAATGACACCCTGCAAACAAAATTTGTTGCAAAGGTAAAAGAGGTCTGTAAGTCCAAAGGTTGCTGGATGACGCTGGAATTAGCCGATGGAGAAGAAGCTATGGTGCGTTTTAAGGACTATGGTTTTTTTATGCCAAAGGATATTGAGGGCAAACAAGTTATCGTTAACGGCTTAGCCTTTGTAGAATCCATGAGTGTAGAAGACCAAAGGCATTATGCAGAAGATGGTGCAACAGCTGCTGAATTGGCGAAGATAAACGCTCCAAAAAAGACTTACGGTTTTGAGGCTAACGGGGTTTTACTAAAAGAGTAATTTGGAACGGCAAATAATAACTACCGGTGATGGCTCAAAGACAATTCAGTTAAAAGATTGGGACGAGCAGTACCATTCTAAGCACGGTGCGATACAAGAGGCGTACCATGTGTTTATAAGGAGCGGCCTAGATCTGTTCAAAAATACGTACGTGGATATTCTTGAAATAGGTTTGGGCACAGGCCTAAATGCCTTTATTACTTTTATAGAAGCCGAAAAAGGGAATTACCATGTCAACTATTGCGGCATAGAGGCATATCCAGTTACTTGGGAAGAGGCAAGCCAATTGGAGTATGTTGCCAAGCTCAATGTTCTTAACAAGCATATTTATTATAAGCAGTTACATACTTCTTCTTGGGAGGTTCCCCACGAAATCGCATCATTTTTTACACTTACGAAAAGGAAAATGGATTTTAAGGATATTCAAGATAAAGAAATGTTTAACCTTATTTATTTTGATGCTTTTGGGGCTAGGGTGCAGCCAGAGCTGTGGACCGTTGCTATTTTTAAAAAAATGTACCAGGCCTTAAAAAGCAAAGGCTATCTTGTTACCTATGCTGCCAAGGGCAGTGTTAGGAGGGCTATGCTAGCCGTTGGTTTTATAGTGGAAAGACTTCCCGGGCCTCCAGGTAAGCGAGAAATGCTCCGTGCCCAAAAACCTTAGATTAACCGCTCTGAACATTAATTTGTAGCTATTGTGGTGGCATGGGGCATCACATTCCTTCAACAACACTGTTAAATCGAAATTAAAGCTAGCCAGTGCTTTAGGTAAATCCAATACCTTTGAAATATGAAAGTTTTGATTTCAGGTGCAACAGGTCTAGTGGGTCAGGAGTTGGTAGGGCAATGCCATGCCAAAGGGTATGACGTAAACTTTCTTACCACGAGCAAGCGTAAGTTAGTTTCAGAAACCAATTATAAGGGGTTTTATTGGAACCCTAAAACGGGGGAAATAAATAAGGAATGCCTTAAAGGTGTTTCGGTTGTCATCAATTTAGCTGGCGCTAGTATTTCTAAAAGATGGACTTCTTCATATAAGAAGCAGGTTTTGGAAAGTAGGATAGATACGTTAGATACCTTATATCAATTAGTAGCCGATTCACCCGAGCATCAGGTTACTTCGTTTATATCAGCATCCGCAATTGGTATTTACCCCAATTCCCTGGATAACTATTATGAGGAGCAGGAATCTGGTGTTGATGATAGTTTTTTAGGAGAGGTAGTTGCCGCATGGGAACGTAAGACAGACGAATTTAAAGCTTTTGACATTGCGGTAAGCAAAGTACGTATTGGCTTGGTATTGTCCACCAAAGGCGGTGCTTTGCCAGAAATTGCCAAACCTATAAAGCTATATGTAGGTGCGGCTTTTGGCTCTGGGGAGCAGTGGCAATCTTGGATTCATATCACTGATCTGGCGCGTATGTTTCTTTTTATTGCAGAAAATAATTTAAAAGGAGTGTATAATGGTGTAGCACCAAATCCTATAACCAATAATAGATTGGTTAAAGAGGTGGCAAAAATTTTAGAAAAACCCTTATTCTTGCCCAATATTCCAAGGTTTGTCATGCGGACCATATTAGGCGAAATGTCCTATATTTTATTTGCTAGTCAGCGGGTGAGCAGTAAAAAAATAGAAGAAGAAGGTTTTGATTTTGAATATCAGAATATATGTAATGCCTTAGAGGCTATTTATGAAAAAAGTGGAATGTGTAGTATTCCTGAGGATAATATACGGAATGAGTACGCCCCATAGTTTTTCAAATGTTTTAAGAGTTTACTTTTTAAATCCGCTTTTGGCGGATTTTTTTGTAAAGTTTGGTGACATTTTGACATTTTTAAAGATTTGGCAGTACTTTTGCCACCTTGTAAAATCATATTAATATAGTGAAAAATCAGATGAACAATAAAGAACAATCCGAAGAGATAGATGACGCTATTTCGCAGGAAGAAGGTACAGATACTACTGAACAAAATGATGTCCATGATGAAGTTGAGCAGACCGAGGAAGAACGCTTAAGAGAAGATGTAGCGAAGGAGAAGGATAAGTTTTTAAGACTTTTTGCAGAGTTCGAAAATTATAAGAAACGGACCTCCAAGGAAAGAATGGATTTATTCAAAACAGCCGGACAAGAGGTAATTGTTTCATTACTGCCAGTATTGGATGATTTCGACAGAGCGTTAAAAGAACTCTCCAAATCAGAGGATAAGGAAATGTTCAAAGGTGTGGAACTTATCAGTGGCAAGTTTAAGGAAACATTGAAATCTAAGGGTTTGGAAGACTTGAACGTAAGCGTTGGAGATGTTTTTGATGCAGAAATTCATGAGGCCATAACACAGATACCTGCGCCAAGTGAGAAAATGAAAGGTAAGGTTATAGACGTTATAGAAAAGGGGTTTAAACTAGGAGATAGAATTATACGTCATCCAAAGGTGGTTGTAGGGAATTAAAAAAAAGCTATGAAGCAAGATTATTACGAAGTGCTGGGAATATCCAAGGGCGCTTCTACTGCAGAAGTTAAAAAGGCATATCGAAAAAAGGCTATTGAGTTTCATCCGGATAAGAACCCAGGTGATGCAACTGCCGAAGAGAACTTTAAAAAAGCGGCTGAAGCCTATGAGGTGTTAAGCGATGCGGACAAAAAGGCAAGATACGATCAATTTGGACATGCGGCGTTCGAAGGCGGTGGCGGCTTCGGTGGCGGTGGAATGAACATGGACGATATTTTTAGTCAGTTCGGCGATATTTTCGGCGGAGGCTTTAGTGGCGGAGGCTTCGGCGGTTTCAGCGGTTTTGGCGGTGGTGGCCAACGCAGGGTCAAAGGGAGCAATCTACGTATTAGGGTAAAGCTTACCTTGGAAGAAATTGCCAATGGTGTTGAGAAAAAAGTAAAGGTAAGGCGCAAAGTCCAAGCAGATGGTGTTACCTATAAAACATGTGCCACCTGTAACGGTAGTGGTCAGGTAACTAAAATACAAAATACTATTTTAGGTAGAATGCAGACCGCAGCTACCTGTAGTTCCTGTGGCGGTGCAGGGCAAATGTTGGATGGCAAGCCCAAGGACGCAGATGCCCAAGGTTTAAAAGTAACCGAAGAAACCGTTTCTATCAATATTCCGGCTGGCGTAGAAGAAGGAATGCAGTTGAAAGTGCCGAATAAAGGAAACGAGGCTCCGGGTAATGGCGTTCCGGGAGATTTGTTGGTGGCTATAGAGACACAAGAACACGATACCCTTAAGCGAGAAGGTGATAACCTACATTATGATTTATACATAAGTATTTCCGATGCGGTGTTGGGAACTTCAAAAGAAATTGATGCTGTAGGTGGTAAGGTGCGCATAAAGTTGGAGTCAGGAATTCAATCTGGTAAAATTTTACGCTTACGAGGTAAAGGGATTTCCAGTTTAAACGGTTACGGTAGCGGAGACCTTTTAGTACATGTGAATGTTTGGACGCCTAAAGAACTGAATAAGGAGCAGAAAGACTTTTTTGAGAGGATGCAAGGGACCGATAATTTTGAACCAAGACCGCAAAAATCGGATAAATCTTTCTTTGAAAAAGTAAAAGATATGTTCTCTTAGGAGGAAAAGTATTGGATTTTAAAATAAAAACGTATATTTGAATTAATATTGGGAAACCAATATTAATTTTCTTTTTCATAGCAATTTTTTTCCCATCCTTAATTGATTTAAGGGTGGGTTTTGCTTTTTAGGATACTTTTTTAGTCCGCTTGGTTTTATTTTGAAAGTTAAATTGCATTCTAAACAAGCAGAAAGTTTGTTTAATTTAGGTCTTGATAAAACATTGTTAAAAAGAGCCTTTAAGACAATTCTTAAAAATTGTCGTTCAAAACAATTCAATATCTTTGAACAAATTGATTACATGAACAATATTTTGGTAGTTGACGAGGTTACCAAACAATTTGGAGATTACACAGCTCTAAAAAGTGTTTCCCTTGAAATCCCTGAGAATAGTATTTATGGTCTTTTAGGTCCAAATGGGGCAGGAAAAACTACCTTAATTAGAATAATCAACCAGATAACCTATCCAGATACGGGAACCGTTTTTTTTAATGGAGCCCCTCTACAGCCAGAACATATTTCTCAAATTGGCTACCTTCCAGAAGAACGTGGCCTGTATAAAAGCATGAAAGTTGGGGAGCAGGCTTTGTACTTGGCGCAGTTAAAGGGC
Source organism: uncultured Maribacter sp. (assembly GCA_964620945.1). GTDB lineage: Bacteria > Bacteroidota > Bacteroidia > Flavobacteriales > Flavobacteriaceae > Maribacter. Next base: position 29,227 of record CAZUIE010000002.1, read on the forward strand.
CTTTCAAAGCACGATGCCAAGAACAAATTGAAATTTTGGTTCGAGCGTTTGGACATTGGTGACTGGTGGAGCAAAAAAATTCAGGAATTGTCCAAGGGGATGGCTCAGAAAATACAGTTTATTGTTACAGTGCTCCACGAACCTAAGCTACTTATTTTTGACGAACCGTTTAGCGGCTTCGACCCCATCAATGCAAATATTATTAAAGAGGAAATTTTGAAGCTCAAAGAGCAGGGTACTTCTATCATATTTTCTACCCATAGAATGGAATCTGTAGAGGAGCTTTGTGAATATATTGCACTTATACACCGGTCAGAAAAGATTTTGGACGGTAAATTGTCTGAAATAAAAAAAGAATTTAAAAACAATATTTTTGGAGTAGGGGTAACTACAGAGACTCCAGAGGATGTGTTGCTAAAATTAAAAGAGCGCTATCAAATACTTTCTTCAAAATATGATAGCGGTGAAAAGCAATTAGATTTTTCTATACAGTTGCCAAATGAAGATTCTACAGCCTTGTTGGGTTTACTTGGGTCCGTATCAAATGTAAATAGCTTTGTGGAGACTATTCCTTCTGCCAATGACATCTTTATACGGAGTATTCAAAATAAAGGATTTGCTAATGAATAAGTTACCGCTGATTATAAAAAGAGAATATTTGGCCAAGGTTAGGAATAAATCCTTTGTCATAATGACGTTTTTAAGTCCTATTTTAATGGTAGGAATGATTTTACTTATTGCTTTTCTAACCAAACTAAACGACAGTGAGAAAAGAGTAATTGCTGTTTTAAATGAAAGCGATTTTTTTACCACGGAATTTCTTTCAAATGAAACTACTTCTTATGTTAATTATAGGGATATCACGTTGGAAAAAGCTAAGGATTCTACCCGAAATATGGGATACTATGGGCTCGTTTATGTGCCAAACGAAAATACGCTTGAATTGGTTTCCCAAAGAGCTTTTTTCTATAGTGGAGAGGCGCCTAACACCAGTACTATTGAAGGTTTAGAACGAATTTTTAAAGAACGGTTAAAACAAGAACGACTTCGAGAACTAGGAATTTCAACTTCGGAGTATGCGGAGATGGACCCCTCCTTTCAAATGAACATAGCTACGTTTGACGGGGAACAGAACTTAAAAGGAATTAACGAGATAAAGGCGTTCATAGGAGGCGGATTCGGTTATTTGATTATGATGTTTATCATTATCTATGGCGGGTTTGTTATGAGAAGTGTCATAGAAGAGAAGACCAGCCGTATTATTGAGGTTATTATTTCTTCGGTAAAACCGTTTCAATTAATGCTAGGTAAGATTATTGGTACATCTTTGGCAGGAATCACTCAATTTGCTATTTGGATTCTTTCCGGTACTATTTTACTGGTAATCGCGTTGGCAATTTTTGATATAGATCCTGCTGTTATTTCTGGTTCTGGAGCTATGCCTCTCATGGGCGAAGGTGTTAATCCTAGTGTGCCCTCTGCTGATTTGACCATGCAATTATATGCCCAAGAACTTTTTGATATTCCATGGGGTCTTTTGATTTCTTTTTTTCTGATTTATTTTATCCTTGGGTATTTGATTTATAGTTCTATTTATGCAGCTATCGGCGCAGCGGTAGACAATGAAACGGACACACAACAGTTTATATTTCCCATAATACTACCCTTAATGTTAGCTATTTATGTTGGATTTTTCTCTGTTTTTAGCAATCCCCATGGACCGATAGCAGTAGGTTTTTCCCTATTTCCGTTAACTTCTCCCATTGTAATGATGATGCGCCTTCCTGGTGGTATTGGAGATAGTGGCGTGCCCGTATGGCAGCTGGTATCCTCTATCCTAATTTTAATAGTTACCTTTATTGGTATCGTTTGGTTAGCTGCCAAAATTTATAGGGTTGGTATTTTGATGTATGGAAAAAAACCAAGCTATAAGGAGTTGTTCAAATGGCTCAAATATTGATAATGGTTCAAGAAAAAACCGAGAAATTACAGGAAATAATTGAGAATGATATCTGGGGTTCCATAAAGCAATTTTTGGAGCTTGGATTTCACTTCGGATCTGGTGATAAATCCATAGATATTACTATTGGTCTTCTATTGTTATTAACCACCGCGTTTATAGGAACTAGCTTTTTTATGAAGTGGGTGCGTAGATTTTTTACCCGCAAGATGGAAACAGAAGACAAACTTAAGTTTGTCAGTATTTTTAAATTTATAAAGTATCTTGTTTATATCGTGGTGATATTATTTACCATGAGTGCGGCCGGTATAAACATTACAATACTAATCACTGCTTCAGCGGCTCTTTTTGTTGGTTTAGGTCTTGCCTTGCAGGAGCTTTTTCAAGATATCATTGGGGGAATATTTATTATTCTTGACAAATCACTTCGCGTAGGTGACATAGTAGAGGTAGACAGCAAGGTGGGAAAGGTTTTTGAGATTAAGCTGCGCACTACGAGGGCTATTACAAGAGACGATAAAATTATCATCATACCCAACCATAAATTCATCAGTGATATTGTTTATAATTATACCCAGAATCATAAAACTACTAGGGAGAGCGTTAAAATTGGAGTGGCATATGGTAGCGATGTTCAATTAGTGACAAAGATTTTAGAGATGGTCTTACAAAATCAAAAAGGAGTTTTAAAGAGTCCAAAACCATTTGTACTGTTTGACGATTTTGGTGATTCGGCATTATTATTTTCACTTAATTTCTTTATCAGCGATAGCTTTACCGACCCAAGAATAAAAAGTGAAATACGTTATCGAATAGATGCAGAGTTTAGAAAGAATAGTATCACGATACCATTTCCGCAAAGAGATGTCCATATTTTTCAGCAAAAGCCATTTCAACATAGCAATATTCAAAATTCAGGCAAGGAATGGGAGCAAAAGGAGGATTGACCATTCTATTCCTATTACTAACGATATGTGTTACTTTGGGGCAGACTCCAGATGTCTTCAGGGCGGAGTATATGCTTTTGCCCAGAAATGATTCAGGTGCAAGATTGGCCCGTATCAAGTTAGTCGCAAATGTTCCTATTAAGGTAGGTGATTCTGGTATGATTGTTTTGGGTAGTGAATATAATCGTTTGGCATATGATTTGGACAGAGATGATATCACTATTAACCAACAAGGCCTCAATTATTTTCATGTGGTTGATATTAATTTAGGTTATGTTCATAGATATACCAAAGATTGGAGACTTATTGGTGTCCTTACTCCAAGGCTAGCATCAACGTTGACCAATCCGCTAGAAAACGGGGACTTTTCTGTTAATGCTACGATCGGGGCTTTTAGGGACAGACCCTATTTAGATAAACCAACACGCTTAGTGTTAGGTATTGCGTATAATTCTACGGTAGCACTTAGGGTTCCTTTGCCAGTAGTGTACTTTGAAAAAAGATTTCACCCTAGTTGGTCCTATATTATTGGGGTGCCTAAGTCAGGTATCAAACATCATTTCGATGAAAAGCACATGGTACAAACAGAGTTCATTTTAGATGGGTATTTTGTAAACCTACAGAATAATACTGCTTTGCCAGATGCTACCTTTGCATCCTCCATATCGTCATCAGCTGCGGTTGTAACACTGGGATATTCTTACAATATCACTAAAGAAATGTCTTTTTATGGATTTTTTGGACACACTATATTTCAACTAGGAGTTTTGAGAGATGAGGATAGAAATGATATTTTTACATTGAACGATGATACTAGCTTTTACATTAGAACAGGTTTTAGAATAGGATTGTAAACAAATAAAAAAGATATGTCAAGAATTTTAGTAATAGAGGACGAAGCGGCTATTAGACGCGTATTGGTAAAAATCCTGTCCGAAGAGAATGATGCTTATGTGGTAGAAGAAGCGGAAGATGGTTTAAAAGGTTTGGAAACCATAAAGAATAAGGATTATGACCTTGTGCTTTGTGATATAAAAATGCCCAAAATGGATGGAGTAGAGGTTCTGGAGGCCGCTAGAAAAATTAAACCGGAAATTCCCTTTATTATGATTTCCGGACATGGCGATTTAGATACTGCTGTACAAACCATGCGACTAGGTGCTTTTGATTATATTTCAAAACCCCCTGATTTGAATAGACTATTGACCACTGTTAGAAATGCTTTGGATCGTAAAGAACTAGTAGTGGAAAATAAGATTCTTAAAAAGAAGGTTGGCAAGACCTATCAAATGATTGGCGAGAGTGCCGAGATTGAAGGGATAAAGGATATGATTGAGAAAGTAGCTCCGACCGATGCTAGGGTACTAATTACAGGTGCTAATGGAACAGGTAAGGAATTAGTGGCCCATTGGCTTCACCAAAAAAGCCAACGAAGTGGAGCGCCCTTTATTGAAGTCAACTGCGCTGCGATACCATCGGAACTTATAGAAAGTGAGTTGTTTGGTCATGTAAAGGGAGCTTTTACATCTGCGGTCAAGGATCGTGCGGGTAAATTTGAGGCTGCGAACAAAGGAACCATTTTCTTGGATGAAATCGGTGATATGAGTCTTTCTGCACAGGCTAAAGTGTTAAGGGCATTGCAGGAGAGTAAAATTTCTAGGGTAGGAACCGACAAGGACATAAAAGTAGACGTGCGGGTTTTGGCTGCTACCAATAAAGACTTAAAACATGAAATAGCAGAAGGTAATTTTCGTGAAGATCTTTACCATAGGCTTGCCGTAATTCTAATACAAGTGCCTTCTTTGAACGATAGACGGGATGATATTCCGTTGTTGATAGAATATTTCTGCAAAAAAGTAACCGATGAGCAAGGGATTCCATTAAAAACCTTTAGCGAAAAGGCTATTAAATTGCTCAAAGCTTATGATTGGACCGGAAATATTAGAGAGTTGAGAAATGTTGTGGAACGTCTTATTATTTTGGGTGGTACCGAGGTTTCCGGAGACGATGTAAAACTATTTGCAAGTAAATAGCGTTATATTTCTTAGGCTAAAGACAGTCTGGAATTTTAAGCAGGGCATCTGCTGTAATTTCCTTGGTTCTTAGATTGTAGTATTTTTTACCTTTCGATAAATCGCTTTTTAATAGCTGCTTTTCGCAATTCTCAAAAATGTTTTTGGCAAATGCACGGGCTTCTTTGCAGTCTACCGTTTCTACTATCTTTTGGAGGGATGCTTTATATTTCTCTAAGGAAATATCAATTTTTTCGTTTAAAGAAGTAACACTTTGTTCAGTTAAGAGTGTTGTTTTAGTATTTCTTAGCGTATTGGTGTTTAGGGCAAGTACGTCATTACCATATTTACTCTGGTGTAAATCGTGTGATTCTAGGGCTTCTAGTCCGCTGAGTGTCAGTTTTAAGGACCTTTCTAAAAATAGACGCGTTGCATTCAAAGAGGTAGCCTTCGTAGCCATTTTAAGGTTTTTCAAACCTTCTTCCATATCAATTTCAGCATATTCACATCCACAAATGGCTAATTGTCTTTTTGTTTTTTCAATAGCATTCAAGGCTTTATATGCATAAAACCGTGCTTGATTTATATCATCTTTTGCAATAGCAGCTTCCGTTTGCGTTTTGGCAAAGCCAATATTGGAACCTGCGTACTCACACTCCATGTTGGATGTAAAGGAAGAAAATAATACCAGTGCCATAGCACTGATGAAGATATAGGTATTGTTCATCATCAAAGATTTGGTTTGTAAAATTTGGGCCTTTTTACAGATATAAAATTACTATGGGATACGGTATTTTGAATACACTATTCGATAGAAAACATCGCCTACGTGTTTAATTAGGTAAAAAGGTATAATCGTGTGTTGAACCGCATATTTTTTTAACATTTGAGCGCATTTCATCGATTAAAACTTTTATATTTCGGTATGGATTATATTAAAACCGAAGAATATCGCGCCAGTAGTACTACTAAAATTGCTAATCGTGCTACTCATCAAGACTTTGATTTGTCTGATAAACAACTTAAAAAGGATTTGAAAAAGACGCGTAAAGCACTAGGAGCGTTCCAAGATACCCTATATGCACATAATAAATATGCCGTATTGGTTTGCTTGCAGGGAATGGATACTGCCGGTAAGGATAGTTTAGTTCGTGAAGTTTTTAAGGATTTTAATGCCAGAGGAGTAGAAGTACACAGTTTTAAGGTACCAACTGAGCAAGAACTCGATCATGATTTTCTTTGGCGCCATTATATCGTGCTACCAGAAAAGGGTATGTTTGGGGTTTTCAACAGAACACATTATGAAAATGTTTTGGTAACAAGGGTTCACCCGGAATATATTCTAGGAGAACGAATTCCTGGGATACATACGGTGACGGATATAGATCAAGGTTTTTGGGACAAGCGTTTTGAGCAGATCAATAATTTTGAACGCCACTTGGTGAAAAACGGTACACTAATTTTTAAGTTTTTTCTGCACCTGTCCAAAGAAGAACAGCGCCAACGGTTGCTAAGAAGGCTTTCGTTAAAGAAAAAACATTGGAAATTTTCTCCTGGCGACCTTAAAGAGCGCAAGTTGTGGGAAAGGTATCAAGAATGTTATGAGGAGGCCATTACTAATACTTCTACCAAGCACGCACCTTGGGATATTATTCCTGCAGATAATAAAAAGGCAGCCCGTGTGATTGTAGCGTCTATACTTTTAGAAAGGTTAAAAAAATATAAAGAAATCAAGGAGCCGCAATTGGAAGCCAAAATAATGGCTAATTTAGAGACCTATGAAAAGCAACTACAAAACGAAGAGTAAGATTAGCTTTCTGACTTTATGTTTGGTTTTTAGTCAGGTTCTGTTTTCGCAAACGAATGACGAGGTTCAACTGCGCAAAATTTATGATGCAGCGCTAACCCAAGGGAAATCATATGATTGGCTTAATCATCTCTCAAATCAGATTGGTGGCAGGTTATCTGGCTCTGTTCAAGCACAGCAGGCAGTTGATTATACAAAAGCAGAACTAGATGCCCTAGGTTTGGATCAAGTCTGGTTACAGCCGGTAATGGTTCCTAAATGGGTACGAGGTACTCCTGAATTTGCTTATTTTGAAACGGAACCAGGTAGCACTACCAACGTACCTATTACGGCTTTGGGAGGTTCTGTTCCCACACCTACAAATGGGATAAAAGCAAAGCTAGTTGAGGTGCAAAGTATAGCGGAGCTAGATACCTTGGGTGCCGATAAAATCGCTGGAAAGATCGTATTCTTCAACAGACCAATGAATCCAAAACACATTAACACATTTGATGCGTACTCCGGTGCAGTAGACCAGCGTGGTTCAGGTGCAAGGGAAGCAGGTAAGTTTGGGGCTGTAGGTGTTATTGTTCGTTCCATGAACCTAAGGCTGGATGATTTTCCGCATACGGGAGGTATGGGCTATGGTGATACACCAGTGAATCAAAGAATTCCGGCAGCTGCTATAAGTACTAACGCAGCTGATCTGCTTAGCGCTACATTAAAGTTAAATCCTGAAATCAGCTTTTATTTTAAGCAAAACTGCAAACAGTTCGATGACGTACAAAGTTTTAACGTTATCGGTGAAATCAAGGGAAGTACACACCCGGAAGAAATTATAGTCGTAGGCGGACATTTGGATTCTTGGGATTTAGGCGATGGTTCACATGATGACGGTGC
>CAZUIE010000002.1:36931-41507 GCA_964620945.1 uncultured Maribacter sp.
TAGGCGGACATTTGGATTCTTGGGATTTAGGCGATGGTTCACATGATGACGGTGCTGGTTGCGTACAAAGCATGGAGGTATTGCGGTTGTTCAAGGAAATTGGTTATAAACCCAAACGCACGATTAGGGTAGTACTATTTATGAACGAAGAAAATGGATTACGTGGCGGTCGCAAGTATGCTGAAGTTGCGCAAAAAAATAATGAGAATCATATTTTTGGTCTTGAAAGTGATTCGGGAGGATTTACCCCAAGAGGGTTTTCTTTTGATAGTTCGGAAACTAACTTTAACCGTGTTTTAGGTTGGAAGAAACTGCTTGAACCTTATCAAGTAGATATGTTGGTTCAAGGATTCAGCGGTGCGGATATAAGTCCCTTAAAAAATGATACAATTGTTTTGGCTGGATTAAGACCAGATTCACAGCGCTATTTTGATCATCACCATTCTAACAACGATACCTTTGATCAAGTGAACAAACGAGAATTGGAGCTGGGTGCCGCTGCTATGTCTAGTTTGGTATACCTTTTTGACAGGTACGGTATAGAAACAGACAATAGGTAAACGGGTAGCATACGCATCTAAGTCCCTCAAAGCTTGCTCTAAAATTCCTAACAATTTTCCATACCTTTGCGCCTTACTAAAAAATAGGATAATGGAAGACGGAATCTACGCAAAATTCAATACCACAAAAGGAGAAATACTGGTTAAACTTACGCACGATAAAACACCGGGTACGGTCGGTAATTTTGTTGCCTTGGCAGAGGGCAAAAAACAAAATACGGCCAAAGCTGAGGGAGTGCCCTATTACGATGGGCTAAGCTTTCATCGTGTAATACCGGATTTTATGATTCAAGGAGGGTGTCCTTTAGGAACGGGAACCGGAGATGCAGGCTATAAATTTGATGACGAGTTCCATCCAGAATTAAAGCACGATGCACCTGGCGTACTTTCTATGGCCAATGCAGGCCCTGGAACTAATGGTAGTCAGTTTTTCATCACGCATATTGCTACCCCATGGTTAGATAACAAGCACACGGTTTTTGGTCATGTAACCTCTGGTCAGGAAGTGGTTGATGCTATTGCACAAGGAGATTCCTTAGATTCATTGGAGATTGTAAGAGTTGGTTCAGACGCGGAAGTCTGGGATGCTGTTAAAGCATTTGAAGCGTTTTCAAGATCAGGCGAGGAACGTCTTGCAGCTGCGAAAGCTGCACAAGCTGCTGAACTGGATAAGGTTGCTGCCGGTTTTGAGGAAACTGCTTCTGGACTGCGCTATAAAATGATACAAGAAGGAAAAGGAGCAAAGGCAGAAAGCGGAAAACAGGTATCGGTGCATTACGAAGGTTCTTTGTTGAACGGGCAAGTTTTTGATTCCTCGTACAAAAGAAACGAACCAATTGATTTTCAGTTAGGCGTTGGTAATGTCATCCCTGGTTGGGATGAGGGTATCTCGCTATTAAAGGTAGGCGATAAGGCCCGTTTTGTTATTCCTTCGGATTTAGCGTATGGAAGTGCAGGCGCTGGTGGAGTTATACCTCCGGATGCAACGCTTATTTTTGATGTAGAATTAATGGGAGTGCGCTAGTTTAATTTTTTCAGGAACATATTATAATTTAAAAAACACCTTAACCTATTCGGTTAAGGTGTTTTTTGTGATTTAGCCTTTGGCTTTGGCAAGCTAAATAACAAGAATAATATATTTAGCAATGCCAATAGAAGGATGATAATGAAAAATAGTTTCATAGGTTCTAAAGGATTATAGCGTCTTTTACTATAACAACTTACATAGAAAATTCCCTACCGTTAGGCGAGAGAAAGAGACTCACTTTTTGGTCTTTGTAAAGCTGTGTAATAGCATAATTGAATTAACGATAATAAGCGATAGTAAAATAAGGAGGAAGGTATTCATGGTGTGGCTAACTGGTATTATACTGTAATTTTGTTTATAGTTAAGATGATGTTTTTCCAATAAGGTTGCGTTAGCTTCAACAAAACTGATGAAAGAATGAATGAAAGATATTCCTTACTATTTAATTAGTAGGTATAAAAAAACCCGATTCACGTAGAATCGGGTTTATACTATAAAAAAGTTAAATCTTTACCTAGTCAATTACTTTTACATTAACGGCATTTAATCCTTTTTTACCTTGTTGTAGTTCAAATTCTACAACATCACCTTCACGAACTTCGTCGATTAAGCCAGAAATGTGTACAAAGTGATCTTCGTTCGAACCATCTTCAGTGATGAAACCATATCCTTTAGAATCATTGAAGAATTTTACTGTTCCTTTACTCATAATAGAAAAAATTATATATTAATTAAAGCGCAAAGATACTATTATTTTTTTTAATTATTATAATTTAACAATAATAAATTGTTGATAAGTGTTTAGAAATCAATTGCCTTAGAGCATTATTAGACCAAATTATTTAGTAGGATCTGGGGTCATTCTTAAATAGGGTTTTATTTCCTCTACGCCGTTCTTAAAAATTTCTCGAGCTTCTGTTGTTTTAATTGCGGGACTAACTACTACTTTATCCCCGCTTTCCCAGTTTGCAGGGGTGGCAACCTTATAGTTCGCAGTAAGTTGCAAAGAGTCGATTACGCGAAGTAACTCATTAAAGTTACGACCTGTCGAAGCCGGGTAGGTAAGGGTTAATTTTACACTTTTATCGGGAGCAATGATGAATACCGAGCGTACCGTTAAATTGTTATCTGCTTTGGGATGTATCATATCATATAAATCGGAGACTTTTTTATCTTCATCAGCTATTATAGGAAAGTTTACCGTTGTATGTTGTACTTCGTTTATGTCTTTAATCCATTCGGCATGGGAATCCACTCCGTCTACACTTAAGGCAATCATTTTTACATTTCTTTTGTCAAATTCATTTTTGAATTTTGCTGCAGTGCCCAATTCTGTGGTACAAACCGGTGTGAAATCTGCTGGGTGTGAAAACAAGATTCCCCATGCGTCACCTAAATAATCATACAGGTTAATTATACCTATAGAACTGTCTGCTGTAAAATTTGGAGCGGTATCGCCTAATCTCAATGTTGCCATTATAATTTTATTTTTAAGTGTTAATTATTATCCTACAAATTTAGTAGATTATTAAATTAGGCTACGGCTTTTTTGGGTTAAAAATGTATTAAAATTATTTAGTGAGCAATCTGGATATCTTCGTATACTTAGGGATAATGAATAAATAGCCTCAGTACATGAAAATGTATTATGGTTATTTGGCAAATGTTTTTTGCTTTTTTTTTGTGAAGTTAATTCTGGATTATCATTATTTTAAGCATATCCTGGTTTTAAACAGTAGTTACTTTACTACATTTAGCAAATGAAAAATTTGGAAGAAATACGTTACCCTATAGGACATTTTACCTGTCCCAAACACATAAGTGACTCTCAAATTAAGGATTGGATTCTTGCTTTGGAAACTTTCCCCATGCGCTTGGAAACTGCCGTGAGTGGGCTGAATCAAGTCCAATTGGAAACTCCGTATAGACCTGAGGGATGGACGGTAAGACAAGTAATACATCATGTTGCAGATAGTCACCATCATAGTTATACACGCTTTAAATGGGCATTAACGGAAGAAAACCCTGTGATTAAAGCATATCAGGAAAAGGCGTGGTCCAATCTTCTTGATGCACAAACTGCTCCAATTTCTATTTCATTAAATTACCTTAAAGCGATTCATTTAAAATTAGTATTTCTGCTCAACGGATTGTCCAATAAACAATTAAATAGATCTTTTGTGCATCCTGTAGGTAATATAAAGGTTAGCGTTGCAGAGAATATAGGTAAATATGCTTGGCATGGGAACCACCATTTGGCGCATATTCAAAATTTAATTCAACGGGAAGGTTGGATAGTGAGTTGAGTTATTTTCTTTTTTAGGATATACATAGGTTTTTCAGCTTTTAATGCTTGTTTAAATTTGATTTCGGTCGTACTATGAATGCAAAACCCATTTTTTAAATAGAAGTGTAAGGCAGACCCTTTTTGCATAGCAGCGAGCCAAATCAAAATTTTATTTTTTGCCATTGCCTGTAAAAGTACGAATTGGAGTGTTTTTGTTCCTATACCTTTACCTGAAGCTTGCTTTATAATATAGATTTTGTCTAGATATAATGCTTTTTCTTTAGAATAATCATCAAGGCCGCAATCCGTAATCAATTTTAAGATACCCACGCATTGGGTATGTTGTTTGATTAAAAAAAGTTGTGTATTGTTATTGCTTTGCTCTTTTACTAAAACTGCTCGGGTGAAGCTGGTTTGTATGTACGGATAAGTGTCCCCGTTTGGCCACAGATGTCGGTAATGCTGGTTATAAGCCATGGTGCCTACCTTTATGTAGGTATCAAACGTTTTTTCTGTTAAAGGGTCAAAATGAACATTATGGGTCATAGGCATACAGATGTTCCTTTATGTATCAATTTTTTTCTAAAGTTGGGTTTTGATGGGATAGTAGTATGGAAATCCTTCTGCAGGCATTCTGTTTGTCATACCTAAAAGTAAAACTTAGTTTTGAATCCATTTAATACCACAACCAATGCTCGGTTT
>CAZUIE010000002.1:41607-46400 GCA_964620945.1 uncultured Maribacter sp.
CTAAAAGTAAAACTTAGTTTTGAATCCATTTAATACCACAACCAATGCTCGGTTTTTGCGGTTCTATTACAGGGCCTCCGCACAGTAGGGTATCCATAGCTCTTCTTAGGTCGCTTCCGGTTACCGGAATGCCATTGCCTGGTCTGGAATCGTCGAGTTGTCCGCGATAGACTAGTTTCAATCTTCCATCAAAAAGATAAAAGTCCGGAGTACAGGCAGCATCGTAAGCTATGGCAACTTCTTGCGTAGCGTCATATAAATAGGGGAACGTATAACCTTCCTCGATGGCCTTTAGTTTCATAAGTGCTGGGTTGTCCTGCGGATAGTTTAGGATGTCGTTACTGGAAATGGCAATAAATGCGATTCCTTTGGTTTGATATTCCCTGGCTAACTTGGAGATTTCTTGGTTCAAATGTATTACAAACGGACAATGATTGCAGATGAACATGATTACGGTTCCTTTTGCTCCGCTGCTTGTTTGTAAATCAAGAATATGGTTACTTACGGTGTCCAATAGCTTAAAATCTGGTGCCGTGGTGCCTAGAGCCAACATATTACTTTCTGTTCTTGCCATTGCATAAACGTTTTGCCTATAAATTTACATAGTATTTTTGTTCTATAGCTCATGTACCAAACCTGATTTTTAATAGCACCGGAAATCTAACTAAGGCAACCTATTTAGAACTGGTTAGAAAAATATTGATTAGGATTTGTAGGGGAACAGATTACTACTTTTAAAACTGAAAGTAGTATCTTGGATGCTATCGTTTATGGCAACCCTTTTTAAAATCACAGGGAAATCGAAAAACATCCTATTAAAACTATATTTTTTTGACCGATACAGTTCTAGATAACATACACATAAATTATAATGGGGAGGCACTTTGGACAATGAACATTGTTCTGGCATTTGTAATGTTCGGTATCGCATTGGAAATCTCGGTTGGCGATTTTAAAGAACTATGGTCTAAGCCCAAACCCATTATGGTTGGTGTTTTAAGTCAGTTTTTAGTATTGCCGGCATTAACGTTTCTGCTTGTTTGGAGTATTGATCCTTACCCTAGTATAGCTTTAGGGATGTTTATGGTGGCTGCATGCCCTGGTGGAAATATCTCTAATTTTATTTCGCATTTGGCGGGAGGTAATACAGCACTTTCTGTTTGTCTTACGGCGATAGCTACTTTATTAGCTGTAGTAATGACACCATTGAATCTTCAACTTTGGGGTTCCTTATATGAGCCAACCGCTACTATTTTACAGGAAGTGGCCATTGCTCCTTTGGAAATGGTGAAATTGGTAAGTCTCTTATTGGGGGTTCCCTTGATTTTGGGCATGTTGGTGAACTATTGGCGGCCTATTTTTGCTTTAAAAATGGCCAAAGTCTTAAAAGTAGTTTCCCTATTATTTTTTATTCTCTTGGTATTTTTGGCATTGTACAACAACAGGGTCGTATTTTTAGACTATGTTTTTTATGTTTTTTGGATTGTGCTTATTCATAACCTATTAGCCTTTTTTACGGGTTTTTCCCTGGCAAAGTTCTTTGCGCTCAATACCGATGACACCAAATCGATTACTATAGAAACGGGGATTCAAAATTCCGGTTTGGGTCTCCTGTTGATTTTTACTTTTTTTGATGGTCTGGGCGGTATGGCGCTTTTAGCTGCATTTTGGGGAATTTGGCATATTGTATCGGGCTTGGTACTTGCAAGTTTCTGGAACGTGATTAGAGTAAAGATTCAAAAATTGATTTAGGTATATGTTGTATTGGTTGCTCAAACATATTATCCAGTTGGGTCTACATTGTTATCATCGAAAAATCCGGGTATATGGACTAGAGAATATACCTACAGACAAACCTGTATTGTTTTTGCCAAATCACCAGAATGCTTTAATCGATGTGTTATTGATAGCGGTAGACTGTAATAGAAAACCTTATTTTTTGGCACGCTCCGATGTATTTGGTGGCAGTATGTTGGATACACTTTTTAAGTATGTGCGAATGATTCCGATCTATCGCATTCGCGATGGCAGGAGTACCTTGTACAAGAACGATGCAGTTTTTGACAATTGTGCCAAGGTATTGGGCAAAGGTGAGGCAATAGTTATGTTTCCTGAAGGTAATCATAGTTTAAGACGAAGAGTAAGGCCGTTAAGTAAAGGTTTTACTAGGGTCTTATTTCGTGCCGCTGAACTTTCTCCACAGGTAGATATTCAGATGATACCTGTAGGAGTTAACTATTCGAATGCAGAAAAATTTCCTAGTTCTGCTGCTGTATATTATGGCACCCCTATTTCTTTCCAGACATTGTATGATAAAGAAGATTTACCCGGGTCGGTTGTTAGAATTAGAAAGATGGTGGCGGTGAGCTTAAAAACGCTTACCACGCACATTTCATCGGAGGAAGATTACGCTGAAAACGTTAATTACCTTGTATCTCAAAATGTCGATTTTTTAGATCCTGTCCGCTCTAATGGCTTGCTAAAAGAAAAGGCTGCTTCAACAAATCCAGTTAAGGATAAAAGCCCTAAGGTGAATAGCGGTGTCTCCATTTTTAAGATAATTTTCTCTGTCCTAAACCTACCTGTGATTCTGGTTTGGAGGCTTTTGATTAAGCCAAAGGTTCCCGAGCCCGAATTTATGGGCACATTTCGTTTTGCAGCTATGTTTGGCGGTTTCTTTGTGTATTCCAGTTTGTTATTCATAGTGGTGTTCATCACAATGGATTTTTGGTGGGCTACGGGAATACTTTGCTTGCTATGGGCCTTTAATATGTGTTATGTGAAATATCTCGCTATTTAAAATGTGGTCAAGGAGATGTATACTAAGGGTCGTACAAAAATAACACACCAAAAGTTCGCTTGATTAAATAAAGAACTTTTTTCGGAATTACGCTACTTCAAATGCCCTCTCCATTTATAGTACTGGCATTGTCTTTTTTGTGAAACTTACCAACCTCTGCTTCCCTGTAGTCCTAAGATTATTGAAAGGTTAGTTTGAATAGTTTTTGAAGCTTTCATTGCTATTGGAAAGTCTCGTAACAGCAGACGCTGTTTATGATACAGAAGAAACATAAATATAATTTATGTAAAACATAATCAATATAGATAATGATTAATAGATTTAATATGTAATCTTTGCATTGTATTTTAAAACACAGGTAAGGCTATATATCTAAATATAAATGAATATTCAACATTATATCGCATCATTCTACTCTAAAAAAATGTATCCAAAGCATATTTAATAGATGAACGAAAATATCACATTCATAGAAGGAGCTTTTAGTCCGGCAGAAGCGGCAGATGTGCTGCTATCGTTGCTCAATGACAAAATTAAATTTCACACCGTAAAGTCACTAAATCTTAGAGAAACTGTTCAGGATTCTGTTGATAGTTCTGCCGAACGAATTATACGGCTAAGAAAGGCAAAAAAGCGCGTAGAAGAGCTGGTTGTACTTGCCCATAAGAACGGTATGGAATTAAAAATCAACAGTACTATTGAAATTGATCTGGTACCTATATCAGATGCTTAAAATAATTAGTTGTTAGTGTTCAGCATATCTTTTTAAAACTCAAAATGTAGTATCAATTACAATATAATTTTCTTATTCAAACCAATTAAATTTTAAAATTAAAGTGGAACATTCCTTACACCTAAAGAAGAAGAAAAACGCGTCTAACACAACGGATAGTGTTTTGCCTATAACCATATCAAAAGTAAGTACTGTATTTCTATGGTCACTTTTTGCGGCCAATGTAATGTGCTTAATTTATTTTTTCCCCAATGTTCCCGATTGGAGGTATGAAAATTTACTACGGGTAAACGGCTTTACTGTGTTAATCTGGACTACGGTTACCTTCTTCGGCGCCTTGGTAAGTGCCTATGCTGCGAATTATCTCAAAGGATTTAGATATCATTCAAAATTCATGTTGTTATGTATCGGTTTTACGGTATCCGTAATGCTTTTTGTTGCATCCAATCACGTGGCGCTATTGTTAACGAGTTGGTTGGTTATGGGTGTTTTTATGGCTCAATTGATAGGAGTAGACAGCCAGTGGGGCGAGGCGCAACAGGCCTCTAGGTTTAGTCAAAAATATTTTTTATCGGGTAGCTTGTTTTTAAGTGTAGGAGTTTTGTTGCTTGCCTTTCAGAGTAATGCATATACGGTAAGTGGTATTGTAGCATCACTTGATGGTATACCTATGTATATTCTCTCCATAGCGGTGGTTTGTATTATTACCGCTGCTATAGTACAATCTGCTATTTACCCGTTTCATCGCTGGCTTCTTTCTGCAATGACCGCGCCAACACCTGCCTCGGCGCTAATGCATGCCGGTTTTGTAAATGGTGCCGGTATTTTACTAGCCTTGTTCTCTACGGTATTGTTTGCTACGAACACCTTGGATTTATTATTCGTAATTGGTGGCTTAACAGCTATTATCGCTCAGTTCACCAAATTGTTGCAGGTAAACGTGAAACAAAAATTAGCCTGCTCTACCATTGCACAAATGGGTTTTATGATTATGCAGTGCGGACTTGGGTTTTTTAATGCCGCTGTAGCACATCTAATTCTTCATGGGTTTTATAAGGCCTACTTGTTTTTGGCTTCAGGAGAGGAAATTGCGCACGGTAAACCCCAACAGTCTCCACATATTAGCATAAAACCTTTTCAAGCGTTGGCAGTACTGGTGTTTGGCGTGCTTGGCGCCCTTCTCTTCGCACAGCTCACAGGCAAAGGAACAACCATAGACAGTAGTATCTTCTTAACGCTTATAGTGGCCATAACGGTTGG
>CAZUIE010000002.1:46500-47592 GCA_964620945.1 uncultured Maribacter sp.
CTTGGATTTATATCAAGCTTATGAATATATCTAGACCCTACAAAAAATCAATTTTATTCTATAAATCTAAAATTTAATGATGCCACAAGATATCTTAAAAAGTATAAACGAAGCATCCAGCGTAATTGGTAAAACCTGGCCGTTGTACTCATTTGTCACTTCTAATCCCTTATCTGGATATGAGCAAACCGATTTCAAAAAGGCAGTAGATAATGCAGGTTTAATACTAAATACAAATATGTTTCCAGATGCGTCCTTGTTTCGGCAGGCGTGGGAGCAAGGGGAAATAGCTAAACCCATTATAAAAGAACTTTTAAAGGATAATGGTTATTTGGATTCTCCAGATTTCTACCTACAACAGATGGAGTCCCACAAAAGAGAAATCCATAAAAACGAAAATCATACCTTGGATGGTATTATGACCAAATGGCTTTCAGCTTTTATGGACGAAGGACTTGCAGAATGGCAAATGCCTGGGAAGGAAGCTGGTTTTTATAAAGCATGGCGTATGCTAGCCAAATATGACCAAGACATCAACATTAGAAGTATTAACGATATACCAGAAAATAGCAGTACGGCACTAGAACAGGCATTAGAGGGAGAGTCCCCTGATAATTATGTAGCAATTTTTACTTACCACCTAGCAGCGTTGCCAGGTTGGACTGGCTACATAAACTATCGTACAGACTCTAATTCCCTTTGGCATCAAGCATACCCAATAACACTGGAGGATTATCTAGCGGTACGTCTTTGGATAGCCAAACATTTAAAGCTGGAAATTCTTTCTGAACATACGGCTGATGCTGTTCCCAACAAATTAACCGAAATCCAATATATTTGGTTAAAAGCCTGGGAAAGTACATGGCAAAATCAGTTAATTGGTGCTTTGGATTTATCGAACGTTGTAAAAACTGACAATGCGAAGGTAAAAAATATTCCAGATGCACAAATGGCATTCTGTATAGATACCAGATCGGAACTCATAAGAAGGCATGTAGAGAACAAAGGCAACTATGAAACGTTTGGCTATGCGGGCTTTTTTGGTATTGCAATGGACTACAGTAACTTTGAGGATGGGCTCAATAGAAAGTC
>CAZUIE010000002.1:47692-57002 GCA_964620945.1 uncultured Maribacter sp.
AATAATGCCTTTAATTCTAGTTTGGATTGTGGTGCCTGCGCTGCAAGTCCAGGAAGGCATAACGCGAGGATGCTTGCTAGTTTAGCTAATGAAACGGAGGTAAGAAAGGTTTTAGCGGAAAAGCACGAAGTGCATATTCCAGATAGTACTATATTTATTGGAGCTGAACATAATACCACAACCGATGAAATTGAACTTTTCGATGCCCATGTACCCAGTTCTCACCAAGAAAAATTAGCAACTATCAAATCAAATTTAAAGCTTGCACAAGAAACCGCAACCCAGGACAGGCTTGGAGTTAAGGGAAATAGTGTAAAAATAGCCGAACAAAAGGCGAATCAATGGAGTGAAACCAGGCCAGAATGGGGTTTGGCAAAAAATGCTGGTTTTATAGTAGGACCTAGATCTGTTACCAAAAATCAGAATTTGGATGGTCGTTGCTTTTTACATTCCTACAACTGGGAATTGGATACCACCGGGACAGCTTTAGAAGGGATTATGCAAGGTCCTATGGTGGTTACCCAATGGATAAACAATCATTACTATTTCTCTATGG
Organism: uncultured Maribacter sp.; assembly: GCA_964620945.1. Lineage (GTDB taxonomy): Bacteria > Bacteroidota > Bacteroidia > Flavobacteriales > Flavobacteriaceae > Maribacter. The sequence goes on from CAZUIE010000002.1 coordinate 48,249, forward strand.
TAGACAATGATACTTTTGGTGGCGGTTCCAAAATCACCCATAATATCACCGGTAGGTTCGGTGTTGTTCAGGGTAATGGAGGTGATCTTAAAATGGGTCTTCCGTTACAATCTTTACGATCTTCCGATACTCAAATGTATCATAAGCCATTACGCCTATCTGTACTAATTCAGGCGCCTAAAGCTAGGTTGAAGGATATTTTAGAGCGCAATGAAAATTTACGGACCCTTTTGGATAATCAATGGATTTACTTGATGGTGATTGATCCTATGAAAAATAATCTGGTAGAGAAATACGAAAAAGGAATGAAATGGACTCCGGTAGTGCACCATTCCGATATCATTGATGAAAACTCTTTAGAGCTAGCTGTTGAAATTGCCGAGGAAGCAACTGTATAACCAACCCTATTTCTTTGGCCAAGATATTCCCAAATACGTTATAATTTTGTTGGGAACTATGATTGTAAACTGAATTATAATGCCGTCTTTTGGAATGCAAAAGAAGAGTTAAGGTTCAGGTATGTATTCTTATGCCATTTTGAAACTGCTTAGTACCTGTGGTTGAAAACATGTACTAAGCAGTAATACTAAAATTATTTACTGGTGAAAACCAGTTTTTATAGATAGGCAATATAGATAAGTAATTACATCATCTCCCCAAAGAAGATAGCATTCATCAACAATTTATTGGTGCCATACCAAAAGGCGCGGAAGTTTGTATTATCCGTAAACGCGACTACTTTTCCTTTACCCAATCCTTGAACTTGAAAAGGAACCGAGTTTTTTAAAAGCTCTAAGTTCTCTTCAGAAATATAACCACTTAACAACGGGTCGTTTGTATACACAATGGGATTGTTGTAACTATGCTTATTTGGAGTTATGTAAACATTTGTATTACGGAAAAGGGATATATTTTCGTTTTTATAACCAAAATTGATAGGATGGGTAAGGTCCAATTTAGCTTCAAAAATAGCACCTCCAGTAACTTGTGCGCCTCTAAAATCTCTTTTCTGTTCAAAATTAACATTTTTTCCTACTAGCGTATCTTTCTTAAACTCAAGCTTCATGAATTCATTTTTATTAAACCATTCTGCTATGTTGCGATACCCAATTAAAGTACCTCCATCTTTTACCCATTCTTTGATCTTATCTGTATTGCCCTTACCGATGGCATTACCATAGGCACTGGGAAGAATAATATCCGTGTATTTGCTTAAGTCTACAGAACTCAAATAGCTCAAATCTATTTTAGTAAGTTCCATATCGTAGCGTGTATCGAATAGATGCCATATTTCTCCTGCGTCATAAGAACGGATTCCGTCTCCTACAATAATTGCTACTTTCTGCTTTTTGATAGGGTCAAAATCATTACTTCCCAAATCAATACCTTTGGTGAGACCGGTACCTACACTAATTACCGTTAGGTTACTTTCTGAAGCTACTTTTTGCATAAACGCATGTAATTCAGTAGCATTCAAATCTTGATTTTGTACAGGTACCATGATTGTTCCGTAGTCATACGTTTTTCCTTCAAGGGTAAAAGGGGATTTTGCAACCTTGGCCCTTATTCCTTTTTGTGTAATCGCATTCAATGCTTTTGGGGTATAGTACTCGTTCCATTCAAAAAGATAAGCATAGTTGCTTTTCGCACTAACAGAACCTGTTAAAGGTGTTAATTCAGAAATTTCTGGACCTGCGTTACCTAAAGAAGTAACCTCAGTATAATCTACGTTAAATGCCAGAGGAAAAGTCCATGCCGAAATATCATAAAAAAGGCTATCCTTAAACGTCGTGCGCTTCTCGAACATTCCCTTGATCAGTCGAGGATTTTTCTGATTCATGGGTATAACATAGCTTTTTCCTTTGATATACGATTTACCGTTTAAGGTAACATCGTTTGCCAATTCATGGAATTTTATTTTATGCCGTTGTAGGATTTCGGCTAAATGCCATGCTTTTGCCGCGTCTTTACTGTCTCCGAAAATAATACCTTTTACTTTGTCTCTAGATGCTTCGGCCTTAATATCTTGATAATACTTTTGTTGATAATTCAGAATTTTTTCTCGCATGTTTTTTGCGGCCTCAATAGTAGAAAGTGCCGTGGTAAATTGGTTGCGAATGGTAAATGGAAAAGTCAATAGGCCATTTTCACTTTCTTGTACGTGCCCCCTTGAGCTTCCTTGTTCAAATAAGATGCCTATACTCCCGTTCACATCCGGGAATGTAGATCCTTTACCGTAATAATAATCATCATAACCTTCTTCGGAATAATACAAGGAGCCTATCTTATCCAATGCCTTGGCGTGGTACGTTCCTATTTCCCGTGTAAGTTCTTGATTCATATCTGGAGTGAGCGGATGTGTTCGCATAGGCTCGCCCGGTTGAAAGAAAAAGGTAGAGTTGGTTCCCATTTCATGGTGGTCCGTTAAAATATTGGGCAACCATTTATGAAAACTTTCAATACGTGCTCTACTCTCCGGTAGTTGTACGGGTAGCCAGTCACGGTTCATATCAAACCAATAATGATTTGTTCTGCCGCCAGGCCATACTTCATGATATTCTCTTTCGTTATTATCGGCTACTAGGTTTATACTTTTGTTGGTATTTGCCCAGTAAGCGAAGCGCTGCAGTCCGTCTGGATTAAAAGAAGGATCTAATAGGATGACCATCTTGTCTAGCATTGCCTCTATTTCAGGGCTTTGTGCCGCGGCTAAATAGTACGCATAGGCAAGGGAAGCGTTCGATCCACTAGGTTCATTGCCGTGAATGGAAAAGCCTTGGTAAACCACTATCGGCATAGCGGCAGTATTTTCATTAGCACCACTTTCGGTGAGTGCTACATGGTTTTTCCTTATTTGTTCTATATTCTGATGATTTTTTGGTGTGGTGATGGTTAATAACAGAATAGGTCTGCCCTCAAAAGTTTCGCCACGGTTTTCAATGCTGATGCGGTCACTGGATTTGGCCAAGGTTTGCATGTAGAACATTAGCTTATCATGGGTTACGTGCCATTCGCCAACTTCATGACCGATAATTTCTTTGGGTGTTGGTATGGAAGCGTCGTAGGAAACATCTTGGGGTAGGTAATAGTTGAGGTCCAATTTTTCCTGTCCAACGGAAAGGTAAGAAACAGCGAGTAAAAGAGAGAGTAGTAGTTTTTTCATAAGTTAAATCTATTTAGCTAGGTCATAAAAGTAAAAAACGACCCGCAATAATTGGGGCCGTTATCATTTTATTTAAAGTGAAATATTTGTTAAATGTCGTCGAAATTAACATCGGTAAAGTTACCACTCGTTGTTTCTTTGGAATTGGTAGAAGTTTCAACCTCATCTTTTTTGAAATCTTTTTGGTGTCTTTCCGAGATCACTTCAGTACCTTTTTCGTTTACGATAAACTCCATCATCTCTTCTACGTTCTCCTTAAAAGCATCAAAATCCTCTTTATAGAGATAAATTTTATGTTTTTTGTAGTGAAAAGAACCATCGTCGTGTGTGAATTTCTTGCTCTCGGTAATGGTTAGGTAATAATCACCGGCCTTTGTACTTCTAACATCAAAAAAATAGGTTCTTCTTCCTGCCCTTAAAACCTTGGAATGAATTTCCTCTTGGTCCATTAAATCTTTATCGCTCATTTCATTATGGTTATAACCTGTTGCTACCTATCAAAAATGAAAAAAAAAAAGCTATCTGACAACAATTTTCTAGTTTTCTTTCTCTGAAAGTTGGTTTTGGTAAAGAGCTTTATAATAGCCGTCGATGGTATTTAACTCTTCGTGAGTACCCTGCTGTAACAGTCTGCCATTTTCTAAAACTAAAATTTTATCTGCGTTTTTAGCAGAGGAAACTCGGTGGCTCACTATCAAAGTCGTCTTATGGGTCGATGCCTTTTTAAGGTTTGAAAGTATCTCCTCTTCGGTTTCCGTATCCACGGCGGACAGGCAGTCATCAAAAAGATATATCTCAGGGTTTTTCATCAAAGCCCTAGCAATGGATACCCTTTGTTTTTGACCTCCGCTCAGCGTAATGCCTCGTTCTCCCAACACCGTTTCATACTGCTTGGAGAAGCCCATGATGTTATCATGGACCACGGCTTGTTTTGCTATAGAAATAATTTCAGCGTCGGTGGCATCAAATTTTCCGAACTTAATATTGTTTTTGATGGTGTCCGAAAAAAGGAATGCATCTTGGGGTACTGCACCTATTGATTTTCTTAGGTCGGTAAGATTGATGTTTTTAATCGGTTCGTCATCGATGGTAATTTCTCCTGAGCTTACATCGTATAATCGCGCCACTAAATCTAAAATAGTAGATTTTCCAGAGCCTGTTTTACCAATAATCGCCACGGTTTCTCCTTGGTTTATGGTAAAGGATAGGTCTTTAATTGCGTGTATCTCCGTATCCTCATAAGTAAAGTTAACATTCTTGAACTCTATTTTACCTGCTACGTTATGGGCTTGGGATGGTTTGTTTTTTAGTTCGGGCTGCTCCTTTAAAAATTCATTAATTCTTTTTTGACTCGCTTCTGCTCTCTGAACTATAGAAGTTAACCAGCCTACTATGGCTACAGGCCATGTAAGCATGTTTACATAAAGAATGAATTCAGCGATAAGCCCAACACCAATTTCTCCATTTATGTACTGCATACCTCCAATATAGATAACCAATATATTACTGATACCAATGAGCAAAACCATCAACGGAAAAAACCAGGCATTTACTTTTGCCAGACTCATACTTTTGTCTTTTCCTTCGATAGCCAGTTGGGTTAATTCTGAATTGGTTTGGGGTTCTAACGCGTATGCTTTAATTACGGAAACGCCAGAAAATACCTCTTGTGTAAACGTGGATAGGGAAGAAAGATATTCCTGTACTACAGTACTCCGCTTATGTATAATTTTACTTATTTTATAGATTAGTACGGATAATATAGGTAAGGGCACTAATGTATATCCTGCAAGCGTTGGCGCTTTTATGAACATTAAAGGGATAAGGCAGGCAAAAAGCGTTAATGTTTGCATGCCATACATAATTGCGGGTCCAGCATACAGACGAACTTGGTTTACATCTTCGCTTATGCGGTTCATTAAATCACCTGTTCTGTTTTTTTTGTAAAAATTAAGGCTGAGAATTTGATAGTGGTCAAAAATCTCATTTTTAAGGTCAAATTCTATGTAACGGGATACATAAATGATGGTCTGCCGCATTAGAAAAGTAAAGAAGCCTGAGAGCAAAGCTGCCCCAACGATAATTATAATGAACAGTGTTAACTGTTCTTTTGCAGCATCCTTAGCTATTTCAGAGTTTAAATACTGCTCTACTACAGTAATGATTTTGTTTACATAGGAGGGCATTACCAATTGAAAGAGCCTCGCTAGAATGGTGATGACAATTCCGAGTAATAGTTTAAGCCAATATTTTTTAAAGTATTTGTTGAGGTGCTTAAGTTCCTTCATCGGAAAAATTAAAAGGCAATTTGAAAGTTAATATTTTTCAAAGATAGGTTTTTGATATAGAATTAAATCCTTCAATTGGGTTTAATTCCCCGCAGTTTCTAATAAGAATTAACTAGCGTTTGTTAGGCCAAAACTTTTATGATTATGATGTCTTATCAATTGTTATGAGATACGGAAGAATAAATACGATTGCTTTTGTGGTAGTATAAATAGATGCGTACTTTTGCCGCTTCAAGTTTCAACGTTAAAAAGTTCTTTAAAATGCTTACAAGAAGGCATATCAGGGTAAAAGTAATGCAATGCATCTACGCGTTGATGCAATCCAAGGACGATTCCTTGCAAAAACAGGAAAAATTTTTAAAAGTAAGTATAGAAAATACATATACCCTATACCTTGTATGGTTAAGTCTTTTTGTAGAAATACAACAAAAGGCGTCTGAGCAACTTGCCCTTTCTTCAAAAAAGTACATAGCCGATGCTGAAAATGGTTTTGTTGATAAAACACGGTTTGTAAATAACGGCCTGTTAAAGCAATTAAAAAATAATCAACTTTTAAGGGAAACCTTATCCAACAGAAAATTGGATAATTGGTACTTGAACGAGGAATACGTAAAACTTATTTACAAGGAAATAATCGAAAGTAAAGTTTACGAGGACTATATGAAGCTGCCACAAACAGATTTCACAAAGGACAAGCAATTGGTATTGGATTTGTTCAAGCAAATTATAGCGCCCAATGAGAAGATTTATGAATACTTTGAGGACGACAAGTTAACATGGATAGATGATATTCCTATAGTTAACACCTTTATTCTAAAACAGTTTAAAAAGGCAAAGGAGCAGCCCAATGAGTCTTTTTTCCTGCCTAAGCTTGTAAAGGATCAGGAGGATATGGTCTTTGCAAACGACCTTTTAACAAAAACCTTGTTAAAGAATTCTTCTTTGGAAAGTGAAATAGAAGGCAAGACCCCGAATTGGGATAAGGATCGTATTGCAGATATTGACAGTATCCTGTTAAAAATGGCTATATGCGAATTATTACACTTTTCATCGATACCGGAGCGGGTAACCATTAATGAATATTTAGAAATAGCGAAGGAGTACTCTACACCCAAAAGCAGCATTTTTATCAATGGAATATTGGATAAACTCACAAAAGAATACAAGGCCGAAGGAAAGCTTAACAAAATGGGTAGGGGGCTATTATAAAATAATTTTCTAATTTTACGTTTTAATATAATAACAAATAGTTTTAAATCATGAAAAAAATAGTTTTAGCCGCAGGTTTGGTATCGATGTTGGCATTTACTTCCTGTAAGGAAAATGCTTCTGAAAAAATTAAGACAGATAACGTAGCACAAGCTGCAGTAAGGGATGAGGCTGCAAAAGCTGTTCCTGTAATGACCTTTGATAAGGCAGAACACGATTTTGGCACTATTGAGCAGGGAGCTGCTCAGGAAACTGCCTTCAAATTTACCAATACAGGTAATGCACCTTTAATCATTACAGATGCTAAAAGTAGCTGTGGATGTACTGTGCCAAACCCACCAAAAGAACCAATTGCGCCAGGAGAGTCTAGCGAATTGTTGGTGAAATTTAATGGTGCTGGCCAGAATCAGGTTACAAAGACCATTACCGTTACGGCAAACACAGAAAAAGGTTCTGAGCTACTTAGAATAAAGGCCTTTGTAAACCCAAAAGGTGCCGCCCCGTTAGGACCGGTAAAATAATTTTAAAAACAAATAAACACCAAAAATGGGCGATATAGGACAATTTCTTCCGATGATATTGATATTTGTGGTAGCATATTTTTTTATGATACGGCCACAAATGAAGCGACAAAAAGACGAGAAGAAGTTTTCGGCTGAGTTAAAACGTGGTGATCGCGTCATAACTAAAAGTGGTTTGCATGGAAAAGTGGTAGATATAAACGATAAAGACGCTTCATGTGTTTTAGAGACCATGGCGGGAAAATTAAAGTTTGATAGGTCTGCTATTTCTATGGAGATGAGTAAAAAACTGTCAGCTCCCGTATTGGAAAAAAAGTAAAACTGCAATGTAGTAGTGAAAGCGCCAATAGCAATATTGGCGCTTTTTTATTTCTAAAAACTCGTATCTTACCATAAAATAAACAACTATGGCTTTAGATCGAAGAAGTTTTTTGAGCAAGGGAACCGCAGGACTGGCAGTCACAGGCGCATCATTTTTCTTTCCGATGGAACTTTTGGCAGCATTAAGAAAAAAGGTGGGCCCGAACGATACCATCAATGTTGGGTTGATTGGCTGCAGGGGTATGGGTTTTTCAGATCTTACTTCGCTATTAAAAATGGGCGATACCAATGTAATTGCCTTGTGCGATGTAGACGAGAATGTATTACGGTCAAGAACTGTAGATTTAGAGAAGGCAGGTATAAAAAAACCAAAATGGTATAAAGACTATCGACGCCTTTTGGAGAATAAGGATATAGATGTGGTTGTCATAGGAACACCGGACCATTGGCACTGTCTACAATTAACAGATGCGTTACAAGCTGGGAAAGATGTGTATTGTGAAAAGCCCATTGCAAACTCCATTCAAGAGGCAAATATTATGTTGGACTATGTCCAGTCTAGCGATCGCATCGTTCAAATAGGACAATGGCAACGAAGTCAGCCCCATTTTGTAGATGCAATAAATTATGTACATTCTGGTAAGCTGGGTGAGATACGGTTGGCTAAAGCATGGGCATATCAAGGGTGGATGAAGCCAGTGCCCATAGTCGCCAATAGTGCTGTGCCAAAAGGCGTAAATTATGACATGTGGCTGGGGCCAGCACCTAAAAGGGATTTCAACGCCAATAGGTTTCATTTTAGTTTTAGGTGGTTTTGGGATTATGCCGGAGGATTAATGACAGATTGGGGCGTGCATCTGATAGATTATGCGCTATATGGTATGAAGGCCGGCAGGCCAAAATCTGTAATGGCCTTGGGCGGAAAATTTGCCTACCCCAATGATGCTTCGGAAACTCCCGATACATTGCAAACTGTATACGAATACGATGGGTTTTCGATTCTTTGGGAGCATGCTACAGGAATAGATGGTGGTAATTATGGTCGTAACCACGGTATCGCATTTATCGGGAATAATGGTACGCTGGTTTTAGATCGGCAGGGTTGGGAAATTATACCTGAAAACGAGTTTCAAGGATGGGATAAGGATGGAATGCCAAAAATGGAGGCCGCTTCTTTTGACAAGGGTAACTTAAGTGGTCTTGATTTGCATACCAAAAATTTTATAGCAGCCGTCAAAAGTAGAGATGCTTC
>CAZUIE010000002.1:57102-58274 GCA_964620945.1 uncultured Maribacter sp.
GGTGGCCTTTTGCATACTTTCCACAGGAATGTATTCATATTTACCGTGAAAGTTATGCCCTCCGGCGAATATATTAGGGCACGGGAGTCCCATAAAACTCAGTTGAGAGCCGTCCGTTCCTCCTCTAATAGGTTTTATAAGGGGTGTAATCCCCAATTGAATCATAGCTTCTTTTGCTATTTCTACTATATGTATTACCGGTGTTATTTTCTCTTTCATGTTGTAATATTGATCCTTGAGTTCTAACCGGATACAGTCTGCGTGTTGTGCATTTAAAGTTTTGGTGATTTGCATTAAAAGGGCTTTTCGTGCTTCAAATTTTTTACTATCATGGTCTCTAACAATGAGCTCCAATATGGATTTTTCTATTCCCCCATGTACCTTATGGATATGGAAAAAGCCTTCTCGGTCTTGCGTGTTTTCAGGAGTTTCAATTTTGGGGAGCATTGACATAAATTCATTGGCTATTCCAATGGAGTTTACTAGCTTACCTTTTGCATAACCGGGATGTACACTTTTTCCGGTAATCGTAACTTTTGCTCCCGCTGCATTAAAATTTTCATATTCCAATTCTCCAATTTGGCTGCCATCCATGGTGTATGCCCAATTTGCCCCGAATTTTTTCACATCAAACTTGTGAGCACCACGGCCAATTTCTTCATCCGGTGTAAAGCCCACCCTTATTCTTCCATGCTTTATCTCTGGATGTTGTATCAGGTATTGCATCGCGGTCATTATTTCGGTAATACCGGCCTTGTCATCGGCTCCTAAAAGGGTAGTGCCATCCGTGGTAATAAGCGTCTGCCCTTTGTATTGCCTAAGATCTTCAAAATAATCAGGAGAGAGGATTATATTTTTTTCGGCATTTAATATAATGTCCTGGCCATCGTAGTTTTCTAAGATTTGAGGATTTACGTTGGCTCCGGAAAAGTCTGGGGAGGTATCGTAATGCGATATAAAACCAATGGTCGGTACTTCGTAGTCTACATTACTCGGTAGTGTAGCCATGATGTAGCCATTGTCATCAATGGTTACCTCCTGCATCCCAATCTGCTTTAGATCACTGACTAAAAGATGCGCTAGGTCCCATTGTTTCTTTGTGCTAGGGGTAGTGCTAGATGTTGGGTCGCTTTGTGTATCGATGGTAATATAACGTATAAATCTATCGATGA
>CAZUIE010000002.1:58374-66274 GCA_964620945.1 uncultured Maribacter sp.
AATACCTTGGTCAATATTAGAAAAAGGCATCCACAAGGAACCGTACCGGAATTGTCTAAATTAGCCGATGAATATAACGCTGTAATCGATAGTATGGCCTCTGTACAAGCAATGATAGATAAAAAGATGCTATCTCTTTTTAATGAAAAGCAGTATACCCTATATCGCAACTTATGCTTGGAAGCATCCAGATCTCCGTTTATTGTGGTGCCAACTGCTCAAACTGATACCATACTTGTTAAAAAACGTTTGCCAATCCTGAATAAATTAAAGGATAAGAATTAAGTAGTGTACCATGTAGTTAGTACTTTTGTTTTAAATATGGTAGTATAAATGTATAAAGCAATTATTAGGCCCTTACTATTTCTGTTCGACCCTGAAAAGGTTCATCACACTTCCTTTTCCTTAATCAAATTTTTCTCCAAACTGGGTTTATCTGGTCTTTTTAGGTCCTTATTTGTAGTGGAAGACAAGCGTTTGGAAAAAGAGGTTTTTGGGTTAAAGTTTAAGAATCCTGTAGGATTGGCCGCTGGTTTTGATAAGAATGCGGTGTTATACAACGAGCTGTCCGATTTTGGTTTTGGTTTTATTGAAATAGGAACCCTAACCCCAAAACCACAAGTGGGCAACCCTAAAAAACGTTTGTTCAGATTAAAGGAGGACAAGGCTATCGTTAACCGTATGGGTTTCAATAACCTTGGTGTCTTTGAAGCTGTGGAGCAGTTAAAAAAGAAGCATCGAGTGCTCATTGGGGGAAATATTGGAAAAAATAAGACTACCCCAAACGATGAGGCCGTAAAGGACTATTTAATCTGTTTTGATGCGCTGTTTGATCATGTGGACTATTTTGTGGTGAATGTTAGTTCTCCAAATACGCCAGGATTACGAGAGTTACAGGATAAACAGCCTTTAACGGCATTGCTGAATGAGCTACAAACAGAAAATGATAAATATGCCAAAAAAGGAAATGTAAAACGTAAACCTATTTTATTAAAAATAGCGCCAGACCTCACTGATAGTCAATTGTTAGATATTATCGAAATTGTTGGAGTTACCAAGATAGATGGGATAATAGCAACGAACACTACCATAGAAAGAAAGAACCTTAAATCCCATGCTATTTTGTTGGAAGAGGCGGGCGGTCTTAGTGGGCATCCATTAAAGGATAGAAGTACCGAAGTCATCCGGTTTTTATCTGAAAAAAGTAATAATTCCTTTCCTATAATCGGCGTTGGCGGAATCCATTCAGAGCAAGATGCGATTGAAAAATTAGCCGCAGGTGCAGATTTAATTCAGCTATGGACAGGTTTCGTTTATGAGGGACCTGGATTAATAAAAAAAATCAACAAAGCACTTTTGGATACCGCTCAAGTGCTTCATTGATTTTAGTATTTTTAAAAAAGTTATGGAGAAATTAGCAGTTAAAAACCACTGATTTCAACTTGCGTTAGAATGCTAATTCTTTGCCCAATAGTCTACTACCAATACATCTTCTAAATGTGGACTTAGTACCTCACCAAATGCTTTATGGTCAGGATGGGGTAAATAGATAGCCCTGTCTTCCTCACTTTTGAAGCTTAGGAAAAAACAATGCGTAAGTCCTTTTTCAAGACCTTCCGGACTGTTGTTAGTTCCCCATTCATAACCAGCAATTTGCGGTATTTTATTAGGTAGCGCACTAAAAGCATCTTCCACTTTTTTAATATCCGCAGTAGAAGTACTGTCCTTGAATTTAAATAATACAACATGTCGTAAAATACTATCATTTTCCATTGCTGTTTCATTTTTAGAAGCCTCAGTAGTTTTAGATGATTCACCTGCACATGAACCAAAGGAAATGGTTGCAATTGTTAAAACTGCAACAAATAAAGGAATTGATATTTTTTTCATAATTGTGGTTAATATAGTTTTCAGAAAGATATCAAAAATAGTTGTATAGCGCTATTATTCGTATTTTTCCGTCAGAAATACTACTAGTTGAACTACGAAATACTTCTTACGTTTTCGATGGCAACGATAGCTTTGGCCCTATCGCCTGGACCGGATAATATTTTTGTGCTAATACAAAGTATAGTCCACGGCAAACGATATGGTTTCGCTACTATGGCTGGCCTTATGGCTGGTTGCTTGGTGCATACCAGTTTGTTGGCTTTCGGAGTTTCGGCGGTCATCAAAAACAATCCTATTGTTTTTACCGGAATTAAAGTTTTTGGTGCATGTTATCTACTTTATTTGGCATGGCGTGTATTTCGTGCTGATGCTACAATAGCGTTGAATACGGAGGGGGTTGAGAAGAAAAGCCTTGGTAGTCTGTTTCGACAGGGGTTTATTATGAACGTGCTCAACCCTAAGGTTACTATTTTCTTTTTAGCATTTTTTCCAGGATTTTTATTTTCAAACGAACTTAGTACTGTAGTTCAATTTTACGTGTTGGGCTTGCTGTTTATTTTTGTTTCGTCCCTGGTTTTTGGAGGAATTGCTTTATTGGCAGGAGCTATAGCTACATATATAAAACAACATAGAAGAACGGGTTTGGTCTTAAAATGGTTACAAATATTGGTATTCAGCGCAATCGCCATATTTCTATTTATAGGATAGTATATTTGCCTTGAAACTTAAACTTGAGTTTGTACATTTACACCATGGCCAATAGGGTAAAAATAATTGAATGTCCTCGTGATGCTATGCAAGGGATAAAACCTATTATTCCAACCAAGGAGAAGGTCCGTTATATTCAATCCTTACTGGGATGTGATTTCGATACGATAGATTTTGGAAGTTTTGTCTCGCCCAAGGCCATACCACAAATGGCAGATACCGCCGAGGTTTTGGCCCAACTTGATTTGTCAAAGACCAAAAGTAAATTACTCGCAATCGTCGCCAATGTAAGAGGTGCGTCCGATGCCGCAAAGCATCCTGAAATTGATTATTTGGGTTTTCCTTTTTCTATCTCTGAAAATTTTCAGATGCGAAATACGCATAAAACCATTGCAGAATCGGTAAACGCTCTTCAGGAAATCTTTAATATAGCAGACGCAGCTAATAAGGAAGTAGTCACCTATATTTCTATGGGGTTTGGCAATCCTTATGGCGACCCATGGAACGTTGAGATCGTTGGCGAGTGGACAGAGACCCTGGCCGCCATGGGAGCCAGGATTTTATCTCTATCCGATACTGTGGGAACATCAGACCCGGCTGCTATAGACTATCTTTTCTCTAATCTTATCCCCAAGTATCCAACAATAGAGTTTGGCGCGCATCTGCACACGACACCAACAAAATGGCATGAAAAGGTAAATGCTGCGTATAAGGCGGGTTGTAAAAGATTTGACGGCGCTGTGCAAGGTTTTGGTGGTTGTCCTATGGCAAAGGATGAGCTTACGGGTAATATGCCTACCGAAAAAATGCTTTCCTATTTTACGGAACAGAAAGCGGACACGGGAGTGAACTGGATGGTTTTTGAGGCCGCTTATAACAAAGCGTCCGAGTTATTCCAGAAATATCACTAAAAGCCGTACAGGTTGGCCCCAAAAGGTTTTAAAAACCTTAGGGTTATTCTTTTTAATCAGTGTAGAAACATGGAGGTGGCCAAACATCTAATATCCTAGGTCTATTATTTTCCATGTATTTTTAATAACAATCCATTTTCAATTGTTCATGGTGCTCAAACTCACTTAGCGAACTGTTTAATTCTTCCGTTGCTATTTCTTCTAGAATACCTAACACGGCGTTTTGCATGGCTATGGAGCCACAGATCATAATCGTAGCACCCAATTTTAGTTTATGTGCCATTTCCTTTTTACGCTCGGCAATCAAATGCTGAACGTATATTTTTTGGTCTTGTTCTTGAGAATAGGTTGTTGTAATTTCGGTAAGCTTTCCTGATGCTAAGGATTGTGCTATCGCAGTTTTATAAATATCAAAAGCACTTTTCTTACGGCCGCCCCAGAATAATTGAATTGGAATCTTGCTCTTATTTTCATCAATAATTCCCAAAAAAGGAGCTATTCCCGTACCGTTGGAAATACAGACGATTTCTTTGGCATTTTTTGGAAAATGAAAATTTGGGTTACGTTTAATACTAGCATTTACCCAATCATCTTGCACCAATTGATAAAAGTGATTGGAGCATACTCCAAACTCATGTCTTTTTATACTTAGTAGTATATCATCTTTGATTTTTGCAATAGAATACAATCTAGGTATCCCATCTTCTTGAGGCTGATATGATAACAGGTCTCCAGATTGGAATTTGCTCCTTTTTTCTGGTTGTAAGCGTATCAAGAAGGTGTCATCATCTTGTAGGGTAGTTTTGTGGACAACTTTAAATGGTATGGCTTTAAGGGGCTTTTTGTCCTTTTTTGGTGCTTTGATGTTGATTTGTATTCCGGTAACGTTACTCCATTGTGCCGTCCAATCTGTAAAGGAGCTAAAAGACTGGTTGTTGATCTTATATAGAGGTAGGGTAGTTGTAAAATGATTACTTGTTTTGAAAATGGTATCTACCTCGGTGGCGAACTTGCAATAGTCAGGATAGATTAAAGAACCAAAACCTATAACGCTGTAATTTATTTTGGTATTGATTGGTACTGTGGAGAATTTTTCCAGGAACTTACGCGCATTAGTAGGTGCTTCCCCATCGCCATAGGTAGCCGTAAACACAATAATGTGCTCTGCGTTTTTGTACGCGGTATAATTATTCAGTTCCGATTTGTACACACGTTTTCCTGCTTTGGTAAGGGCATTTTGAAACAAGGTGGCAAAGTTGTTCGTAGTTCCGGTTTCGGATCCCACCAGTACTATAAACTCACATTCGTCCTTGTCTAAAAGAGGTGCCTCTAGCTTTATCTTCTTTCTTCGTTTCAGCGCCATTGCAAAACCCGTATACATAAAAAACAGGAGCGATAGACAGGTGGTCAATAGGATGATAGACCATACAATACTACCCTGTCCCGTATGGAGGCTTAGGCTCAAACGTGAGGCGAGGGTTACAAAAGGGTATGATGCCTCACTTAAAATTTCTCCGGAGTATTGATGGACATAAAGTTCCTTGTCGGTTAGGGCGACTTCAAAATAATCATCAGGAAACTCGGAAAAGGGGAAACTTACTTTACGTACCTGATCTAAAGTGATGGTTTTAAATAGATTCAGTTGCGTATTCGCTGTATCCGGTATAGAATCATCTTTAATAGTAAAGCTGGAATGGGCCAACTCGTCCGAGGGTAACAGCGAAAATTTTTCTGCAGATAGATATGCCCCTGTGGCAGCAACCAGTAGAACAGGTAACATAAACCATCGACTGAAAATAACATGATAGCGCTGCTCGAACGCATCTTTCTGAACTTTGGAAAACAGTTTGCCGAATCCGCCTTGCCTTTTTGCCAAAAGAAATACGCCCGTAACAGAAATCAGACAAAGTAAAAATGATATCAAACCCACAAAAAAACGACCGATACCTTTTAAGAACAAGGAACGATGTAAATTGGTTGTCCATTGAAACAAGGGTGCTTTTTCCTTTGGATATCCTAATGTTTTTCCATTCAGCGGATTAACGTAAATACGTTCGTTATCTCCTTCCTTGTTGATGACCGATGCCAAAACAAAATCGTTCGCATCTACCTCTAGTTCCAAGGTTTCTTCATACTCCTGCTCTAATGCGTTTAGAGTTTCTGCCAAGTTGACCTGCTTTAGATCCGCTACTTTATATCCCTGTGTAGCATCTGTAATAGGTTCAAATGCCAAGACAAGTCCGGTTAGGGACGCAACGATTAAAAATAGGGAAGAAGCTACTGCCAGCGCAAGATGACTATACCTCCAAATTGAGATGGTCATACCCAAGAAAGTTCAAGTTTAAGTTCAAACACAAATACAGTGTCGGTTTGTTAGTTTCTGATGATGGTCTTTTGGTTTTGGATGAAGTTTTTCATTTATAAACCATATGAACCCTCCTAAAGGACTACTGCTGCATCATGCGTACATATCTGATAAATCCTTTACCTTCTTTTTTGGCTTTAAGGTTTTCAGTGGTTAAATCGAATTCAACATCGTCCTTATGGTACTCTTGATCTTCTACGGCAGATTCAAAGCGAATTTTGTAGCCGGCATCGATTTTATCGGTAGGTATTTTCAGTACCGTCATACTGCGCTCCCCACCGGAAACCGTGGCGCCAGTAATGGCATCCAATTCTGGTCTCCGTATGCCATAGACGTTTTTCCACCACTCCGAAATATCCCGGTACCACTCATTGTCATCGCCTTGAACGTATAACGTTTCTTCATATGCGCTATCTGCGTTTAACAAAGAAACTACAATGTAAGCTCCCTCTCCCGTGTAATTGGTTAGTTGTATCATGCATTTGTAGTTTGCGGTCTCAACGGGTCTTTCAAAGCCTAATGTTAGTAAAAGTCCTGCGACTCCACATAATACGCTAATATTCTTTTTCATTTTTTATGTGTTTTTATTTTTTTTCTTGGTCTTTAAGTCTTTTTAAAAAATGACTATTTCAAAAATTCTAAAGCTATTTTTTGATTCTTTAAAATCTCGTTTTCACTTGCTAGGTCGTACACAGATTCGTCAAAATCGGTTTTAGCGCTCTTATCCGCCCCTCGTTCAACTAGATATTTAAGAATAGCATCATCATGGGATGTCATAGCGGCTAAATGCAAGGCAGTGTTCCCTTCATCATTTTTTTGATTAATGTCCATATTAAATTCCTCAAGACGTTTTAATAGCGCCATATTATTCTCCTTGGCGGCAAGATGTAAAAGTGAATTACCATTGTGCTGTGCAGTACTAAGGTCAAGACCATTTGCTCTTAGCAATTTTAATTTTGATTCGAATGTTTCGGTCGACTTTTTATTGAAATTGTTCAGGAGGTAATAGGCGAGTGTATTTCCTTTTGCATCAACCGTGTTCACATTGGCACCTTTTTGTATCAGAAAATCTACCACCTCCGGGGTGTTCCCCTTTACCGCCAAAGCTAGGGCAGAACGTCCGTTTTCACTGGTAGTATTGATATCGGTCACATAATCCATTAAGAAGCTTACAACCTCAATATTATTGCTGTTTGCAGCGTTCATAAAAGGGGTGTAACCACCCTTATTCTTTTGATTTACTGCTACGCCTTTGTTTATAAAATACTTGAAAAGGTTAATATCATTGCTTTTGTAGGCAATTGCGTGTAAGGGATTGTACCCTTCCTTATTCGTAATGTTCGGTTCTAGCCCCAAGCTTTCTAAATATTTAACCGTCTCTAGTCCGTTTTTACCGTTGTTAATTCCTTTGCTTGCCATTAGGATAGCATTGCCGCCCATCTTGTTTAGGTTACTGTAGGGCAATCCTTTGGCTTTTAGTTTTTTGAGGATGGCTATATCTCCGCCACGTGCCGCGTACGTAAAAAGTCCGTTACCATCGTTATCCGTGCTTTTTAAATCAAGTCCCTTACTACTAAAATAGTTGAAGGTTTTGAAATCGGTCACGGAAGGTGCCACGAGCAATAAGGCATTTGCCCCGTTGTTTGTGGTATCGTTGATATCCGCATTGTGGGACAGAAGAAAATCATAAAGTGCGGTATTGGTCTGTCCGCCGCGAGCGGCAAAGTTTATCACGTTATAGCCATGACTATCCTTTACATCCGCTCTTGCGCCATTTGCCACCAAATACTCCATAATTTCGAGATTGTTCCGATAGGCTGCCCAAAAGATATAGGTTCTGCCATCGTGGGTAATCTTATCTACAGCATTCCCGTTTTTTGTTAACAGATGTTTTATGGTGGGGTTATCCGTATTTTCCAAGAGCGCATAACAAACAGCGTCGAACATATTGCTGTTCAATTCGCTTATGTCATTACCAGCGGCAATAGCAGTTTCTACTTGGGCAATAGTAGGGTTTCCTTTCCAA
>CAZUIE010000003.1:0-64488 GCA_964620945.1 uncultured Maribacter sp.
AAGCGGCGGATGTGGAAAAACTGCTGGAGAAAATAGAGGAAGACGATGATGTACAAAATGTGTACCATACCATGGAGGAATAATTCCCTCAAATCCCATAAACACTTGCAAAACACTCTATTTCAGGCTGTATCTTATTTTTTATAATCCTTTATAATTGTTTATATTTGGTATGATTTCGAACTAATATCGAACTACCTAATGAATTTCAATTACTATCTATCTTCTTATATAAAAAAGAACGGCACACAATTGATTAGGCTCAAATTAGAGACCTCACAAAATGATGTGCAATATTTGGATTCAGGGATTTCAGTCAAAAAAACACAATGGGACGACAGAAAGAAAAAAGTGAAAAGGCACCCGCTTGAGGAAAAACTGAACGCAAGCTTGGGATCCCTAATGATGTCTGTACAGCAACTCTATTATAACAATAAAGGAGTTTCAGCAAAACGCCTCCTCTTTCTCTACAAAAACAACCAAAAGTACGATTCTAGTTCTTTCTTGGATTTTTACCAACAAATCGTTGATGAGTCCAGATTGAAAGGAAAAATACGTACCGCCAATACCCAACAGAAATATATTGAAAAACTAAAAAAGTTCGCTAGCCACGTTTCGTTTGCAGATTTATCTGTCCAATTTGCCAAGGACTACGAAAAATGGATGCTTGAAAAAGGGAATAAGATAAATACAGTGGCCTCGAATTTTAAAGCTATCTATGCTGTTCTGAACAAAGCGGTCAAGGTGGGCATAATAAAACAAAATCCCATAAAAGGCTATGAAATTGTAACCGAAAACGTACAAAAAGATTCATTGACCTATGAGGAGATTTTAAAACTTTCCGAATTGGAAATCCCAGTAAGGTTCAAAGGAATGATTAAGGCCAGGGATATGTTTCTGTTCTCCTTCTACACAGCAGGGATGAGATTCTCCGATGTTTGCCGACTTAAATGGGAAAATATATTGGAAAATGAAATCGTCTATACCATGCGCAAATCTAGGGCAAGAGCTGGCGCAAAAAGGACGTTGCCCTTAACTCCGAAAGCCATTGCCATCTTGGATAAATACAAAGACAAAAGTCCGGTATTCGTATTCCCCCCACTCTATGGAATGGACAAAAAGTCTTTGGAAGAAGTTGAACACAAACTATACATTGCCAATAATGCCATTAATCGTTCTTTGAGAATTGTTTGCAAAAGGGCAGGAATACATAAATGGGTAAATATGCATATGGCTAAACATTCTTTTGCAGATTTTGCCGTAAAAAATAATACAGGCCTTTTACTAATTTCCAAACTTTTGGGACACACTAAATTATCTACCACCCAACATTATTTAAAGGATTTTTATCACAAAGAGGAAGCGGAAGAAATGAATCGTTTGTTTGGATAGACTATTAGTCAAAAACATCGCCTCAAAAAAGCAAAGCAGTAGTTTCCCTAATTCTAATCTTCGAAACCTGATGCGTCCAAATCCTCTTTAAAAAATTAATTTTCAAAAACCTTAAACCTCTCACGATGATATCCCATGTTTTTTCTATGCATATTCTTTAGCAACTCTATCAAATTGGAAAATAACTAGCTTTATCATCTGATAATATCTTTTGTTTAAACTTTTATTGTAAAAGAATTCTTTCTTCCCAACTAAAGACTTCTAACAAAAGGTCTTCCTCAGAATATTCCTTTTCAAGAGCTTTAAGCTTCCTTTTCTGCTTAGTATGATGGTAAATCTCGGTTAATAAATAGCGTATGCCCTGATTATCGTTTGGGTTGTACGAAATTAATTTTAGAAAAAGATTTTCGGCTCTAACCAAATCACGACGTCTCATAAATTCTAAACCGAGTATCTGCAGCGACCTAAGAAAAGGTCGGTTTTCAAGAATTAACCATATCAATTTATCTTCGTTATGATTGAATGAAATAGGCAATGAATCCATACCAATCATATATGCAGTTATAGCATACTGTAGCGCTTGTTCTGTTTTACTCTGGTTTCTATTGCTGATACTCAAATGATTGTAAGCATCAATATGACATTCTGGAAATCTTTTAATTATTCTATTGAGACCGATTTGGGCTAAGTCTTCATCATGGTCAATTTGCTCCACACTTTCATAATAATCATCCATAACGGAGACCATTTCTTCCGGAAAATAGAACCTCCAATCTCCTGAGAAATCTTTATGCACCTCGGGTTTCATATCAATCGTTTATTAGAGCTTTTTGAGGAAGATACCAAAATTTCTTACACAACAAAAACTCTTTACAAAAGGTGCGATTTGTAAAGAGTAGCGTTTAATAAGCATCTCGTTAAGCATGCAATTGATTTTCCATTAGGAGTAACATGATTGATCATTAAGTATTAAATCACATAAAATAAATCCTACTTTCTGGCAAAGAATTAAGCAGTTAGAAACCGTACTTTTTTGCTTTTTTAGAATTTAAAACGTCACTGACGAAATTATCACAATACTGTATCTACAAATATGATAGGACAATCTTTGGATTAGAAAGTACTTTTAATGAAAAGCAAAATGAATTTAAATGGCTGGAACATCTTTTGATATATATTTATAAGTAATTTTCTGACAATAAGTTACCTTTATTTTCTGGTTTATTTTTTGACACAAGGGCATTATGCGAAAAAATAAGTTTAATAATGATGTAGCCTCAATAAAAGAGGCTATCAATAATGATCGTTTGGTTGTTTTTGCCGGTGCGGGGGTATCAAAAGATTCTGAAATTCCCTTATGGAACGAACTACAAGAAGGAATCAGAGATAGATTAAATGAGAGAACAAGCGAAGTTGATCCAATGAAAATAGCTCAGCTTCTCTATAACGAAAAAGGAGAAAAAGAATACAACGATATTTTAAAGAGACTTTTGTTTGAAAAAAGTTCTATCCCAAACCTCCTACATGAAACAATATTTGAACTGAATCCGCAGCACATTGTTACAACAAACTATGACAATCATTTTGAATCAATTATTACTGATTATGGCCTACCGTTTTCTATAGTTTCAAAAGATGAAGATTTACCATATGCCTCTCAAAAAAAATTGCTAATAAAGTACCATGGTGATTTTGAAAATCACAATACTGTTTTAAAAGAAAATGACTATTTAGAATTTTCTAAAAACCATACCTTAAAAGAAGTTTTTGTGAAATCCTTATTCAGTAATAAGGTAATTCTTTTTGTTGGTTATAGCGTTTCTGACCCTAATCTTAAATTATTAATTAGGGAAATTCAATATTTACTAAAAAAACATCATCAAAGAGCATATATGTTGACTTCTAAAGAAGAAGTAAATGCTAGTGAGGTAAAGTATTTTGAGAGTTTGGGAATTAATATAATCACAGCAAAAAAAGATTCCGTTAAACCACAAGAAAAAAAGAATTTCAAATTATCTGATGTAGGATTAAAAGTATATGATGCTTTATGTTATATAAGAGATTTCAAAGTATACGATTATAGAAGTTCAAACGATATCGAATCAAATCGCTCAAAAATTATTAATGAATTATATGAATCCATAGCGAGATTTCATTACATAAGAGTGCTTCCTCAAAAAAACTTAGCTGGATTATATCCTATTTACAAGGACGCGAAACAGGAACCTGGATATCTTGTACTTGACACTTCATTAAAGCTCTTCAACGAGGATTTATATCAATTAATATCAGAATTTAAGGGAAAAGATGACAAAAAATTTTCAGATGATGAAAAAGACAAATTAAATTATTCTCTATCTAGAATAGCCATGTCTGGGATTCATACAATAGGACATGCTGGAAATATCGATTCTATGGGGAGCTATCCAATTAAAGATGAACTGGATTTCCATACCAAAATCAATTACAGTAGCTGTAACTGTATAGATTGTACTTTGAATAATTACGATTATTCGTCTGCGTTGAGTAAGATTTTTAAATATAATATTGATGATAAAACCTCTCTCTGGGATGATTTAGTATTCTTTTATGGTTTATACAGAACGAAAGATTTTTATAACTGCTTTCTTGCCTTAAAGAGTATCATTGTCAAAGCTAACAGGCTTAAAAAAATGGAGGTTAGCTTTTTGGCAAAATACAATTTGAAACAACTCAAATGGCTCATAAGAAATGATTTTTATAATGATAGAATAAATTGGAGCGATATTCAGGAAATTGAAAAAGAGATAGATAAGATTGATTTGGATGAAGAGTTGGACAAAGCAAAATACTTTGTTGATGAAGATTTATATTCTTTTTTAAAGGATATAAGAGATGGGGCTTACATTCAAAGATTGTGCAATGAAATTGATGAAATTTTTGTCAAGGTACCAAAGACAGTAGAGAGTATCGAAAAAGGGGGGTCTCACAGTAGTAACGTTTTTGGAAATCTTTATAATTCTGTTGGTCTATTGAAAGGTTTTCTGGAAGGAAATTTTCTATTGGGAAACGGATTTTCACCAATACAGTACACTTTAAATAAGTCCATTAACTCTTTCGTTTTGGGTTATTACCTCAAAAATTTTGCAGGCATTAAAAAACACAGCTTTTTAGGCTTTGGACTTGCTCATATTACGGAATTTGATACATTCCTTTTCAAGTTAATTGTTGAAAATTCAGACCACAAGGAATTAGTTCAAACCTTGATTAAAAATAAAATTACAAACATTCAAATTGGACAAAAAAGTTCAGGACAAATCACTTCTAAAATTAACAACTTCTTAAAGTCCAGTTATAAGATTCCTAAATACTTTGGTCGCGAGCCTGCAGAAGATAGAACCTTCACTTCCACCGTAGTTAATAATCGAAGCCTTAGAAACCATTTGGCGGAAAAGATAAATGGTATCCTAGTAGTAATTTCATATTTCGATTTAAACGAACATGCTTTAAAAACGATATATTCCAACTTAAATCATTACATAAATTTTGTCGGGTTAGATGATAAGAATTATTCGTACCTAACGAGATTTTACAAGAGGAAGCATGAACTTCTTGAAGAGACGGAACTCTTAAAGACCTTGGATATATTCGACCATCAAAAACTTATGCATGCGACATACATAGCGATTCTAGATGTCTTAATAAAGAAAAACAAAAATTTCAGGCGAGATATATCAATAGACAACTATGATTTAAACAAACACAATCTTGGTTTTCCTACTATATTCAAAGTATTGCCTCCTGAAAAGAAAAAGGACTTCAAAAAAATTCTGGAAACCAAGCTAAAAGAAGAAATGGATGATCAAATGTTTTATGTTTCTATTTCAAAAAAAATACTGTCAACAAAAAAAATTAAGAATCTATACAAGGTAGCAATGAGCAAAAAACTGGGATTTAATCTTGATGATTCCAACGTAGACAATGGTTTTGTTCTTTTTAGAGTTAAACAGTTTTTTGATTTAGTAAATCGGGGGCTTATTAATACGCAGGGAATAGAGAGCAAAAATATTGTAGAAGATAGGTTCCGTTTTTTATTAAATCCAGAAGGATTTGACTCTCAAAAATTCAAGGTCGAGTGGTTAAAATTTTTTAATTGGGATTCCTACTGCAAAAGGTATTCAAAAATAGAATATATAATTGTGGCTTTAGAAGAGTCCCTTAAAGAAGAGTTTAATGAAGAGTTGAGTAAAGTCTATTTTAAAATGAAAAAATGGGGTCAATAACTCAACTAAGTATATTTCACAAAAATACCGATGCTACGACAACGGAAAGAGGTTATGAGTACCAAAAGCTTAGAACAATAGAAATATGGCTTCAGAACAAGCTAAAGGGAAAAGGTGATATAGTCTATTATGATTACGAAGAAGATATTTTTGAAAGAGATTTAACTAATTTAAAATCAAAGTTTAGACAACTTAAATTATATTCTAGTAATTTCTCTTTCGCAAGTGAAGAAATAAAACATACCATTTCACATTTCTTTACCCTGTACTGCAAAGGAGAGTATATTCTAGATGAAATAGAATTTATCTTCGAAGCCAACTCCAATATTGCAAGACAATATCCAGGTAACGATGCTATATTGTTAAAAGAATGGCACGAGAATCAATCCGAGTTGAAAGGCGAGCTTTTGGAAAAATGTGTTGAAAAATGTAAAGAAATTGTATCCGACTATATCGATTCAATAAAGGATGAGTCTCCTCTATTTGTAAGGTCTAAAGAAGTCTTTGCTGATGTAATAGATAATGGAGAGTTTTGGGAAGGGTTTACGAAATCAATTAAATGGGTTTTTAGCGATATTGAACCTGAACAATCCATGTCGCAGATTTTAAATTCCATTATTGACATAACAATCAAACTCCCATATCTGATAGAACCAAGTATTTCAGATAGTATCATTCACGCGCTACACTTCCATATAAGTCAATGTGCTACAAAAGAATCGCCAGTAGAAAGACTTCTAACAGATAGTATTTTAGAAAGAATCGTCTTGGAAGTTAAAGGAAGCGATGAAAAATGGTATTATGGTGAAAGGGATAAATGGAAAGATTGTAATAAAAGCAAGAAGTTTGTAATAGGTGAAATATATGAAATCATCGGTTTGTCTCGGTTCTATAGGCAGCATTCATTTATAGAAGGTGATGGAAAACAATGGGGTACTATTCTGGAAAGTCTTTTAGTAAATAATGATACTCCTGATTTTTGCAAAAAAGACATTTCATATGAACTAGTTTTCCTAAAGCTAAGACCTACCCTAGAATTTAAATTCAAGGGAAAAGACGATGGTTCGATATATGGATATGCCGAAAAATACTTTGAATTAGTCCCTGACCACCTTCATGATCCTTCAAGTATTGAAGACGCAGTGAATCTATTGTCAATTTTAAGAGCTGCGGATGGTGCGAAATTAGCGGTTTTAGTAGACAATAGCTTAGACCAATGGACTTCCAAAATTGAAGAATTTATCAATAGCCATATTCCTTCTTCTTCAATTGAAAAAAGATGTAAACTTCTTGAATCCTTATCTTTCTTACAAATCAACCTTAAGTATTGGGGTCAAACGGAGAGGGACAAAGGTTTTAAAGACGGACTTATAACAATCAGAGAAATCATAAACTTATCATCCGAAGCAAAATTTTATAATTATACCAGCTTGTATGATAGAATAAATGAGGTAATCAGTTTTTTTATAACTCAAGATATCATTGAAGACTATCATGAAGTTGTTCAAGAATTAGAAATTATCAGCGATGAGCTAGCCGAACTAGTTGAAAAAAGAGAAGGAAAGTTTTCTGCGGCCACTTTACATAGAGACCGAGGAATAAAATATTTGCATACAACTAACCCAAAGAACCTGCTTAAGACTTTAGATCATTTTCAGAAAGCAAAATTATTGTTGTTTCAAGACGAAACTCATGAAGGATTTGTGTGGGCACTTCTAAATATTGGTCAGGTATACAACTCCATGGGCTTAAATCTTGCAGCAAAATATTACGCGCTAGCGGGCTTTTACGTAGCGATACAAGAAGAAGACCTACTGAAAAAGGTTATAACAGCAGTTGGATTGATTTTCCATTTCGATTTTAATCAGGGTGCGTGGATGAGTTGTATGGCGTGTTTTGAAAAATATGTTGTCACAAAAGGAGAGTTTGACCCTGATTGGGATATTGAAAAAAAGGAAGAATTAGCCAATACCCTAATTGACTACGCATTTGTTCTACATTCGACACCAATTTTTTCTCCACAATTACAAGTTTTGATAAGCCAACAACTTTTGGATATGGGTTGGTTAAAGGAAGAATTTATGGATATGTTCATCGAAGGATTTGATAAAGAAATAAAGGATATTTCAAAGCTTTATCAAGTAGCCAAATCCAAGTTGGTTGATTTTCCGCTGAATGATGTAGGGAAAGAAAGAAGTATTCAATGGCATTCGTACGGTTTTCAATGGAAAATAACTTTTGAAAATGATTATGAATCAACCATCCTTGGAGAAGAGTTTTGTGCAATTTTTCAGATTTTACTTTCCGAATTAATAATAAACTTTAATGACCTAGACTTTACCGATACTATCAAAACTGTAAAAATACTATTGGTGAAAGGAAGCAAACTGATTCCGCCTAAATTGATGAATACTGAAAAAGGAATAAGCTCATGGGAGGTCTCCCTTCCAAATTTAGTTAAACCTGTACCGTACTATCCAAACATGCTAACAGTTTTGGTGCATATTATGCAGGAATTATTAAAAGACAAAAAAGTTAAACTGATTGATTTCTTCCTCGAATTGGAAAAGAAACACGATTTAGGTTCTAAGACTACAGTTGCTCAACCTTATGATAAATTGTACAAGCACGTATTTTCTAAGCAAGAATATGATAAGCTTATGAGAACAGATTTTGAAGTGGTTAATATTGAGCAAAAATTCGTAAAAAAGTCCATCATATAAAGAAATAAAATACTTAAGATTTATACAATTTTGGCGAATTTCTTGGTCTCTTTTTCACAACTCTTTACATTATGCTTTTTGGACATGATTTTAAAACTGTAGATAAGCCCCATTAAATATACTTCAAAAAATAGAACTCTTTACAAAATCCGCTTTTTGTAAAGAGATTAAAGATGATAGGTAGCCATATTGGATATTGTCCTAAAAATTTACCAAATTTATTTTTTTAGGAAACTCAAACCACTAAAATATAACTGTAGCTTACTTTTATTCATTCAAAGTAATATAATAGCCATTATTGACCTTAATAGAAATCTCTCCTTTCCTGAGTTTTTTATTGACCGAATCTATGTCCTCGTAAGCATACAGGTATTTTTTGCCCACTTTGAAAAAACTGACCAACTGCAGTTCTCGCAAAGCTTGCATTATTTGACCATTGTAAGACACACCAAGCTTTTCGCAAAATGCCTTTCCGGTCAGATTAAGTGGCTCTATGTTTACCTGATTGCCCATCGAATCCTATGCTACCTTACTCCATTTTAATTCCTTGTTCTTTTTCTTTTCTTCTTTCGCTTCCAACGGTCAAAATCCTCAAGTTCCATTTTAAAGGGCGTAAATGGTTCGTCAATCAGGCCATCCTTTTGAGTGCCTCCCAAATCGTATTTTGATTTTTCACTAGTTTGAATTGTCCCTCCCTCAGTATCTTTTGTTTCTCCGATAGCGTTCCTTGATGTGTCTGTATCTGAAGCAACAACTCCTTTATTTCCTTGTTCTGAATGATTATTTTCGAGAATAATTGTACGGTCTCTGATTTGTTCATAGTCGATTTGTTTTATGATGTTGTTCCATGAATATTTTCGACCCAAGCTACTCCCCTTATAGATGACCCCTTCGTATTTGAAGGAGATACCGGAGACCCTTCCCGTTGTTTTACTGATATTGAATCTTGGCCAAATGTCTTTTGACCGCAATTGGCAGATAAACTCCTCCGCAGTAGTTGAATGTTTTAAAGCTTCCCTCAATTGATATTGAAGCATACTCTTAATCGGTGGGTTACCCGTCCGAAGCGATTTTTCAATCTCTTTTTGAGTGAGTGCCGCCTCTCGTTCCAAAGTCATATCGGGCAGTTCGGAAAGACCATATTTTTTTTCCAGTTTGCGTACCAAACGTTCGCTGCGCTCATAATCCTTACTATCACTGACCAGTGCCCCGGATAGCTTTACCCTATTAGCGACGATATGAATATGTTGGTGGCTTTGGTCATTATGACGGTATATGATATATTGATTATCATCGAATCCCATTTCCTTTAAATAGTCTTCGCCAAGAGACAAGAATTGGCTGTTGCTCAATTGCTCTCCGGGCGCCAGGTTCAGCGATACATGATAGACGGCTCTTCCGAGACGCGGACGTAACTCTCGAACAATATTGAAATCCTCCGTCATTTCGACCGTACTACCCAATTCGATATTGGAATCCAGTATGACCGCTTCGCCTGATTCAACCTTTTTTTGGTTATAAGCCAATAGACCATAGAAATCTTTTCCAATTATTTGTTTGGCTATCATCGTTTTTTGATATCAGATTTTAACTCACGTAAGACCCTTTTTAACCCTTCTAATTGCAACAACAAAATTTCGGGCGCGTGCATTTTTAAATGAGAATTTCTTGTGAGTTGATTGATGTTGTTTCCTATACGACTTAGCTCGACGAAAAGCTGTCTATTTTCGGGCGTTATCTTTTTCCTAGGAAGCGGTCTGCTAGTTAGCTTCTTGCGAATGTAATCCGGTATGCCCATGCCTAAAGTTGCCGCATTACCAGAAACAATTAGGTATTCATTTACCGTCATGCGTACATTGACCCGTATCGCCTTTAGTGATTCAATATCTTTTTTTGGTCGTGCCATAATTCAGGGGTTTGGGGAGGTTCCCCAACAAGACTCGCGAACAAAGTGAGCGGTTTTTGCTTGCAAAAACATGGCTTGCTACATGACCTCCGATTAACTTAGGCCAAACATAAAACATATCGTAAGTCAATAAGGGCTTTGCCGTACATGGAGTGTTGTACGGTAAATGGATTCAGCAGAGTTTGACGTCCTCGAACAGAAGTTTAAGAGAAGTTTGAGCTTCGGGAACTTCAAAATAGCGTTGGGATTCCAAGACAAGATGTTGCAATGCGGATTTGTAGCGTGCCTTGCCATAACCGTTATCCTCATAAAATGTGCATGGGTTTTTGGGATGCACCTCTGTGGGAGTGGTCAGGGATTTTGCGTCCCTGTTCATATATTCGAACCGTTGTGAAGCCCTTCTGTGGATTCCATCAAGGGTGAGTTCCTTGGGATATTTTGGGACATTGTAATACAGTTCTTCCAAGATTACGATAAACGCCCTTCTTCTTGAAAGCTTTGGTTTTTGCGAAGCGATGCCGATGGCTCTTTGTGCATCACGCACCAAACGCTCGGCCAATAGCACCTGTGATCGCGTATATTCTTTCCCATTGACTTGAGGATGTTCCTCCCTGGTCAAATCCTCCAAATAACGAAGCAGTTTTTCTGACGAGATCATAATTTAGGACCGCCCCGGCGTTTGTTTATGGTTGGAGTCCGCTCCAAAGCATTCTCCATGGTCTTTGCTAATTTTTTGGACCGAAGGGAGAGACCCAAAAGATGTTGTTGTACTATGGAACCCGCTAAAATATAATCGGACATGTTTGTCATTTTTGGCCATAGCTTGGCTTTAACCATGAGGTTAAGCAATAATTGTTCGTGATTGTCTATACCATGGCTGGAACTTTGCATTTGTTTTCCGAAAATCATTAAATACTCTTCCGGATCAAGTTTCTTTTCTTTGACTACTTTCTCGATTTGTTCCCATATTATCAACTCAGAAAAATGCGCTGCCAGATAAGCCAAGGAAAACCGACCATATTCCCATTTGCGATGCGAGGTGGTCTGATCCAATAGCGCTTCCTCTACAAAGTCCACAAGCGCCTCATTTGACAAAGGTCGTTTCAGATCGTATGTGATATTTTTAAGTGCTTCTAGTTGTGATTCCGTAGCACTGTCCAGATTGTTCATCAGGTGTCTTGAAAAGGTTTGGGATAGGTCGAACAACGGTTGTTTACCTTCCAGAATTGCCTTTAATAGTAATTCCCTTTGCGCTTCGGATACCTCGTTATAATGAAGCCCATAGGTAAAAATAGTAGCAATAACGGTTCTCAACTGGCCGTCCGAAAACTTCGGTTTTTTGTGGAAAGGGGAAAGACCATCCAGTTCACTCATGACCTCCCCGAATGACTGTCTGCCTATTGGGAGAGTAAAATTCATTACGTTATATAAGGTTTCCGACATGACATAAATTTAATCAAAAAAAAGTATTATTAACTTTTAGGCAAGGGAAATTCCGTTCTCATTCTCCAATCCAACGACTTCCTCCTTTCTAAAAATTCTTGGATTTCCTTGACCCAATTTTCATAGGATGGGGATTCCCCATAAATCATTTGCTCCTGCATTGTTTTATAATCTGCCTTCCAATCCTCCGTATGATCAGGGGATGGGATGGGCATTATGTTTTGAGGTCGATGCTGATTGAAATCGACCCCACCGAGTTTTGTGAATACCCCGACGAACCGCCTGTCAAGGCGTAACAAAACCCTGCTAATCGTACGATTAGCAGGGTTTTTCATTTTCCCTGTATTCATTTAAATCGTTTTGTAACCATCCTTTTGGTGTGCAATTCGGTGTGTAAAGCGGTACACAATTTGTTGTAAATTTAAATAGCATTTAGCCCATTTAGATGTAGTCTTTAAACAAAAAATGTTTAATTAAAAAGACTTACAACATGCGTACAGACAGCACATTAGGAGTGATCTTCTTCACTCGCAAGAAAAGGAACGACCCCGAAAAACTGGATATCTATGTCAGGAATACGGTCAACAAGAAACGCGCTGAATTTAGTATAAAGCGTGACATTGCGGTGTGCAAATGGGATATTTTTAGGTGCAGGGCCAAAGAGACCGACCAAAACCTGATTTTACTAAACACCTATCTAGATGACGTATATGCCGAGGTTCTCAATGCCCATAAGCAATTACACTCGGAACGAAAGCTGATTACAGCCAAGGCGATCAAGTCAAGGTACTTCGGGGAGGACGAGGAGCACATGACCTTGATGAAGGCCGTCGAATACCACAACGGCAATATCAATAAATCTCTAAAGCCCGGCACGCTTAAGAATTATTTTTCTACTGAAAAGTACTTAAAGCAATTTCTGCAAGAGCGTTTAAAGACCGATGATATTTATTTGATTCAATTGAACTATAAATTCATCACCGACTTCGAAAACTATATTAGAACCTATAGGCCAAAAAAAGCACGAAAGACCTGTTCGAACAATGGTGCGATGAAGCATCTTGAAAGGCTAATGAAGATTACCAACCTTGCGCTTAAAATGGAATGGTTGGAAAAAGGCCCGTTCAGAAATTTCAAACTTAATTATATAAGAAATGAGCGAGACTATCTTACGGAAAGGGAGCTTGATTTGATAGAAAATACTTCTTTTATGACCTTAGGCTTGAAACGGGTCAAAGATGTATTCTTGTTCAGTTGTTATACTGGTCTTTCCTATATTGATATTAAGAAATTGCATCCTACTCAGATTCTAGTGGGAATCGATGGAAATAAATGGATACATACAAAAAGGGCAAAAACCAATGAACCGGTCAAAATTCCACTTCTATCAAGAGCAAAAGAAATTCTAGATAAATATGACAAGGAAAAGGAATTAACCGGCAACCTTTTTCCCGTTTATAGTAATCAATAGACCAATAAGAATTTAAAGGAGATTGCCAAAGTTTGTGGTATTCATAAAAATATAACCTTTCATGTCGCTCGTCATACTTTCGCAACAACCATAACACTGTCCAATGGAGTTCCGATTGAAACGGTATCAAAACTTTTAGGCCACACCAAACTATCAACCACTCAAATTTACGCCAGAGTATTGCAGAAGAAAGTAGGGGAGGACATGCAAAATCTGATGAATCTTTTTGAAGCAAAAAAGAGACAAAGAAGCGAAGCCACCAAATCCGAACATAACTAGTCTTGCACGAGTTTCTTGTATTATTTTTATAGCGTTTGGGAAGATAAGTGTCAAGCAAAAATCGTATAGGGTGCAATCGCGAAAGAGTACGTGGCATTGTCGAAATAGAATAACTCTGCGAGTTATTTCCAGTCCGACAAGCGAAACATTATTTGACCAAGTATCAACAAGAAATTCCTAAAATATCTCCTTGAAGGATATTTAAGGATTTTCAAAATTCTAACTTTACAACTCTTAAAGTTTTTGGTCTTTTTACTGCCAAAAGAAAGGGCTTTTATCATTTTGGGAAAAGTGTATTCTTTTTTGAAGTGCAGCGTAAAAAAGGAATAGCAAGAGGGTGATGCGCTAAAGCGACATCACATTGGTTTTTGGATTTTCAAATACTTGAAAATCAATTGGTTGAATCCCTTTTTATCCGTTAGGATTTACAGTACGAAAATTCCATTTACTGTAAACGGCTTCGGAAGCCCTGAAAACGTTGAAAAAATTTGGTGCAAATAATAAAGATCATGAAGGAAAAACAGAAAAAAAGCTATGAATATTCGGCCATCAGTATCAAGACCGATGTGGCCGTTAGGTTTCGAAGGTACAGCAAACAGTTTACAAAATCGAACAGCGAGGTGTTGCATCGAATGTTATTCTTTCTGCAATTGAACGATTTAAACCCTTTTGATAGTAACATTAAAAAAATAGTTTCCGGGATACAGAAGAATAGAAAACAGATTGAGTACCTCATTTCCATATTGAAGGATATTGAAATCAAACAAACCAGGCCTACCTATGAAATGGTCAAGATCTTGTTTGAGGCCCATTCCAAGATCAAAGAGGGTTCAAAGAAGGAAATCCTATTCTTGCCACAACCCGAACTAGAGGAATTGGAAGAAACCATTCCCAAAGTATACCATGAGCGATTGCGCCAAGAGTTCTCGGAATATAAATGGGATTGTATACGACTTTTGGAAAAGGTCATCGTGGTAAAACCCAAATTTGGAAAACCACACCTGAAGGTCGAACTATCGCAAGGGGAGTACGAAAAACTTAGAAGAGAATTAAACAAGGACTGATTATGTACATAGCTATCTCACCACAAAAAATAGGCAGTACCTATACCTCCAGTGTAGGAGCCTATGTCGAATATCTTGAAAAGGAAGATTTGGGGAAACTACCGGAACTACGGGAAAACTTTTTTGACCAGTATACTGATAGCATCGCACCTGAAAAAGTTGTTTCCGAAATCGACGGCAACACCGCCAAGCTGAGAAAACGGGACCCAAAGTTTTATTCCATCGTTGTGAGCCCAAGTCAACGGGAACTGAAGGCCATCAACAATGACCCCGCCCATCTGCGTAAGTATGTGAGGGAACTGATGAAGGACTATGCCGATTCATTTCACAGGAATCAACAAGTTTCGGTAGACAGTATAAAGTACTATGCTAAAATAGAGCACCAACGGACCTATCGAGGGTTTGAAAGACAGGTAATCGGAAATGCTCCCTACCGAAAGAAAATTGCCAAGCTTCGAAATGATATACGAAAGGTGGAAAGGGGAGAGATAAGTGGAAACGTGAGGAAACTAGAAAATAAGATAGAAAAATTCCATGACCAAGCCCCTAATAAGCAGAACGGGAAAATGATAGTCGCAGGAATGCAAAAAGAGGGCTATCAGACGCACGTAAATATCATTGTAAGCCGAAATGACGTGTCTAATACCTATACCCTCTCTCCATTGGCCAAACACAAGGCATCCGAGGTTCTGCTAAACGGAAACCCGACAAAAAGGGGTTTTGATAGGGACAAATTCTATGAAGCCTCGGAAAAGACCTTTGACCGAATGGCAGGTTATGACCGGAACTATGTAGAAACCTATACTGCCAAAAAGGATTTTATTAAGAGTCCGGGGAAGTTCTATGCCAGCCTGATCGGATTACCGACTAGGGAAAAGGATGTTGCTTTTAAATTGCTACGAAATACTGGAATAAAAATCCCGAATATACCAATGAATCAGCATCAGGTAGCCATGAAAATCATAAGGATTTTACAAAATGGGATAGGTAGAGCCCTACGATCTAGTGGAATTGATATTAGTTACTGATAGTTTTTGAGGACAAAACATCACTTAAAAATATTTTTTAAACAAACTAGTTTGGAAATCTTCTGCTATGTCTGGTAGAGGGTAATTTCTTTTCAAAACTGAATCTTTCTTATTTGTGTTTTCTTTTTTCTGAAACTGTTATGACTAATAATCTTACATCCTTTCTTTGAAACATATTGTACTAATAAGCAACCATATTATGAAACTAGCATCTTATAAACATAAAGAATTAACAATTTATATTATAGGAAATAACTTACATTTTATTAAATTTATTATTATGAAAAAAATAGCTTCAATTCTACTCATTCTTTTTATCAATTTTTCTTTTCTGAATTGTTCAAATGATAATAGCCCGGCTCCACTGTTAAATGTCGAAGGATTAGTCCTAGGCACTGTTTCTTGTAATACAGAAAATAATGGACGTGCAATAAGCGTCAAATTGTCCAACCCTCTTGACTCCGATATCGAAATGATAATAATACCTAATCTTCCTAGCGAATTCAAAGATATAGGTAATGTATTACAATTTAATATCGAGCAATCACAAGAGGGTTTTACCAATTGTGTTGCCATTTTTTCATCGGATATTATGTTTAATGTATCAAATGTTAAGTTAATCTCTAAAAACGGAACTCCATGAAGCAAAATTACATGAAATTTATTCTTTTCTATGTTGCAATAGTGTTTTACACGAATGTAAACGGCCAAGATTATTATTGGTCGAACAATAAAAAAATTACTTTAACTAAAAATGAAACCAAAGTTTTGATTAATGCCATTAGTGGTACTGAAACTGAGCGGTATTTTCAGGAAAGTAGGGCTGTTGGCTCAATAGAAAGAATCAATCCCAATTCAATATTAGTAACTGCCAAAGAAGGCAAGATGAATTTAGACTCTGAAAATCTAACCACGAATAAAAATTTTACTTGGTCATATTTTAGTGATGAGGGTGAGGAAATCATTCCAACAGGTGAGATATTATTTATGCCAAAAAAAGGTGTTGGTTTCAAAGAAATAAATGAGTTATCTGATAATCAATTGAGGGTCGTTAGGGAAAAATATAGTACTTATAGGGTGTTTGTGGATGACTATTCTAAATTACTATATTTGGCAAATAAAATTTACGAAAGCGGTTTGGTAGAATATTGCCATCCCAATTTTATAATGGAAATCAAAAAGTTTCAAAACGACCCGCTATATCCTGACCAATATTATTTGAATAACACTGGACAGTTTGGTGGAACTGTAGGAATCGATATTAATGCTCCCCAAGCATGGGCAATCACAACAGGTCTAACCGATATCAGGGTTGCAGTCTTAGATGATGGCGTTGAAAATCATATTGATTTGAACGGAAGGGTCGTACAGGGTTTTAGCCCATTGAACGCAACCGGTTTCGGTGCTCCAGTAGTTGGTTCTGATCATGGACAGGCCTGTGCCGGCATTGTCGGAGCTACTCAAAATAATAATGAAGGAATTTCAGGAGTAGCACCTTGTGTTGATATTGTTCCTATAAATATATTTATCGGTACTGAATCTTCGGCGGATTTAGCTGATGCCATTGATTGGGCTTGGGACGAAGGCGATTCGGATGTTCTAAGTAATTCATGGGGTTATACTGCACAAGGAACTTATCATGACAATATTGCAAGTGCTATAGGGCGGGCTAGAACTCAAGGAAGAAATGGTAGAGGGGCGATTGTTGTTTTTGCATCCGGAAATGAGAATCTTAACTTTGCTGGTGTTACATTCCCAGCAAACGTTGCTGGCGTACTAACAGTTGGAGCTGTTGATAACGATGGGAATATTCAAAATTATAGTAGTCGCGGACCTCAAATTGATTTAGTTGCACCATCAGGAGATGCTGGATTAGCCGGTGATGTAGTTACGACAGATAGGCCTGGCGCACCAGGATATAATAATGGAAATTACACAACTAATTTTAACGGTACGTCCGCAGCATGTCCGCAGGTAGCAGGTGTAGCTGCTTTAATGCTCTCCTTAGACCCTTTCCAAACAGAAAGCCAGATAAAGAGTAAAATCACATCCTCGGCAACTGGGACTGGGTTTAACAATAATACTGGACATGGTAGGCTGAATGCACAAGCCGCATTGCAGCAGGTAACTCCAATTATTTCAGGACCAACTAAGTTTTGTCCATCTGGTGTGATGAGAGTCGGATCACTTTCCGGCGGAACAATAACATGGTCCGTTAACCCTTCAAATTCTTTGAGTTTTACCCAAGGTGCGTCTACTAATACTTTTACAAGAATAGGTAGTTTTAGTGGTAATGCTACCATAACAGCAACTTTAAATCCTGCATGCGGAACTACTAGAGTTATTACAAAAAATATAGTAGTAGGCGGAACTATGGATTTTACGTGGAGTGGGGTAGGACCATATGGACAATTAGATGTGAATGTTACGAGTGGCTCACCTCCATTTAAAGTATATCGAGGTACTACATTGTTATATTCTGGGAGCAACGGCTCACCTACGGTTAATTTTGGTTGTAATGGGGGCGTTCTCAAAGTGGAGGCTAACACTGCTTGTGGGGTGGCCTCAAAAAGCACTATCGTTCCGCAAGGATGCGCAAGCTTTAGGGGTCAGCAAACAATGGTTGTGTTTCCAAATCCTACAAATTCTGATTTGGACATTGCACAAGTTAATGAATATAAGAGGACTAGGTCTGAAGATGATATTGGATCAGGAGAACTTCAACTTTATAATTTTAGTGGAGAGATGCTAAAAACCCATAAATTCTCTAGTATTGGGGTTGATACAATGATGGATGTGACAGATTTGAAAAAAGGTATATACTTATTAAGGATTGTTGCCAAAGAAATTGATGAAGTCCATCAAGTTGTAATTGAATAGTGTTTTATGGTTTGATATTGTTTTGAAGGGGCATTTCCGCCCCTTCATCAATTTTATTATAGTTATTTTACATTAATTGTTGAGCTTCTATCTATTGATAAATTGTTTGGTAAGTTTAAGTTGTGGTTTACCATAAGGCGCTAGAGTTTTTTGGTAAATCAACATAAAGTGAGATATAGTATTGTAAAACTAATTTTTGTTTTGACTAATCTGGTTCAGGTATAGCTATTTTAATATTGTTGATATTAACAATATGTTTTCCCAGATTTGTTGGGTAAAGGATTACATCATTTGTACTTATTTGTATTAAAAATTGCAAAGAGGTGTACAGCTTAAAATTAGCAAGGTAAAATATTGTAAGAGAGTGTGTTATGGCCTTGCTTCTAGGTCTGCCACATATCGATGGCTTACAATGGTTTCATATAATTCTCTGTCATGGATGGCATTGGTCGCAAATTCCGTTTTCGACAATTGGAAAATATCATATAAGTGGCGGCTTAACCTGTCAACCCTAACCTTCTCCTTGGGACGTTGGAATTCTTCATGCAGTAAGAACAGTTTTTCCAAAAAAGTTCGTTCAGGGGTTACGGACGGAACATTAACTGAAGACTCGACAAATTCGGCTTCGGGATATTCTTCGTCCACAAAAGAATGTATCGGTTTTAAACTAAAAGGTTCCCTAAGGGAGCGACAGCCAATTTCAACCTGAACCCTTGGTTGGATATATCCAGGGGATTTGGTGACATAAGGATAATAGATTTCTATGATACGGGGATCCTGGTCACTTGATTCGGCCTGAATGATATTGAAACCGACATCCTTAAAACCGTTCTTCTGAAATCGCCCCTGTAACTCAGGATAGAATTTTGCCGAAAGATAGGAGCTGGTTTCCTTCCGTAATTTGGTCAATTGTTTTTTTGAGAGTTCCCCTGAATATTCAAAAAATCCACGGTCAACAGCAAGATCAATATCTTCACTAAATCGATCTATCAGTTTCCAAGCCTTGCTTAGCGACGTCCCGCCCTTAAAGACCAAATGTTCCGCTATCCCCATTCCAAAGATAATCTTCATGGTCTGGACGACCCACCAATCCTTCTCCACCGCAAAATCGGGTACTCCCGTTTTATTCTCTACATTTTTAAAGATGGCGAGCCTATCTTCTTCGGGTATATCGTAAAATGACTTTTTATCCATTGTCTAAGCTCTTTTCCATGATTTTACGAATCCACGCCGGAGCCAATGCTATATCGTGAAGCAGGTCTTTTTGGTCTTCTTTTTTCAAAAGGGCTACAATTTTGGCTTCTTCCCCCTCCGTTAATTGGTCTTTTCCGATTTCACGGAGGGCCTGTATGACCAGTCCGCTTATCTCCCCCTTGGCCGATAAATTTTTGGGGGTAGTCTTCTTTAATTTTATGCTTCGCTTCCCCAATTTTATTTCTCGGGGAGCTCCATCGGTAAGAAAGACAAGCCTCATGGGAACTTGTGTACTAAGCCCCAATGCACTTAATGCATATACCCCGGTAGGTACCAATCGGATCTTGTCCCTTTTGGCTATGGCCATTGCAATTTCCTCTGCCGTTGGCAATACCTCTCCCACATATTTGCTTGTCTTGGGGCGTACATAAATTCCTTGGGCCACCCTCTGAATAAAGCCCTCTTTTTCAATCCTATGGAGAGCCAAACGTATAGCTTCGGATGTACCCACTCCCCTAAAATCATCGGGGAACAACAACTCTCCCCGCTTCTTTCTGGAAATGGATTTTCTTATTTTGGACTCAACGCTCTGCATAACACACACATCTTATTTGTAACAAATTTAGTGAATTTTTGTTACAAAATGAATTAGGCTATTATTCTATTCCCATAACAGTTGGTTTCAATATCTTAAAACTAGAAATCAACAGGACGAGTATGAAACAAATTTTCAATACTATGGAACGGTAAAACGCATTCTGCAAATGTATGGAAGCCTTTTTCGGGCTTTCATTCGTTTGCGCTTCGTTTCGAGGGGGTTGTGTGAAAGCAAGCCGATAAGGCGCAGCTTTTACATAACTCCCGCAGAAACCATGGGGAGGGAAAGAAAAAAGTGCAGATTAAAATAAGATTATGATGGAACGATTAAGAATACGACCTTGGCCATTTTTTTGCAGCCATGTATCCCCAGACCGATATCTCCATAGCACCAAAGAGCCATACCAGATC
This sequence comes from uncultured Maribacter sp., assembly GCA_964620945.1. Lineage (GTDB taxonomy): Bacteria > Bacteroidota > Bacteroidia > Flavobacteriales > Flavobacteriaceae > Maribacter. Next base: position 20,651 of record CAZUIE010000003.1, read on the forward strand.
CTTGATAAAGGGTATACCGACCAAAATGAAGAAAAAAAGCAAAAATGGGATTCTCAAGAAACGTTTGAACCTAAGCAATCCTTTCATAATAATGACCATGAAAATGATAAAACCCAGAAAGGGCAACTATTGATATAAGATTTCAATGGATATCATATAATTCTCGCTTAGTAATTTATTTCAGACTCCTATCGAGTTTACCTTGCCCGATTCCAAATTCACGAACGCCCCGTGCTTCTGTATCCGCTTATGGTACAACAACCGAAACAGACAGTCGGACTCATGGGCGACCAATACATCCTTGATAAATAAGGATTGCTCGTTCAGCTTATTGGAGTAGGTACCCCCTTCCCTCTGTGAGGTCCAGGTGTCGAGCGCATCCAAATCGGGGAAAAAAATTGACGATGCTTTTAAGTTTGACCGCCATTTCAAAATCTTCTCGTTCCATTTTTCACTCTACATAGATCAATGTTCCCAAAAAAATTGCCCTTTATTCACGCTGTTACTCAAATCCAAACAGTAGTACCTAGCTGTATAATAGTAACTATTGCTGTTGTTGTGTCGAATTGATTACTCCAATGGCGTTTCTAACTTAAAATAATTGTACTGGAATCGTTACAATAGGCCTTCATCGGCAAGACTACAATAATCACCGTTAGGGGTGATTATTATATGGTCCAATACCTTGACATCGAATAACTTTGCCGCCGCCTTTATTTTATTCGTGATGTTTTTATCCGCAGTACTTGCCTTTAAAGTACCACTAGGATGGTTGTGAGTGAGAATGATACCCACGGACAATGATTTTAATACCACCGCGAACAAGATTCTAATATCCACCAAGGTACCGACCAGACCGCCGGTCGATAGTTCATAGATTCCTTTTACCTTATTTGCGTTGTTCAGCAGCACTACCTTAAAGCTCTCATGTAGCCCTATGGTGTTTTTGTCCCATGTGTTGAAAATTAGTTCCGCTGCTTCCTTTGACGAACCAATCTTATGCCAAATGTCCGCTCGAACTCGACTATTGTAACTTATCTTGATTTCGCTTACCTTGCATTGCATATCTTATGGGTTTGAGGTTCTCTACTACCATCAAGATACGCCCAAACCTTGGGGAATCCCCGTAAAATCATTCAAAGTGCCACCCTTGGCTTCTTTTCTCCCTATCCACAAAAAGGCGCCCGATAGGGCGCACATTCATATATAGGAACTATACCAATTAAAATATTGAAAATTTGCTGTAAAGATGTAAAATGTAATAGTACCGTAGCGCTACCAATCAATTAAGGGAGCATATTATTTTGTTTGAAAAACAGTATAAAACGGTTCCGTAAAACGTGAATTTCCGGAACTACTAAAAAGAACGACAAATGGAACTGGGATATGATATTTTTTCACGTCAATTCGATTGTACCGTAAAACGGCCGTTTTATGGTACTATAGATCAATTGGATAAATTCTTTTTACCATGTTACCGCAGCTACCTTCGCGCTATTACTGTTAAAACAATCTATGCTAAAATAGTATTTCTGACTTTAAAAACTTATGCTAAGAGAACAAATTGCGTAAATGAATCTCCGTTTTTTAAACATAAAAAGAACTGCTTTAAGTCATCTTAGTGACCTGTTGATGGAACTATTTTATATACAAATACATATAACAACAGTACTCAATCTGTACGCTCGAGTTTAAACTGCCCGTTTACCATCTTTATTACTTCAGGAGTTTCGGGAAATGTTGTCTCGGTAGCGTTGATTAAGGTGCATTGAAAACGCCCTTCTACCTCGGTGCTATCTTGATTGAACCGATCAATAATAAAATAGTTCTGTTCGGAATCGTAGTTCTCGCCAAGTTTAAAAGTTGTGATTATCCATCACCTTGGGCATAAAAATATATTGGTTCACTTTTCTCAAAAGAATTATCGGATGGGGAAAAATAGATTTTTTGCTCTATGGCAATACCTGCCGGAATATTAAATACAAATTTTTCCTCATAACCATCCAACTCCCTTTCCAATTCAATATAAAAGTTTTTGTCAGCGGGGTCGGAGAAGACCTTGATAAACCGTTTCTTTTCTGCTACCCAGCATTCATCGTTCCAAATCATTTTACCGAAAAGAGTACCCGTCACACAATCCTCGATTGAATCTATTGGAACTGAATTATCGTCGCCGGAACAAGACAATAGTGTCACAAAAAAAACCATCCAATAATATCGTACCATAATCATCGCTGTACTAAAAAAGGTTTCGACCATTCTTCGGGACCGCCTACTGCTTTCAGATAATAGAGGCCATCATTCAGACCATCTATCTTTAATTCATCATTTGTACTCCCCGAATTATAAATTCGACCATCAAAAACTTTAAGTCTACGACCTGTGGAATCCCATATCGAAAATGACAAACTCCGCTCGTTATGTAAAAGTATCTGTACTTCCAGTACATCTTTCGTGGGGTTCTGGGAAAGATGGATGCTTTCAGTCTCAAAATCGGCTAAAAATAGAGAGTTCGTCCGCATTAGAAATTCCTTGATCTCCACTTACCTGTTTAGAACTGTATCCGCCAGCGCTCCAGTTCCTAATGCTCATGACACGGCTTGCCACAGCACCGCTATTACTACAGGTAGCGGTCAATTTAACGTAGACCGTATAGGCTGTAGGGGAGAAACCGCTGTAATAACGGCCACCACAGTTGGAGGTCGAAAATTGGTAGTAGTTAAACCCGTTATTACTATAACGCCATTGATGGCCTATAGTTGGAGCATTACAGCCATAGGATAACGCTGGACACCATGTGAATGGACCTGAGGAACTATAAATCTGGGTCGGTCCGCTTATAAATATACTAAAGGATGGGGCAGGGTCGGTTCTAAATTGCGAAACTGCACAGGCATTGGCCTTGATTCTCCTAACAACATCTCTCGAATTGACAATCCCTGTAGGAACTCCATTGAAATCCACTGCCGGATTGGAAAAATTGTCCAGACTGCTAAATTGGTTTTGATGCATTATGGTTTTTCGGCTAATAAATGTTGGTGCTCCTTCATTGTAGGCGTAGCCCCGATCATAACCACTTGGCTCATTTTCGTGTCGCCCGCCTAACAAATGCCCCACTTCATGTTCAAAGGTTTTCGGACTTAAATCGATTTGTACGATACCGTAGGCGTTGTTAGGATTTGCAGAGGTATTTACATAAGCAATTCCACTATTAATATAATTGCCGTCAGTATAAAGTATGACCAGATCGGCATTATACTGATTCCGCAAAGAATTAGCGGTCGGGGTATTATCCCTTAACTTATTTATGTCGGAAAATATATTACTAGTTTCCGAAAACCCAGTGAGTTTTCTGACCCCAGCCAGTTGAAAGGTAAGATCCGATGCGGTAATACCGCTATTGCGAATAGCCTGATTGAGGTCGGCAATTCCCTGATTGGCTCGACTGGTTGGGTTTAAACCTGTATTTTGAGCATTTTGGGTATATAGCACCAAGATTTTTACTATCGGAGATCCTGAGCAATTTTGTTTTGAGGTAATGGTATCATCTGATAAGCCTTTATCATTTAATACCTCACTTGCTGTGCAGTATTGCTGTGCGAGCTTTTCTTCATCCATTTCCAAGACAAATTATAAACGGTCCCGTCCATTTTTGCCAAGGCCCAAATCCTCTATATGAAATAGTTTACCTTCCAACTTTATAGTGCCATAGCAACTTCCCTTCTCTACTATATACGATATGGTACCTATTATACTGGCGTTTTTGTCAAGAATGTCACCATGCCAAGTGTAATTATTGTCATCTTGGTGTTCGACATGCTTACCGTAAGCGGTAATTTGACCTTTGCGGCCAGGTATTTGAAAGGTTATTGCTCCCTCTTTTTGTAATTTCTTTATACTTCCAAGCCTTACAGCGTACATTTTCTTTAAGAAAGGGCTGCTGCTGAGCTGGTCGATTTTGTTTTGCCCTTCTCGCGTCAAATTATTGGACTGAATTAGAGTTTCTTCAATTAATCCGGTTTGGGAATAACCGTTAACGGCTACGAACGCAATAAAGACAAAAAGCAGGTATTTTAGTGATTTCATGATTTTTGTAAGGCTTAAGAAGGTTATTTGTAGTTAAATTTAGTAAAATATAAACGTCAACCCTTTTTTCCTACAACATATATGACGCCATCGATATTGTCATCTATATACCTTTAGTAGGATGTTCAAAATGAGCAAGATAAATTTTATGATAAAGACCAGAAACATTAGAAAAAACAGTCCTAGTGCAGGTTCAAAAGTATTGCATCGAGATTACCGAAAAAAGGAATGTTTTAAACTCAAGCCGGTAGAATACATTTTAAAGTATTCTAGCTATCGGTCAAAAAATGGATTTGCTCAGTTCTGTTAAACCAACCTTTTTTGTTACTATCCTTTAATTAAAAAATAAAGCTAGTTCGGCATTGATTTGAAAACTTCAATAAGGGAGAAGGTAAGAACCTTTTGGTATGGTCCCATATGTACTTTTATATAGTTCCTATTTTAATACTATTAGGTTTTGAACAGGTCAAACCTTAAACAGCCCGTTTTCGTTTAAGCGTTTTAATTTCATGTTTCAAAACCTGCATTTTTGCTATTTTCTCACTAGGAAAACCAATGGCCGTTTTTTTACGGTGGGTTTCCAAAGTACGCAGATTATAGTTTATATCGAATTTTTTCGATTTGATTTCCCCGTCTACTTTTTGACATAGCTTTATAACTTGCAGCGCCACTTTTTCAGGGTCGAAGCGCTGCTGCTTTCTACCGGAAATGTGTACATTTTTGAACTCCAATCTAAAAGAGTAAAGATAATGCTCGTTCGAAGGGATATAGTCTGCCTGAAAAACGAGATTCGCATTTAACGATGGAAAATGGGCGACCCTTTTGTGTTTTTGAATGTTCAGATTTAGCTTTGACCGTTCTACGATTATAAAACCTAGATGCTTCATAAACTCTTTGGGCTCCTGATTCAAGAGTTCTTTGGATACAAGAAGAGAATTTGATATTAGATGGTTCAGTCCTTCCTTTAATTGAGACGAATCTTCGAATGCATCTTCATCGATTGGTAAATTGAAGCCTTTTATTACTTTTTGTGCGCCTTCAAGCTCGACCAATTGTGAGATGATTTCTTTGTTCTCCTTTTCGATACGCTCAATCGCCTTAAAGGAATTTGCTTTGTTGAGCTCATGCAATCGTTTCTGCGACTGTAAAAACTTAAGGTCGTCGGAAAGCTTTACCAATTGAAACTGGTCCATATCGCCAATAAGGGCAGCCTGCATCTGTTCGTAGGAGAGGCTTTTGTCATCGGGTACGAGGTCGTCATAAACACGTTTGTTCGGGTCGGCTTCTCGAATCTGTTCCCGGAACTTTTCTTTGTGCGTGTTAAGGGAATAAGAAAAGATATCGGTGGAATCCTTGATGCCATAGAACCGCTCTACCACCGTATTGTTATAAATCTGCGCCACTTCATTGCCCTTTCTTAGACCGCGCCCGGCTCGTTGGTCAAAAGCATCGGGGGAATAGGGAATATCCATATGAAAGATGCCCACCACCCTTTTTTGGATATTGGTGCCCGTACCTAAAACCTGAGTGCTTCCCAAGGCCACACGAATTGAACCGTTCCGAATTTTTTCTTGCATTTGATCTGTTCGGTTCCTCGCTTTTTCCTCTTGGGCCAATGCGATTTCATTTACAGGGATACCATAGTATTCACGAAGTATCCCGCGCACCGTATCATAGGAATTGTACTGGCCCGGTTTCCAAACGTTCAAGTCGGAGAACACCAAGCACACCCCTTTGTGTTCCGATGTTTTTTTGTAGAGTTCGGCTACATCGCGACAGAGGCGTTGCAATTTGAACTGGTCAAGTTCCGTAAATTTTACGGCCATATTATCCTTGGCAAGAGGGTCAATCAAAAGGGACCTATTAATATTCAAAGCAGTAATATGGGCCGATTTCATTTGTTCTTTATCATATATTGGCAACTTGAAGAGTGCCTTTTGGTTTCGGTTCTTCGTAAAATCGAGAGAGGCCTGTTTGAGTTTCTCATAGGCAGGAGTGGACTCCAAAATGATAAATTCTCGGTCGACCTCTAGGTCGTGGGTCTTGAAATGCTTGTCACGACAGATGTGGGTAAAGGAATTGTACATCTTGCTCAACTCGGGGAGGTTGGTATAATACCGAAAACGGGCGTGCATCCGTGGGTCGCCAAAAATATTGGGTTCAATGCTTACGCTCTGTTTTAAAAATATTGATGCCCAGGCATCGAAATTAAAGATGTTCTTACGTTTCAATGCCGATGGTGTTAAGTAGCGTTGATAGGCATATAGTTCAGTAACCGAGTTCTTTAATGGTGTACCGCTGTAAAAAAAGATGTTACTATCCGTTCCCATTCGCGCATGGACGGATTTGATACTGATTTCAAGGTCAAGGTTTCTTTGACTGTCTGAATGATTGTTGAGACCCGATACGTTCTGGTGCCGCGTCGTGAAACCGATATTCTTAAAGTAATGTGCCTCGTCGATCATCAGGGCTTCGATACGCAAATCGGTCAAGGTGGTTTCGGTTTCCGTCGAACGCTCTTTTAATTTTTTTAGGGTCGCCTGTAGCTTGTCTTCCAAATGTTCCTTTCGTTTGATCATGCCCTTGATCAATTTTTTGGATTCCTTACCGTTTCCATATTGCTTTGCGGTTTCCAAATCCTGTTCTATCATCTCGATTTTTTCTTCCAAGGTCTCCAGCACAAAGTTCCGCTCTTTTGGAATTTGTTTTAAATGACCGTGCTCGGCAATGATCAGGTCAATGGATTTGTTGTTTTTAATGGTGCGTAAGGTTTTAGGCCGCTTGCTTTTGGCCATATTTTTGGAATTTAGTCGAAGAATGTTCAATTCGGGAAAGTTGGCCCTAATTTCCGTTTCGATTTGAGGGGCCACGCTTTTTAGCGTAAGCAACATCGTACGTTCGCTTTTCCCGTGTTGTTTCAATTTATAGCCTAACATGGCCATAGAAAGGGTCTTTCCCTTACCAACCTGATGGTCGTTCAACGCACTTCCTTTAGTAAGCCCGAACAAGGTGGAATCGATTTGATGCTGATAGGGCGGGTACACCAAGGTTTCCGGAAATCTGAGCCAGCCCGTGGGTACGGAAATGTTGATATCGGCCAAAAATGCATTATAATAGTTGTCTTCGATGGTAGCTTTCAGTTCTTGTTGCCCTTCGATAAAGGATTTGAAATGGAGCTGTAGTTCTTCGTACAGGTTTTGTGCCATTAAGGTAGCGTCCTTATCCAATTTTCGAATCGTCTTCCCGGAACTGTCCTTATATGAAGTGAAAATAACGGGATACCTGTTTTCCGCGAAATGTTGCAATATGCGTTTGTAGCCTGCCTTAACTTCACGGTGCAACACTACGCTAAAACGTTCATGTGCCTCTAGATTATATTCCCTTGGAAATAGGAGTGTCAAGGTCGAATTGAACTGACCTACATTAATCCTTACTTTTTCGTTGATGAGATCTTCTAAAAAGGATTCCTTCGCGCTAGTCGGGATAAAATGACTTTCGAAATTGAACTCGATATCATTTAAGCCCAGTTTTACAGGCAACAGATCTGCTAAGGCCTGTTCCATTTTTTCAGATTCGATTCCGTATGGTGTGGGATTGTTCTGAACATAATCGATTTTATCCTGGATGTAGCCGCTGGAAAATAGAAAGTAGGGAACTGTTCTGTATCCTGTTTCGGATTCCGAATCAGGTTCCAGAAAAAAGGAACGGGTTTCGAGCCCGGTCAAGAGCAGGTCTTTTTCATTGGTCTTGAACGATTGCGCTATTTCGCTGATATCGATTTCCCCATTTTGATCGAACTGGTACCGCACCATTTCTTCAGGATTCCCGAATCGATTACTATTAGCCGTTACATCCTGTTGCTTCTTGGTTGTCGGTATTTGTATTACTACCTGGTCTACAGGTTGCGATCGTAAGAATCGTTGCAGGGTGAATTCAGGGTTTTTACCATAGCCTTGACCTGCCATCTTCTTCTCGAACTGCTGCCGAACCTGCTCAAAGTAATGGTCTTCTTTCAGAAATATTAGATGCCCCTTAAGGGACCCCCATTTGAAATGGAAAGTGTCCAACTGGTAGTCGATATCCTGAAATCGTTTTGTGATGTCCTCTCCCGAAAGTCTGCCTTCATCTATGTTCAGGTTTAAAAGCACTAGGTCGTTTCGCATACGGGCGTAATCCTGTACCAGCTCCGTGATTTTGTTTGGCACTTTCCTAACGCTGTAGGGGTCCGTGTAAAACAAGATTGCTCCCTTTTTGTCAAAATTGTAGCTCCCAAAAAATAACCGGGTAAATTGTTTGGCATTAGCGTCGTGCAATTTTATCGGTACCGAACCAACTTCCAATTCAAGGGGCGTTGCTGCTACAGCCCTCTCCTTTTCGCGTGCTGAGGCCTTGGAAACAATTTGCTGGACTTTTTCGGCGGTTCGAGGTGGAGCAATACTTACAAAGTCAAAACTATTGGCCTGCCGTTCCAAAAACTCGGCCAGGGGCGTGCCGTCAGTTTCAATGATCATACTTGGTCGGTTATGGAAAAAACCCAATTTTGGTGTACCGTTAACCTGTTCGGAATTATTTTTGAAATATTGATTTGTCAAAAAGCTTTGACCTTTCAGTTCAATACTTTCAGTTTCCACAAATTGCAGTTCCCTTTCGGATAGAACGCTTTTGTTCGATGTCTTTCGATACAGCAATAGGTCCGAAACAACCTTGGTCCCTTCTTTGGAGAACAGATTGGTATTGAAACGATTGGCTAGGAGCAAGTCGTTTTCGAACAGAATTCTTTGTCTGAAATCAGCATAGGCACTTCGTTCGGCGAAGGCCGAAGAGGTAATCAAAGCTGTTATACCGCCTTGTCGGACCATCTTAGGGGCGTAAACATTAAAATAGTTGCCAACGTTCTTGAGTGGGTTTTCCGTGAGATAGTCGTGTTGATACGCCTTGGTAATAGGGATGTCCCCAAAAGGAATATTGGTCATGACCAAATCGAATTGCCCTTGCTTATCATAATTTAAATAGTAGTCTTCGAAAGGGATGTTGAGTACCGTTACATTTTTAGTTTTGACGTTGTTGGACTTAAGTATTTCGAAGGATAGGATATCCGGTTCCAATGCGGTAATCTGGGCATTGGGAAAAGCTTTTTTCAATTCTTGAACATACGCACCATTTCCTGCCGAAGGTTCCAATATGGTCTTTGGTTCGAAACCATTTTTTTTCAGCAGGTTGATTTTATACTCGATGATAGCTTTTGGGGTATAATAGCTGGTAAGATGGTATCGTTTAAGGGAATCGAGAATTTCTTTTGAAGTTTCCGGAAATGCTTGTTCGATAGTTTGTAACAGCTCGTGTCCTACGTTTTCCTTTCCTTTTGGAGGATAGAACAACAGCTGCCCCAATGTTGCCAAGCCGCCATTATTGATATAAAAATTACCGGGATTTGCCGTTTTTATCGCTTCAAGAATCCGCGTCAAAGTATCATTTTTCATCGCGGACTATTGAAGGGATTTGAGTATGGCCGCCTTTCCTTCCGGCTCTTTTTCGTTTAGCGCGCCATAGATACTCAGCAGTTCCTTATTGGCGTATTCGAGGGCAATCGGCCCGGTATGACCGTCGTCGAGAAACTGTTCCTGTAATCGGGCATGGAGGATATGGGCGTTGATAGCGAAATCCATTCGGTATTCGGCAGCGTCAAGATGCGCCATCAGGTTGGGATATTCGTCCAAGGCGTAATAGCAAAAATGAAGGTCGGCGGTACATTCATCCTTGGCCAGCTCAGTTTCCCAATTCTTGATGGTTTCGGGATGCTCGGTTCTGAAGGCCATAGTGTTATCGATACGTAAGAGTTCTTCTTGTTTCATTGTTTTGATTTTATAAGGATTCGTTCAATTTATAAACTAATTCCAAATCAGTTTCTCGACTCCCTAGAGAACTGTTAAGCTCGATAAGACGGTCGTACAGCATATTTTTGAAAACCATTATCGTGCTCAACGTATTGCAGTGGTAATCGATGTGACATTCCTTTTCGGAAAGGATGGTTAGCCTAAACCTCTTTTCAAGCGTGTATCCAATGTAATGGGGTATCATATCGGCAGCTATGTCCATTATATCCGTAATACTGTCCATTAAAAATATATCGTTCAGAATAGTGTTCCCCATCGGATCGGTAATTTTGATTTCAAATAGCATAGGTTCAAATTGAGATTTTAAAAGTTTTTTGTTTGTGCGACTTTGCAGTTTCCGATGCAGTTGCACGTTCACGAGACGCCATGTAGATTCGATAATAACGAGGGTAATGCTCCTTTAACGATGTCATCGGTCTGTATTCCTTGAGCTTTGGTTTCTGCCCGTTTTTCATTAAGGCATAAAATGTATTGCCGGAACCGTGATGTTCAATCAGCGTTATTACGGTTTTGGTACCGCGAACGGAAATTTCATCTGACTTGACGAAAAAATCTTTCTTTTTGAGCACATCGTTTACGACAGCATACTTGAGAAGTTTGGAAGCGCTTTTAGATGCCAAAAAATGGTCCAGTGAAGTCCATTGTTTGAGAGGACTAACATAATTTTTCACATCCGTCGCTTTTAAGAATAGTTTATCATTAAACATTCCTAGGGAAAGCCCTATTTTAGTTTCGGCAAATGGGGTAATGGATTTTTCTGCAAGCAGGGAACGGAACTCCTCCGTTGAAAAATAAACACGGTTTTGGTCATCGCTTACGGAAAGATAGGGCACCAAAATTACATAGTCCTTGTGAATGGTGGTCGGCACAAATAATCCGTTGTTACCATCTTCGATACGTAAGGGCATCCCTTGGGATAGCTGTTCCAAACTATCGGTCGGTGGCGTGATTTGTTGAATTGCGTTTTGAAAGAACTTATTTTGTGAATACATCGTTTGTAGAGCAGCATTAAAAAATTCGAGTAATTTTTTTTGGATAACCGTATCCAAATACACCACGTCTTTATGAAAATAGCGGTGTTTCATAAGGAGTTTATCAGAAAATGAAGGATAGATTTGTTGCACTAGTTCCAAGTACTGCGTTTCGTCGTTGGTGTGCCAGACCGGACAATTGTGCACTTTGTTATAGGACAGGTAATTTTTGTTTTCCGATTTGCAATATCCCAATAAAATAGACCTCAATGTAGTATTGCCTTCCAAAATGGTAATACGTCCTATCGGAGTGATAGTCCGGTCTTTTTGAAATAAAAGGTCTTTGTTCTTTAAGTGCGTCAATTTTTGTTTTATCGCCGTGTTGATAAAACCGGATTCGGCCAACTCAAGATTTCGAACATAACGGAGTTTTTTCAGGTCGTTCAGTTCATCGGTCGGGTCGACCTTATATTCGAACTTCTGGAATACTCTGAAATCAGGGTCGAGAAAACGAGACACCAAGTTCCTGACTTTGTAAAAAAGTTGTATCGGATTACGTCGGTCGAATTTTATTTTCATGGCCTATCGTTAATTAGGATTTTTCAGGTTCAGATACACCTCATATTTCAGATTGAAAGATGCTGTCGGGTCGATTCGCAAGCCATTTTTAATGACCTCGTAATGCAGATGGGGACCAGTTGCTAGGCCAGTGCTGCCAACCGTACCGATTAAATCATGGGCACCAATGGTCTCCCCTTCCATAACGGTGACCGATTCCATATGGCCGTAAAGTGTTTCAAAACCATGGGCATGGGAAATCACGATATGGAGGCCATAACCTTTCGGACTATCTTCGACACGTATGACCTTTCCGGCAGCGGTAGCGTATATCGGGGTGTCCTTTGCGGCGGCGAAATCCACACCAAAATGTTTTTTGGAAATTTGGTGTACGGGATGGTAGCGTTTGCCATACGGACTCGAAAGCACGCAATGTTCGCGAAACAAGGGAACAGCGGAGGGAACGCTATCCAAAACATTGTAATGTAAAGGAAGGAAGGACTTTATTTGTTCCAATTGCTGAAAATCCTCCATTTCGACGAAAAGTTCCCTTAGTTTCCGATAGACCATACCCTTTTTTTGTGGTTCTTTTTCTGAAATTTCTGAATGCTGCGCGAGTGCACCGAAGTATTCCGGTTCTTGAACACTCCCGAAGAAAAAGTGGTTGACCCCAAAAAAAAGAAAGAACAGTCCTACAAAAACCCAGTAAGCGCTGTTTTGTGGCGTAAAATAATCTGTGTGCGTCGAGTTGGTCACGCCACCGACCTTTGAAACGTAACGCCTTATCCTTATTAGAGTTGTTTTCTTAATAGTTTTCCACCAGCCCATCGTATTTCTTTTCTAATTTTTAAATCAAAAATTTTGACACTTCAACAAATTTACTATATTTGCTGTAATATTTACAAATATATGTAATTTTTACACACATGAAAAATAAGTGGCGAAAATTTGACGAAACCTTGGACTTGGTCTTTCTGATGGAACACTTCGGAATTACCGAAAAGCGCAAAACACGTAAATACATCAGCTACAGCACCCATAGCTCCAGCTATATACTTATTCGTACCGATGCAGGATATAGGTACTACAGGGCCAGTAGACCCGAAAAAAAATGTACTCCTTTTGACTTTATACTAGAGCGTATATCACGGAACGAGAAGAACAGTGCATTAGGACTTTGGTCAAGAATAGATGATTTTTATGCGAGTTTGGAAAATGAACCAACATTTTTTCTGAACTATACATCGAAAAACACCTTAGAGACCGTTGCGCTGGATTACAACCATTTCGACGATTTCAACATAGAATTCTCGTTGGTCGAACAGGATTCTAAATCGGTAGATTTACAAATCTTCGAGAACAGGGTTTTTGAAAATTCCAAAGGTCAATTGTATTTCCCCTATCGGAATCTGGCCAACAATCTTACGGGTTATGTTACGGTACAGGAGGGAAAACTATCCCTGCTGGCCGAAAGCGATATATCGGAATCGGTTTGGTTCAGTGACGTTCCAAGGACCATTAAAAACTTGGTCGTATTAAAAAATCCAATGGAAGCCCTGGCATTTCAGAAAAGATTTCAATTGAAGGACGTGGTCTTTCTAGCCCTTTCAGACATCAATTACAGTAGCACGAAAATTCTTCTGCAAATCCTAAAACGAACCAAGCTGAAACAAATGGTGCTGAGTTTTACGGGAAGCTCGAAAATCGAAGGTTATATACAGGATTTGATGCTGATATCCTTTATCAACGATTCCCGCTTTTTGGTTAGGGTCGACGAAGACCATTTGACCGTTAAATTCCACCCAGAAGGTCAGAAACCCTTGGTGAAATTGCACAATGAGATTCTAAAATACAATAATGGTCTGATGAAGGAGTACCTGAAGTTCAATAAGATCACCGACCAGTCCCTACTCGATAGAAAAAGCATCATTTTGAATCAAGAAAAGGATTGGGTAGCCTGCCGAATTCCCTATGAGGTAAATGCGTTGCGCTATTTTCTTTGGAGCTATTACCGCAACTATATGCATAAGATCATAGAAATAGTGAAACCAAAAAATACGAATTGGACTTTAGAGTATGAAGAAAACGGAGCCTATAAGGGAGCCGAGAAATTAAAGGCCTTTAAAATGGCCGTATAAAAAAAGGGGGCGCTCCCACCCCCTTTTATCCTTAATTCCAAACATGAAAAATGGAAATCTCATGCTAAGAATTACAAAGTTAACAATTGTTTATTAATCCTTAATTTAAAACTTGAAAAATGGAAAATCAAGCAGAAAAGGTTTACGTAAAAGTGAACCAAAAGTGGCAGCGTGCCACAAAAACCGGTGAGCAGGACGACAAAGTATCCATAGCGACCGATGACGGGCAAACATTTAATTTGCCCAAAAACAGCAAGTATTTGGAACCTATCGCATCCAAAGAGCAAAAATTCGCTTACGGTGATGTAAAGGAACAGTTGGAGGGGCACTATATCAGCTATGCGAAGCTCCCTGAAAGTGTCCGCGATAATTTGGCCGAGGGGAAAGAGTATTTTCACGAGTCCACCTATATCTCCGAGGGAGAGCTAAAAGAAGGTGCTAAAATGGTACAAATGGTATACGACCGTAATCTAGGTTCCCGTTTGGACGTACAGTACCGAAGAAACGAGGCGGTTACCTTGGACAAAGCCTGGGCCTACAATCATGCTTTTAGTGCCGACGAATTTGAACGGATGATAGACAAAAAGGAATTCGTCGTCTTTCAGGGAAGCACGAACGACGGAGAGGTCTTTCAAAAACTGGCCTACTACGAACCGAGGGTTCAGGACATCCGTACCAAATCGGCACTCTCTACCAACACCTATTTCTATGGAGAGAAATTGACGACAAAACAGGCCGATGCATTGAACAAGGGCCAGGAACTGGAAATGGCCATTAAAAGTAAAAAGCATGGTGTCAAGCCTTACTTGGTATCCTATTCTCCAAGAAGGGAATCCTATATTACCAAAAATATCGACTTAGCGAAGGCCAGGAACATCGAGGTACGTCAGGACGAAAAAAAAAAGCCCCGCAGCCGAGGCATGAAGGTCTAATGGACTGATGTTCAAGTACCATATAGGCCGTTCGTTCTGGACGGCCTTTTTTTAAACCCAGTTTAATATACCAAGAATGTGCCGTACTCCATAGAAGAGCTATGGTGTGTCTCCATTCCCAACAATTATGATAAACTATACTCAGGACCCTTTACTGTATAAACAGTTGATTGCCCGAATCAATGAGGAGGTCGATTTTTCAGGCTATTTAAACGCCCATGGATATGAGCTTTTAAAGAAAAGTACAGGCTCACAAGAATTCAAAAAGAATGACGAGCGTATCGTCTTGCAGATCAAAAGGCAACCCGTTACCTATTTCAATCGAAACAACAGTTCGGACAAGGGGCGTTTTTTCAAATTTATGCATATCCGCTCCGCTAATTTTTATGACGCTATAAAATCGGGATTAGGGGCAATAGAACGAAGCTATGAGGCGGCCAATTTGCAAAAACCACAAAAAAGCAACAAGAACTTCATCAGCTTAGAGGAACGCTATAATATAGAGCCCTTGACCAAACCCGTTTATCTGACCGAAAACCGGAATCTTAGTCAGGAAACACTTCAATCCGACGCCTTCATGAATAGAGTTTTCAATGCCTTCCATATCAATGATCATGACGGCCGCATTACGAATATTGCCCTCCCGAAATATGGCACGGACGGCAGTATCAAAAACTACACGCTGTACAACCGACCCTATCGGGACAGCAAAGATGGCAAAAAGAAGAAATTTCGCTTGTTCTTGAATGAACGCTATGAGTACCTCTTTGTTTCAAATCCAGAGATCAAGGTAGAGAAAGTGGTCTGCGTGGAAAGCGGATTTGACGCCATGGCCTATCATGAGCTACACAAGCTTCCCAAGGTCTTTTACATTTCTATGTCAGGTCATATAGATTCGCGAAAACTAGAACAGTTTTTCCAGTGGAACAAAATGGTCAGCGGGCCTACTCCCTTGCCAATTCATTTGGCTTTTGACCATGATATCGAGGGAATGCGCTACGACCTTATGGTACTTAGCGGTTGCATCAATCGATGGTCGGACAGGGTTAATATGGAACTTAACTGGAAGCGACCCCGAATGCTGGTTCAATTGAACTATGGGTCTAAATCCCTGACCGAAATGGAACGGGATACGGATTTTATCAATACACAGATCTCTGTTAGTGCAGGGGAAATGGCTCAAGTTTTCACAAAAGCGATTTGCTTTAAGGACAAGGTGGTTTGGGAACTCGATCTATACAAAATACAACAGTTCCCAGCAGTATCAAGGGACCATTGGAAGAAGGCAATAGGTATCCTCTCCCACTGTTTTGTAAAGCACGTCATCACAATGGACAAATCGCCCACTGCCAAGGATTGGAACGATGAACTGATTGCTGTAAAAAAAAAGTCCGTTTATCAGCTAGCGCATCTATAAAACAACATACGGTGAAAGAACAGGCCAAGAAACGCAAACAAAAAGGATATGCAAGATAAAAACAAGGGGTACATGGGCATGTATCTGTCCGCTTTTTATTTCGCTATTTTCCTGTTTCGGGAATATTTAGCGCTATACGTCTATCATTATGGCCAACAGCCATTTCTAAACAAAACCTATGCCTATTTAGTACAATCGGGACTACCTTCAGAAGGTACCACAGCCCGACTTCTACTGTTAGGCCTTTTGATGGGCGGTCTATTGCTTTACCGGCCTATCAAGAAGGAAAATATCAAGCTGGAAAAAAGTATCTTAGGTTTTCTAATTTCCTTAAGCATGCTGTTCCTATCGGGTTTTGATTATAGCACCTCCTTGAATGGCATGTATCTCACTTTGATGCTCCTATTATGTGCTTATCTAGGCTTGATGACCTTTGGCATGCGCTTGTTCCAGTTTCTGGATTTTAGGAACCTGGCCGAAAAAGACCCGTTCAACGATACGAACGAAACTTTTGAGCAGACCGAAGAACGTATCGATACGCCCCATTCCGTAAACATTCCGTATACCTACACCCATAAGGGAAAACAACGAAAAGGGTGGATCAATTTCGTTAATCTGTTCCGATCCTTATTGGTTATCGGAACCCCGGGCAGCGGTAAGTCCTTTTCCGTTATCGAGGAAATCATGGCGCAGTTCATCGAGAAGAAGTTTGCCATGGTCATTTACGATTTTAAGTTCGACACGTTGACCCGAAAGGCCTACGGCTACTTGCAGGAAGCGAAGAAAAAGCATGGAGATTCATCCGAAACTCCTTTTCCACAACTTTACCGAATCTGTTTTGATGACCTGAGAATGACCCATAAGAACAATCCAATGGATCCTTATAGGCTCATAAATCAATCGGATGCTATCGATACCGCTGCAACCCTTATGAAAAACTTGAATCCGGAATGGATCAAGAGGCAGGACTACTTTTCGCGAAGCGCCATTAGTTATACGGGCGGTTGTATCTGGTACTTAAAAAAGAAATCGGAGAAAACCGGAAACTATATCTGCACCCCAGGGCATTTGGCCATATTGACCACGGTCAAAATCGACATCCTGATGGAAATAATGACAAAAGATGTCGAAGTACGCCAAATTCTGGTACCCTTTCGCGATGCCCTCGAAAAAGAGGCCATGGAACAATTATCGGGTCAGACCAGTACCGTTCAGATTAGCCTTTCCAGTATGGCCACCAAGGAGATTTTTTATGTGATGTCCGGCAATGATTTCAGTCTTGACGTGAATGACCCAAAATATCCCAAAATCGTATCGCTTCAGAACAATCCCGAGCGAAAGGAAGTCTACTCGGCACCTTTGGGCCTGTATATGAATACCATTCTCAAACAAGTAAACAAACCGGGCAAACGGCCAATGGCCCTTCTCATAGACGAAGTGCCAACGCTGTTCATCATGTTGTTACGAACCATTATCGATACCGGTCGCGAAAACAAGATTGCTACCATCTTAGGCCTTCAAAGTGTTGGGCAGCTTATCTTGGACTATGGTAGGGATTTGGCCGATGTTATATATGCCAACTGCGCCAATGTTATCTGTGGAGCGGCCAAGGGAGAGACCGCAAGGCGATTGAGCGAGCTTTTTGGCAAAATACATCAAGAACGAATTTCAAAAAATACGAGCAGTTCCGATGTGAGCACCAATTGGAGTACCCAGATGATGGAACTTTTACCAAAAAGTAAGATCGCTTCTATGTCCACGGGGAATTTCGCCGGCCTTTTGGCAGATACTTTCGAGCATCAAATACCGGAAAAAAAATGTTATGGTCAGCTACTCCCCGATATTGAAGCTAAGGAACGGGCCATGAAACATACGCTTCCCATCGTAAACGATTTTCGTCCTACGGACTACACCGAACGTTTAGAGGCGCAATTGAAACTGGTTGAAGAGCTCGAACTCTATAAAAAATCCAGCCTGCTTTTCGCAAAGGAGATTGGCTACATTGAGTTCTACGGCACCCATCTTGACGAATTGGCGAGGCATAGCTTTCCCAACGGTACGACCCGCAGAATTTTTAAAAGTGTGGTAAAGGAACTCCGCCTTTTTGAATACAAAAGTCCTATTTTAGAACTTTTAAAGAACAGTGCAGGTCCTTCCCAATGGCAAAAGCTGTTTGGGCACATCGTGGACGAATTTTTGGTACAAACAGAAATAAATCGGGTAACGCAGGCTAAATTTGATCAAATCATCGGCGAAGTAGATGATTTGGTCAAGGAAGAGTATAAACGAAGTACTGGGAAACAACTAAAGAGTGCCATATTTGATGAAAAGAAAATAAATGGTGAAATTGCGAAGTCCCTGACCAACTCCGAGAAGGAAGTTACAAGGTTTATGGATGACTTTAAACAAGAGCTGAAAGACCCCGAAATGAGTCTTTTGGATGAATTACAAGAAGAGTCACAAAACATTTTTGAGGAGAAATTTTCTTCTCATCCCATAGAAAATTTTGAATAATGGATATAGAATCAATCATTGAACTTGACTCCAAGGACCTTGGATACATCGGGGAGCGTTTAAAGGAAATACGACTAGAACTAGTTGAACTCGACGATATCGAGGATAAACGGTTCAGTGCTTTTTCATTGACCAAACTGAGCGAACGATTGAACATCGACCGGGCCACTTTGGCCAATGTCGAGCGAGGCTCTTCCATGGTGAACTCTATAAAGATCATCCTCTATTTCTATAGCTTGGGCTATAATCCCATATGGATTCTTTTGCCCGACAATGAATTTATCCAAAAACGGAAGCTTGGGGAGAATATGGTCTATCAGGAAGGGCTCCAAGAAAAATTCCTTGAACTGGAAGAACGTGTGTCGGATGCCATAAAGGACTTTAAGAGCGAATTATAGTATTTCAGCGGTACTTCTGTCCCCCCATTTATGGCTACTGGATAAAGCATACCCCCTACTCCGAATACCTACTCACGCAATGTTCAATGCTATATAGCACTATAGCTTCAATGTACTATAGCGCTATTGCTACAATGCTATATAGCGGTATAGCATCATAGCAGTATTGCTTTAATTGTTTATAGCATCATATGACCATATGACACTATAATCATTTGACCGTTTAATTTTAAAAATATAGGTATGGAAACAAAAATAATTTCTTGTACGGGAGAAAAGGGCGGTTGTGGAAAAACGACCCTGAACATAATACTTGCTACCAACTTTTATCACTTATACGATAAGAAGGTGGTACTGATCGATATGGACAATCCACAGTATTCCGTATACAAAAAGCGAAAGCGGGATTTATCGCAAGTTGGTAAAATGGAAACAAAGGTCTTTCCCGTAGAGCGGGCGACCATCCATACCTTGGAAACGCTGATCAAAAAATATTACGGCACCGTCGATTTCATCATTATCGATTTTCCAGGGAACCTTAACGAGGAAATGGTAAGAGGCCTCTTGTTTGTGGAACACATCTTCATTCCTTTTTTTCTTGACGAATTGGAAATCGACAGTACAGCGGTATTCTATAAGACATTATGTAAGAATTTTTTAGGGAATGATGCCAGGGTGTTACGTTCCGTAAATCTCTTTTTTAACCGTTACGAGCTCGTCAAGGTCAACAAGTTCAATGCCGTCCGTAGAACCCTAGCGGGGGCGGGAATGTCCATGATGCAACACGTGGTCATGGAAAGAACCATTTACAGGGAAAAATACCGAAATACGATTATGCCCATTCCCCCATCCAAGGAAAACGACGAGCGGGGGCTGAAACAATTCATGGAAGAAGTACTTGAAATATCAAAAACCTGATTATGAAAAAGAAGTTAAACGTCAAGGATTTGCTCGATTCGGCGATTTTGGACAATATGGACACACAAAAAGAAGTTAAAGGTCTCAGGGATGAACGACATCCGGATACCGAACAGAACGATTTGAAGGGCAATGCTTTGGAAGGTAGTGTCTCGCAAGGGTCGAGTATGGACAGTTTTCCCACGGCCAATTTGAATCAAAGCGAACGTACTTCGGTAACGGATTTTGAACTATTTCTTGAGCAAGATCTGTATTCCGATAAAAAGGAACAGTTCATCTTTAGGTTGAGCAAGACCTGTTTCGAAAACTATGAAAAGCTGGCAAGTGCCTATAATTATAAATTGAACAAAAAGGTATCCCGTAATGATATTATGAGAAAGGCCTTGGAGCTTTACCATGAAAATAGCATTGTGGAACTAAAGAGAATTATGGATAAGATTTGAATTGGCAATGGGAACATATCGTCTACGTGGTCATTTGTACTTTAGGTTTACTTTGGTACATCTTGGTCTATGTCATCCTCAAACAAAATAAAAAAGAAAAGAAAGTTCAGGAAAATGATTCATTTGTGCAAAAATCTTCTATATTTGTAAAAAACACATCATTAAAGGAAAAAGATATGGACCAGTTACTCAACCGTGTCGACGAAAATGAAACCAGCTCAGCGCTGTTGGATATTTTCAATGCTTCCGATAAAGATGTTCAGAATGAATCCTTAATTCCAGAACATGAAAAATTTAAGATCATCAAAAATTCAGACCCACCGCCGAATCCGGAGGTGGACGATTCCATGTAGTTATTTTTTGACCCTCCTTTTTGTTTTTGCTTCACACTATCTTGGCTTTGCCCAAATCGAGCAATTGGTCGAACAGGTCACTGAGGCGGAACAGGGTACTGTTCAAATCGGAAATAGTATTTTCCGGATCATCAAAGTTGCAGCCGGTGTTCTATTGGCCATTGCCGCCGTTGCCTTTCTGATTGTTAGGGAACAGAACCAGGACATGGCCCGAAAAGTAGGTAACGCTATTTTAGGCTTGGTCATTTTCTACGGCCTTATCGAAATCGGTGAAAACTTGGCCGGTTAAAGATGGAAAACAAGCTGGTAAGAATCCCAAAGGCCCTTCAGAAGGATGTCTTCTTCTTTGGGCTACGCGCTAAATATGTGGATCAAGCCTTCAAAGGCTCCTTCCTATCCTTGATGTCGGGACTGTTCTTGAGTACGGTCATACCCACTTTTCTCAGTCTCATACTTTCCTTTTGTACCGCGGCATGTTACATCGGGCTTATGCTCTTCTATTCCAAAGCTTATGGTGAGAATGGTTTTACAAAGTCCAGAGCGGATAGGAATGGTCCCGATGCCATCAAAGGCCATGTGAACAAAAAGAACCTCGTGTTATGGAAAAAACAATAAATCTATTGGACGCCTTTCCAATCTATGGGTACGAAGCTCCTATTTTGGTATCGAAAGAAAAAGGCTGTATCAGTATTCCCATGGAATTGGAGCTCCCGGAAATCTATACGTTGGACGGAAAGGACTATTTGAACCTGAACCGAATGGTAGCCTGTATTCTTGAAATTATGGGTGAAAACTGTCTATTGCACAAGCAAGACCTTTTTTTCGGGGAAAATTACGCTGTAGACCCTTTACGAATGAAACGTGATTTTTTTGAAATACAGGATGAACTCTATTTTAAGGATAGACCGTTTTTAAAGCACCGTTCCTTTTTGGCGATACACAAGGTACCCAAGAGCTATATTGGCCGAACGCCCTTAGGTGTTAATTCTTTTTTGAAAAAAGAACGCCATTTCTATGGGAAAAACGCCCTTCCCGAAGAATATCTGAATACTGAGGCCATGGCCGATTTTGAAGCTCGTGTGAGTGCCGCAAACGACCTAATCAACGATTCGGGTTTGATGAATTCAAAAATCTTGGGTTATGAAGAGTTATTTGGCCCAGCAGGTTATTACGATAACTATCTGGAAGCGAGCTACCGGAGTGGTGTTGGAAAAGATGTTGACTTTTCCGATAATACCTTGCGAATTGGCGATAAGCAAGGACAGTATTTCACCTTGGAGAATTTAGATCAGTTCTCCAAAGAGGATATGGCATTTCACGAATATTTCGGTAAATACACTACCGGGGAGAACCTTTTCCCTATCGGCAACTTGTTCTCCTTGGGTTTTAAAATCCCACAGGAACATATTATCAACCAATACATCTATATCCCGGAGAAGGAAAAGGCCATGGGTAGGTTAAAGTCAAAGGCCAAACGATTGAACAAATACGCCACCAATCGCAAAGGGGACAAAAACAGCACCTATCGTGACCAAATCTATGAGTTCCAACAATCGATACTGAACGACCACAAAGAATTGGTGTACTACCACTTGAACGTATTGGGATTGGCCGATTCTAAAAAGACTTTTCGGTCAATGTGCAACACCATAAAATCAGCGTTCGGAAAACTGGGCATCCAAGCCAAGGAAAATACGGTAGATCGCAAAAACTTGTTCTTCGGGGGCATTCTCGGAAATGGAATCGGTACGAGTATGGAGCTCTATAGCCCGTTCTCCTCTGAAATGGCATCCAGTCTATGGTATTTCGAAGGAGGTTATAAAAATAGGCTTCATGGTCCGCACGGGCTTCGTATGGTCGATAGGGCTACGGGACAACCTCTATTGGTCAGTCTGTACCGGGAACCGGAGGAAAAGGATTGGATATTCAACAGGGGAATGCTTATCGCATCGGGATCGGGCGGAGGCAAGACCTTTTTTACAAATGCCTATCTGTTCTCGGAATATCGCGAAGGTGCGGAGATTCTCATCCTTGAAAACGGAAACTCATACGATAAGTTATTGAACCATCTGGAAGGCGTTACAATTGCGAACGACGACCAAAATCCGTTTACCTTCAATCCTTTTATATTGGACGCCGTTGACGTTGTCATAAAAGATGGAGAGAAAGCACTTACCGAACATAAGCTGACGCAGCTGATCGCTTTAGTGTATCTACTATACGGACGAAAGGACAATGAATCCGGGGATAGCCATGACAGCACAGTAGTCCGTACGATAATCGAATTTCTTGTCCAAGGATACTATCGGCATCAATTTTCAAAAGACAGTTCAGAAGACACTTTCAACACATTCTTTACGTACACAGAGCAAAATTTGAAGCTTTTAATGCAATCAAAGGGTATTAGAAATGAAGTTTTCGACCCTAACCTGTTTTTGTTATTGCTCAGCAAGTACGCGTACGACGGTCCAAGGGAATATTTGCTAAACAGCAAGGATAAAAGAATAGCGCAATTGAGTCGGGAACGTCTGGTCTACTTCAAATTGGAAAATCTGGTGGACAACGAAGAACTTTTCCCCATTGTGGCGTTTTTAATGATCGATGTCTTCGATAAAAAATTAAAGAATCCAAAAAAACTATCCGTGAATAAAATATTGGCGGTAGATGAGGCGTGGAATTTATTCGATAATCCGATTATGGCCAATCATTTTGACGCCCAATCAAGAATGGCCAGAAAGTACGGAGGACAGCCCATATTCATCTCACAAAAGGTCGACGATTTCGTAAAGTCAAAATTTATCGGCAAGACCATCGTAGTGAACAGCCATATCAAGGTGCTGCTCGATCTTGGCGAGTTCGCCAACTCCTTTGATGAAATTCAGAACATATTAGGTCTGAACGCCAAACAAAAGCAACTGAACCTTACCGTCAACAAAGACTTACCACCTGGCCGAAAACTAAGGGAAATGGCCATTTGTTGGAAGGAACGGGTGAACGTCTTCGGTTTGGAAACTTCGCTGCCCACCAAATGCCTGTTCGAAACGAACGCCAACGAAAAAGCAAAAATCAATAAACTGCATGAACATTACGGCGGTGATTGGGAGCGAACGGCGATGGCATACAAACAGGCGGAGATGGAACGCACCACTACTGTTTTAAAAAAAATAAATGGAAATTGAACAAATACCGAATACCAAGAAAATGAAAAATACAAGATTTAAAAAGATACCATCAATGTTATACCTAGGATTACTGCCCTACTTGGCATTGGCCCAGCTTCCGGTGACCGATGTGGCCGCGAACGCACAATTGGTGCTCCTGAACCAGAACATGGTCGCACTCAATTCGCAGTTGGTCACGCTGAACGCTAGTATGAATAGCTTATTGGTTCAGATGGAGCGAAACGTAACAGCTACCACGGGCACTTCTACATTGTTAAGTCAGGACATGACCGCAAAAAGAACTCCGGCCAGTTTCGTATTGGGAAGTCCTGAACTATCGGAACTGTTTGAATTAAAGGATAAGATCATAACGGCCTATAAAGGCACAAAAAGAAATTTACAAACGATGGGTAATCTGGAAAAAATAGAAAAGGAAAGGGCGACAAAAGTTTTGGCCGATGTCATCTTACAGGTTTCCTCCTTAGTTGCCCAAGGCTCGCATATTGCTTCTACCGGTGAACTCATCGAATCGGCGGACAGGCTATCATCGCTAAAATCAATATTGGCCAAGATGAACGCACTTTTGGATAAAATCGCCGAAATAAATACATCGCTGCTACAGAAAAATGAACATCGCAAAGCGATCTACTCTCTAATAAAAACGAATTGATGTACATCTTACAATCAAGTTCGGGGTTTCGAGTAACGGTCAATACTATTTTTGACCAGTATATCGACGATGCCTTTGCCAATTTGGGACCTACCTTAAACATTGGATTCGTTATGGCAAAAATAGGTCTTGGTATTTTCGCAATTACACATTTTGCAAGCAATGACCGAGCTGATATGTTCAAGGCCTTAAAATGGTTTCCCTTGATGTTCATTCTTTTTAACTATTCAGCGTTTGCACACGCCATTTTTGAATTCTACAACAATTTAGGTTCATCATTTGTCAGTACCCAAAAAAACTGGGATACCATCGGTCAAAAAATAGCCTTGGCACAAATTGATGTTGCCGCGAACAATCTGTTAGAATGGAACCTGTTGCGCATGGATATCGACGGGCTACAGTCATTTGCCCTAACCGGATTGGCCGGGTCGATAACCGCGTTCGCACATATTATCTCCACCTTGATATTTATCGGGATCAAGGCATTGGCCACCATTTATCTTTTCATCCTTATCATTTTCGGGCCTATCAACATCGGACTTTCCTTCATTCCCGCTATTTCCGGACTCTGGAAAGCATGGTTACAAAAATTCATGAGTATCTGTCTGTGGTTGCCCATGCTATACGTTGTTGATATGTTCATGGTCAATCTGGTAGACCAGTTGGTCGATCATTTGCTACAACACAGTTCCTATGACCTGGGACTAATCTTAAGTTCCTCCATATTGATTCTGATGACCTCGTTTTTTTACATCAAGGCACCCACCTTGGCAAACTTTGTAGTTCAAGGCCTTAATATCTCAGGGGGCGGTATCGTCGCCAAACCAAAGCACTATGGTAAAAAAGCAGTTCAAACGGCCATGGACGTGAAAAGCGGAGGAGCTACCAAAGCGGTCCGAACATTAATCCAATAATCATGTAAATGAAAGGAAAATACGAAATATTCAATGACATTGCACAGAGCAGAAAACATAACAATAGATTGGTATACGCTTGTTTGGCAGTAGTTGTAATCGTCTTTGGAATTACCGCACATTACGTGATGAAGGCAGATGAGCGCGCAAAGAACAATGCCTATCTACTTTATGGTGGACAGCGATTGTCTATGGTTCCCATTAGGGATAATAGGGAAAATTTAGAACTCCTGTGCGAGGGTCATATCTATAATTTCCATGAGCTTTTCTTTTCATTGGAACCTGATTTAAAGCTAATTAAAAAGAACATTGAAGGAAAGGCATTACATATGGTCGACTGGTCAGGCAACCGCTTATACGCTCGTTTGGTCGAAAAAAAGTATTTCGATGATGTGGCAACGCGTGACTATCGCTACTTTGTTGAACTCGACTCTATTCATATTGACTATGCTACCTACCCGTTCCCTTTTACGTTTTTCGGTAAACAGGCCATAGAAAAAGGCAAATCAACAACGTATAGAAACCTGGTTACAAAGGGACAACTTAAAAAGTCGGGAATCACCCCAAACAATTTGAACGGTTTAAAGATTATTGATTTTCAAGTCGTGGACAATTCCGACTTGGAGCGCAGGTAATATGACGATAAGAAAGAACATACAAGTTATAAAACGTTGGGTGGTCAGAAACCGAAAAGTTGCCATGGCCCTACCTATCATTTTAGCATTGACCAGTTTTTTCGTCATCGAAAATCTAAAGGGTTTTAAGATGGGCGATACTAACGCGGCCAGCTTGAACGGATTCAATTCCGAACTACCGGGAGAAACGCCGACTTTGGATTCCGATACCGCAGGTCGAAACTGGAAGGTCAAGGATTCCTTGGAAAAGGAAAAAGAAGAAAATACCGAAGTTAGACCTGATATGCAGGATTTAGGAAATTCCGAAAACGACTCCCTTGAGGGGATTTTAAAACAACTCGAAGGGCTGTCCATGAAACCGAAAACAAAGGAAAGCTTCGGTACCGAAATCCCAAAAATCAAAAAACCTGTAGATATAGATAGAAGAAAACGCGCCGAATTGACCGAAGATGAGAAAAAACAACAGTTCGTGGAGAATCGGCTGGCCTACCGCGAGAAGCTTTTAGAGGGAAAGGAGAAAATAATAGGCGATTCCCAAAACAGCCAAGGTTATTCGTCCCCTAAGCCGATTATTGATATCAAAAAGTCTATCTCGATTAGGGCTACCGTATATGGCGACCAATTTATATTGCCGAATGATAATGTCCGATTGTTGTTAATGGAAGATATGGTGCACGATAACAAAAGGTTTGCGAGAAATACATTCATCTACGCCATGGCTACGATAAAGGAGAATCGGGTCTATTTGGATATCGACAATATTGAACACCATTCCGTAAACCTTTTGGTAAAGGATTTTAACGATGGTCGGGTAGGTATCTATAGCACACGGGCCGGAGAACTATGGAAGGAATACAAGGCGAATGCCAGCAATGACCTATTTAACGGTGTAACCGAGGAACTGACCAACGGTTCCCCAGACTTGGTGAGGGATATAACGCGAGGTTTGGGCTCCTTCTTTAGAAAGAAAAAATTACGGGAGAAAGAAAAGATCCTTTTGATGGATGATTACGAACTTTTACTGGTAACCCAATGAGAATGAAGAACTGTATACTTTTTATTTTGATCTTCTGTTCGTTTCCCGTTATGGCGCAAACGGACACCATTCCTGTTTCCAGGAATTACAAGACCATACTTGTCCTGCCTGAAATTTTTGATTTCTCCATCAATGGGAAGGAACTCAATTTCATTGAATCTTTTCCTTTAAAATATACCTCAAATACTGCAAAGCGTATTGTGCTGCTCAGTTATAATGATGTAGCACCTGACATCGAAGACCATACCAATTATACGGTGTATACCAGAGATGGACTTGCCTATGATTTTATCTTAAAACTGGTGGGGATTCCTTTGAAGAAAAGATGGCCGATTACTAGGTCAATGGCCGAAAACCTAGAAGCATTCTCCCCGCTGCAAGAAAGTTCCAATGACTCAACTTCAAATGTAACGCCAAAACCTCAAATCGAGCTTTCAGATAATGCTACTAAGAGAAATGAAGAAGAAGTACAGAATTGTATAGATGAAGAAACCACTGATGAATCCTTACCTCTGACAAGAGAACTTTATGTGCATGACCGTATGGAATATATGCGTCGGCGGTGTTATTACAATCAGTTCAATAAGGGCAAGATCATACGCTATTTTGCCAAATACGATGATGTATTCTTATGGTTGGAAAATGTCTTTTACGAGAACAACGAGATATACCTACAGTTTCGTTTGGAGAACAAAGCGCACATGCCCTACGATGTGAATTTTCTAAGATTCAGTATCGCTTCCAATTACAAGAACAGTCCGAACAATATCGATAAAAAACACGAGCCGTTATTTCGATATAAGGTTCCTAAAAGGGTGGAAGGGAATTCCGAAAACTACTTCATGGTGGTCTTCGATAAGTTCACATTGAATCGTAAGAAAATACTTATGGTCAATGTGGACGAGGAGAAAGGGAATCGAAACCTTTCGCTTGATATCGACCATAGTGTTATCAATAATCCACTAGCTTTTAAATTATGAAAAATGTTCGTTTTTGTGCAGCGATGGCAATGTTGTTATCGGCTTCTTACTGCTTTTGCCAACTGCGGGGCAATCTTGCTTCATCGGTGGGTTTGAGCGGTGGCTATGTCGAAGATGGCTATGGCATCATGGGTACCTTCAACTTTCATCCTGACCGTTACCGCTATTTTCAGCTCAGTGTATTGGCCGCTATTGCCGAGGACAAAGGTACCCAGGATATACCGTACAACATTTTCACTATTCAGCCCGGGCTTTACTATCGCGTCTTTGTAGCACCACGAAAAAGGAATTTCAGCCTCTTTCTAGGCGGGGGCGGGCTCTTTGGGTATGAGGTCATCAACAATGGCAGCAATGAACTCCCAAGTGGAGCCTTGATCAACGCAAAGAGCCAGTTTGTTTATGGTCTCTATGTCGGGGCAGAAGCGGAAATTGGAATCAGCAATGATTTTTCCCTGCTCGTTAAAGCGAACGAGTACTACCATATCAATTCCGATGTGGGGAATTTTTATCCGTATGCCGGAGTCGGCCTACGTTATTTTTTGTTCTAAAAACGATCGTATGAAACTAAATGCCCCACAACGGATATTCGCGGTAACAACGCTATGTTTAGCATTGATATTGGCCTGTAGCAAGGACTTTGAGGATATCGTACAAGATTCCTTCGACTTTACCTTTGAAGGCACCAACGAAGAAAATGGATTCGTATTCGAAGCGACAAAAACGGATTTCATATTGGAACCCGAACGGATGGTTTCCAATGTTACCTATTTTATGAAATACCATAACCTCGACGGAAAAGGATATTATATAGGAACCGAAAACGACACTGTTCGTGCCAATGATACGATAACAATCCATGATTTCAATCTATCCTATCGCTATATGCCCATCGATACGGGAATGCATAAGGTGAAAATCCTGGCCTGGGATTCCAATAAAATGGTGAAAGAGCTAGAATTGTTTTACGATGTAGACTATGCAAGTTTTGGTTTTCTTCTCGGAAAGGGTACCGACAATTTCATTGTAAACAGTCAAAACCCTGTGACGGTTACCTTGCTGAGGGATAAGGACACGGCATCTCCGGATAGCGACAAGAGTCAAGATTTCGAGATAACTTACCAATTGGAGAACGGCTCGGGTAAACTATTTTTGGATGATGTTACCTATGAAGCGGGAGAGCCTTTTAAATTGCCTAAGGGTGTAACCGAATTTGGATATCTTCCCGAAACACTGGGAGAGCAGGTATTAACTGTAACTGCTAAGGCTCCCGATGGGGCGACTATTTCAAACGAACTCATTTTGAATATCGGCAATGTCAATTTTACGTTCAGGGCAACAGCCGCTTCCACTCAAGTCGAACTGGATTCCAATTTGGCCGTGAATATCGATATGCGGACACAGGATGAGGAAAGTGAAGTCACGTATGACATAAGCCATTCTTTTTCGGCGGATAGCCAAGGGGCAGGAACCGTACGCGACCAAAACGGTGGGGTCATGGATGCCGGAACTTTTCGCGATATAGCACCCGGAAACTACAACTTTACCTTCGAGGACGATCAATTGGGACAGCGTAAGATCTATTTTGACGTCCGCGATAGTAACGGTCAGATGAAAAGGGATAGTGTAGAAATCGAAGTGGCCAATATTCCGTTTACCTTCAGCGGCAATGCCGAAAGCAATCAAGTTTTTATGAACCAACGTACCCAGCTTAACTTCAATATCAAATCCAGCGGTAATACCGATAATATTGAGTACTTCCTGACCTATAACTTGGAAGAAGGAAACGGTAAGGTAACCGGAATCAATGGAAATACGATTACGAACAACACAGATTATCCGGTAGATTTGGGGAATTTTTCTCTTTTTTATACGCCTGAAACATTTGGAACACATGGC
Organism: uncultured Maribacter sp.; assembly: GCA_964620945.1. Classification (GTDB taxonomy): domain Bacteria; phylum Bacteroidota; class Bacteroidia; order Flavobacteriales; family Flavobacteriaceae; genus Maribacter. Next base: position 50,565 of record CAZUIE010000003.1, read on the forward strand.
ATCAGTTTCTTGATTACGGACAACTACGGGCAAGCGGTAGGACCGGTCGAAATTGATTTGGACACCGAAGAACTGGAGTTGGAGTTTAATGCTTCCGCCAACAGCAGCGAGGTATTGGTTGGCCAACGGGGCACGGTCGCATTGAGCCTTATCGAAAAAGGAGAGTATGATGGGGCATCCTATGAACTCAACTATTTTGTTTCTGGTGGCAGCGCAGCGTTGTACAATAGCAACTCCGAGATTACCCAGAGTCGTTACTTCTCTATAAATCCTGGAAGTTTCGCTTATGACTTTATTGCCGAACAGGCCGGAACGTATGAAATCACCTTTCTTCTGCGTGATAGCAACGGCCAGATTTTGGAAGAAAAAGTGATTTTAGCAGTTGGGAACAATGATTTCACTGTCAATATGACTCCTTCGAAGGCGACGGAATTTTCCAATTTTCCGGTAGGCGTCATCGTAGATATAGACGAAGTGCCCGAAGGAGCTAACGAAAGCTACACGGCTTTCTTTTCCTCTAGTCAAAACGGTTCTATATCAATTAACGGCATAACTTACGGGCCAGGCGAACAGTTTCCATTGGGTGCCGGGGTCAACAATATTGCCTACAAAGGATTGGAACCGGGACAGCATAATATAGTGCTTAGTGTAAAATCCGAATCGGATGTTACCCGAACTGCCAACACTACCATTACTTTTGATCAAGTGGACTTCTCATTTACGGGCGGTGCAACGAATACCGATATATCCGTTGGGGAAACAACACCGCTAAATTTCAATATTACCGAAAGTATTGGTGCATCTAATTACAAGATTCGCTTTAGTCTGAACGGAAACGCGATAATTCGCGATGCCAATGGTACTGCTGTCAGTCCTGGAACCGTTTATGATGTACCCAAAGGAAACTTTAGCTGGAGTGCCGAGGGAACGGACGACACCCCTGTATCCCTCGTTTTTACCGCAGAGAACGACACAGGTCTAGAGAAGGATGTCACCATTTCTTTACAGGTTGCTGCTAAGGATTATAATTTTGTGGCATCAGCAACAGAATTCTCGGCCAATACAGAAGTGCCCATAACCACTAATTTTAACATTGCCGAAATCGGTGTCGGAGGGGATAACTATGAAATGTATTTCTCTTCAGGTAGCAACAATGGGAGTTTTAAGTACGAGGGTGCGACTTATAGTCCGGGTGAGACCTTCAGTGTTCCGGTTGGTCAGTTTATCGGAACCTATACCGGTATCTCCGCAGGTATCCACGATGTGGTCTTTACCGTCCGATCTTCATCGGAGGTAACCAAAACACAAAGCTTTACTATTGTTATTGAAACCTACCAAGAGCCATTTTCGCTAACCGTCAGTCAGTCCTCTCAGGACAAATACATTGGGGTCAATTTTGATTTTATAGCCATTACGAATGCAGTGGTAGAACATGAGCCAGCGGTTGATTACACGATGAGCTTTTCTTTTGTTGGGGCAAGTGCGGGAACTATGCGCTACAAAAGTATTACCTATCGAGAAGGTGATAATATCCCCTTGGATTACGGGAGTGCATTGATGGCCTTTCTTCCAGAGACCGAGGATAATTTCACCATTGATTTCCTGGTTGAAAACTCCACAGGGCAGTCCCGAACCGTAAGTGAATTCGTGACCATGTTGAAAAGGCCCAATGCCGTCGCAAAAGGGGAAAAACATAATATCAATTGTGGAGGTTTGAATGGATGCGATTACGAGGTGCGAATCTATACCTGTTTTTCCACTAATTGTTCCGAGGCATATAACGGGGCAACTATTGAACAGGTGGAAGTTAAAATACGAAATAGGTTTACAGGTTTGTTTGAGACTAGATTATTTAATTATAACGATGCTAAGGGTAGCGGTGTGAATCGATATTTTGAATTGGAAGAAGAACCTAGTGAGGGAACACTTAAATACCAAGACCAAAATTACGAGGTCCGGGTGCGAGATAGTAATGGGCAGTGGAGTGAGCCAACTTTAGGGCTTATTATTAGAGTTTAAATTAAATGAGGCTTTTTCAATTTCTTTTAAATGTATAAGAAATCACCACCTCGATATTGTCCAGCACATCGGCCTGTTGAAGTACAAGTCGGCTACTAGTGAACTCGATGATGGTCATATCGTTCCTATTGTCGAAACGAAGGGTTTTATTGTTAATGAGTTCGTATTGATCTTCTTCTACATTACTAAAAGCATCTACCTCCCCACAGGTTAGTCCGCTCTCATTTATGAAGTAGGAATTCTTATTTCCTTCTCCTGAGAAAGCGAAAGCAGTAATATTATCCTTTAGGCATTGGCGAATTTCGTTAGTGTTGTATAGGTCGATATTGGCCGTTCCGTCGCCATTGATATCTACTGCTGTATCGGAAATGATGGCTTCGTACTCCCATTGTCCGAAAAGGGCTTCGTTTCTATCATCAATGGAAATAGCGTCATCATTATTATTGCAGGATGACAGCAACAATAGAGGAAGAGTTAAATAAAATATAGCTGTTAGTCTCATTGAAATTTAGGATTGGTAATTTGAGTAAAGATAAAGATTTGAACTCCAATATTTTAAACTATCATTGTGAGAATAAATTGCGCCTTGGCAAGATAAATGCATAGAGGGCCTTTTTTTGACCTCCATGCGTTTATGTGCGGTTCGGACGCTGTTGGTAAACCGAAGACGGAAAGATCTCCCGAGCTGGTCAGTGCAGCGTACCCGCTCGGGAAATCTTGAAGTTGGAGGGCTTTCCTACTGCCGCAGGAACAAGAAAAGATACATCCAAAATCACAAGTAAATTAGTTCTAACCGGCACTTTTATAAACTTTATTGAGAATCGGCATGAGATAGCAAAAAAGATTAAACAGGTTAATACGTGCTACTTTGATAATATATAAAACCTCAGCGATTGTCTAAGTAATCTTTACTATATGATTATGATATTCCTGTTGTACTATACGGTATAGAGCTCCCAACCGATCGTGTAACTCTTCGGTCATTTCAAACTGGAAATCCCTGAAACCAATTTTTAAATGACCTCCCTTTTCTATACTACCAAACACCAAATAGGTTGACGGTTCCTTACTCAGACCTCCCCCATCCAAAAGCTCATACGGTTGCGCGGCGAATGCTAATCTTGCTTTAACGTGAGCATGATGAGAAAATATGACCCTGAACTGGATACTTCGATACTCTTTTCTGTATTCCATTTTTCATGTCCAAAGCATTTTTTATAGGTGGGGTATCAAATATAAGATTTCATCTGCAAAATGACGTTTGATTAATTTATAATCTATCTAGGAACAGGGTTTTAATTTACCGGATTACCCCAAAATTTACAACATTAACATCAGTTCGAAATTAGTAGTAGCTGAAACCGACAGATAGATTAGTTCATAGTATTTAACATCAATAATAAGTGACACAAAGTGTTTTTAAAGTAAGTTAAAATACCTAAGATGACCTTGTTGCCTTTATTTTTATATATTTACTAAGCATTTTGTAGGCTTTTTCTTAGAAGTTTGTATCGTTAAACTGTAATATTTTGTCGATAAAATGCAATATTCGGCTATTATAATAGTTAAGTATAGGCTTAATAACCCTAAAACTATTATTATGAAAGCACAAAAATTAATTTTTGCAGTAGCCGTGTTGTTTACTATTGGATTATCGACTTCATGTACAAAAGAAGATGTAGTCGATGACCAGACCGAAATCAATGCCATTGACGGAAACGAAATCAAAGACGAGGATATGTAATCCATTTATGGGGGCGCTAGCAATCATTGGGTTGTCAACGCTCCCTTATTTTCACGATTTTATAACCGACTCCGAAGGTCTTAAAACTTGGGTTCCTATAGTAGGTATCGAAAATATTCTAACGGATTCCAATCAAAAAGTTCTAGGATTTTCCACATATCGAGTTTTTTTGTACACCTTTCTCATTTTTGTATTCGCATCCATCGGCTGGGCGGGATGGTATCGAAGTACCAGAAACAAATTCTATTCTAACGGGCTATTTTTGGTATTATTATCAGGCATCTACCAAATTATATTGATTATCCTCAATCTCAGACGTAGCATATTTAACGAATTACAAAACAAACTGATTCTTTTCGGCTTACTATTTCTACTGCTCAGTTTTCTATCGTTTAAGAATTATAGATTTACATTAAAACGATTAATAGCATGGCTTACTTTGGCTGTTTTGGTCGTTATGCCATACCTACATGATATTCTTACGGATAAGGGAGGGGCTATTTGGCCATGGGTGCCCAATTTGGGTATTGAGTCATTTTTAACCGATTCCAGCGGGATGGTACGAGGACTTCGCAGTTATAGGTTGCTACTGTACCTTTTTGGTATCTATTTGTTTTCACATGTAGGATGGATTGGCTGGTTTATGGATGCCAAGGGGAGGAAATATCGTGCGTTCCTGCTAGTGCCGGCCGCCTTGAGTTTATATCAGATTGTATTGATAGTATTGTCTCGACGGGAGACCGAATTCAATAGCCCTAGTATAAATCTTTACATCACGGTTGGACTGAGTATTCTTTTGGCCATCAATTTTTATTTCAACAACACCGTTTCTGAAAAACATGACCCATCAGAGCAAAATAAAGTATAAAACCATCGGAAAATGAAAATTGACAAAAGTAGGTTCGGATTTCTCAGAGTAAAAGGTTCCCTATTGGATAAGTCCCTACAGCACGTCAACTCTATAATACAGAACATAAATGATTCCAAAGGCTATACCATGGATTGGGAACATATATTGTCCGAATACGATAAATTGGGCGTTGGAGACGTTGCGGAATTTGCGTCGGGTTATGCCTTCGGATGGCATGCAATGCACGGGAAATTAAGCGATGATGAGAGTAAAGAGGCAATGTATATTGAAATTATCGAAGGTATCGTAAAACGATGGGAGAATGTGATTTAATGCTAGCGTAGATGGCTATTAAATCCCTATGCAATTCAGCTTAGTTGTGCCTGTTGCAGTCTATCCAGTTAAGAGCCTCCGGTAATAGCATGTAAGTCTAAATTATATTTACCAGTCTCATCAAAAAGAAGTTCTACGTACAAATCATAGTGATAATATAGGTGATATCTGACTTCTACTTAGGTATAGTTGGCACAAATGTATTTCTGTAAATTGATAGCTAAAGCCGTCTTTATGAAGTTGCATAAATGCCTTGGTCAGAACAAATGTTAGCTTGTAGTGTATTTTTAATTTAATGAGCCATAATAAAATTTAGGAATAAACATACGGATAGACAAGAGGCCGATTTCGCTATTTAAAATTTAACAGGTTGCGTTTTACCAGTGACTTAATGAAACCTGAATATGAAAAACCCCAGGTAGTTTAATTACAAAAGATGTTTTTAAAGCCAAAATGGGATTGATATTCTCAAAATAAGAATCCAATCCCATACAGGCCAAACACTAAAAACGAACTCAAAATTTACGTAAGTTCCTTTACTTCCGCCATTATATGTACTCAAGAGCCCTCTATAGTAATTCCGATTTATTCAAAAAGTCTACAACCTTAATGAGGTCTTGCTCATCATCTATCTTAATGTCGTTCTCTTTTAGATACTTCTTAGTTCTAGGGCGCATATCCTCGGGCAATAGGTCTAATAATTTCTTATTTTTTAGTTCTACTTCGTCTACTCGATTCAGTCCTTCGATTTCTAAATAATATTCTGTGAATTGACTAAATCTAGCAGGTTTGGCTTTTACAAAAGAATTCGGTGCTTTTTGACCTTGTTTAAAAGTTACATCGATTCTCTTGTATAAAGTAATCGCACCTTTTTGCAGAACATTTAGGTACCCGTTAGTCGTGTTATCGTTCTTGTCCGTGAACGTACTGAATTTTAACGGAGTCCCATCGGAGACGGTTAAAGAAATGTTCTTATCCTTTGACAGAGACCTTATCGGACTATCTGAAAGATTGTTCTCCTTTATCTCAATTTCCTCGTTGTAGGCATTATAACGATAGAAGACACTCCCACTATTTTCATTCTTATAAAAAATACTTCCTTGTTTAAAATTGTTATCGGTATAGGGTGAACCCTGTATTTCCTCAGGTGCCAGATTGGCTTTTGAATCTCTTTCCGATATAGGGCCAAGAAGAATTTCAAGCTGACCTAGTGAATTAGCATTACCTGGTCCAGAACCATAGCTCATTACCTGACCACTATACTGGGCATAAATTGTGAGATTACATAAGACTAGTACACTTAAGATTAAATTTTTCATAGGCTTTGTTTTAATTAGTAGTAATTACAAAAGCAGGAAGGAATATCAAATATTTCTTCTTACTCCTTGTAAGTTAGCACATTAAAACGAATTATACTATTGTAAATATGAAAGATTTGATATCAACCTAAAGTTATCGAATTGGGTTTATTCCCAATCACCAATTACAGAGATATTTCTTTTGCTAAAGTATAGACTTAAATTCTAGTCAAAAACCCTTAAGTGGGGATATGTTTCTATCGAATTGGGAATAAAATTGATGAAATAGACTTGTCTCTCCTACTTTTATTAAAGCACTTTTAGTTGTTATATCAAAATCTACAAGTTGTTTACCAGTACTCCTGTCTAATACATATAAATTTTCAGCTCCAATCATGTCAACTTTATTACCTAACACGCCTATTTCTAATACTTGATTTCCATTATCAAAATAGACGTCCGTAACATCAGTTTTAAAACAATAAAGCTGATCGTCGGAAAGGGGAATTTTTATAATAAATTCAGAAGTTGCGTTATTATCCGATATTCCTTTTGTATCCACAATAATATCATACCTTTTGTATTCAGGATACTTGAGCTCTTTCGAAGCTAGTATACCGAAAAAAATAAACAGAATGATAATCCAATTTCCGTAAGTAAGCGCAAAGCCTGTTTTTTTTTCTAGTAACTTTCTTACCGCTTCGCTTCTTGCGGCGTGCTTCTGTACTGTTGCCATTTATTTTCCAAGTTCAAGTTGGTTACTGACCAAATTAAAATATTCCTTTTTATTCGCTATTAATTGAGCATGGGTTCCAGACTCAATAATATTACCTTTATCCAAAACAATTATATTATCTGCATTCTTTACCGTACTTAAGCGGTGAGCCACTACCACTACAGTTCTATTTTCAAAAACCTCGTTTAATCTATTTACTATTATCTTTTCGTTTTTTGTGTCTAAAGATGAAGTAGCTTCATCGAAAATCAAAAGCTTTGGGTTCTTGTGAACGGCACGTGCTATTAAAACCCTCTGTTTCTGTCCAGTACTAATTTGTACACCTTCCGAACCAATTATAGTTTCGTAGCCAAGAGGAAGCTCATTAACAAATTCATGTATATTAGCTACTTTGGCAGAAGCTATAACCGCATTGTGTTCATATTCTTCCGTACCAAACGAAATATTCCTACCTATGGTATCATTAAAAATATAACCTTCTTGCATAACCGCACCACAGTAATTTCTCCACGATTTCAAATTCAATAACTTTAAAGGTGAAGTCCCGAATGAAATCGAACCTTGTTGGGGCGAGTAAAATCTCATAATCAATTTCAATAGGGTGGTCTTACCACTGCCACTTTCTCCTACTATAGCCGTTACCTTATTCTTCGGTATTTTGAAATTTACAGCGTTCAGAACGATTTTACTATCAACTCCATATCTAAAAGATACATTCTCGAAAGTTAAATCTTGAACTTCGGAAACTATTGAAGTATCAAAATCTTGTTGCGTTTCATCCTCTTTATTGTGAATTTCGCCTAATCTCTCCAAAGCGATTTTTGCATCTTGGACATCACGTAAAAAATAAATCATTTGACTAACTGGAGCGTTCAACTGTCCTACTATAGACGATACTGCCAACATCATTCCTAAGGTTATCTCTTGCTCTATAACAAGTTTTGCACATAAGATTGTTATAAGAATATTTTTAAGTTCATTTATAAACATTGAGCCGGTCGATTGCTTCTGCTCCAGAGTAAGGTTTTTTATTCCGACCTTCCACAGGTTAATCTGTATTTTTTCCCAACCCCATCTCATCCTATTTTCAGCGTTGTGAAGTTTTATTTCCTGCATTCCGTTAATAATTTCGATTACCTTACTCTGTTCTTTACCAAATTCTTTAAACCGTAGATAATCCAGTACTTTTCTTTTCTTGAAAAAATAGAGCGTCCAGCCGAAATAGGCCATGGTGCCAATTATAAAAACAAGGAAAATTTGGATGTTATAGTAAGCTAATATAAAACCAAAAACCAGAAAGCTGAACGCTGAAAATATAGTACTTAGGGTAGATGTGGTCAATATCCTTTCCAATCTTTTATGGTCACCAATTCGTTGCATAATATCCCCTGTCATCTTTGTGTCGAAAAAGGAAATAGGAAGGTCCATTAGTTTTCGAAAAAAATCGGAAATTAATGAAATGCTAATTTTCGTACTAAGATGAAGTAATATCCAACCTCTGATAATTTCTAGAGCTGTGCGGCCTATAAAGACGAAAACCTGAGCAATCAGAACTAAGTAGACAAAACCGATATCTTGATTTTTAATTCCTATATCGACTACACTCTGTGTTAAGAATGGAATTAGAAATTGCAAAATAGTACCAGCTGATAGGCCAAGTACCAGTTGAAAAATTAGTTTTTTATACAGAATAAAGTATTTGAGTAAAAAACTAAAATCGGCAGAAGAAGCTTTATCATTTTCGTTTTTCTTATTACCAAACCCTTCACCGGGATTCAAGAACAAAGCAATCCCTTCTTCTGAATTTTGATGTACACCGCACCAATTTTTTATAAAATCGTATTCGCTAATTTTCAAGTAACCAATAGCTGGATCCATGATATAAAAAAAACCTCTCTTGATTTTATACAGGACTACGTAATGATTTTGATTCCAGTGGATTATGCAGGGAAACTGAGCCTGTGTAAGTTCATCCATAGAAAGCTTAGCAGCATTAGGTTCAAAACCTAATTTTCGTGCTGCGCAAGCAAGATTATAAAGACTGCTCCCTTCCCTATTCGTGGAAACCTGACTTCGAATAGTTTCTATAGGAAGGTGTTGACCATAATACACAAGTATTGCCTTTAAGCAACTAGGTCCGCAGTCCTTTGACTCTCGTTGTTTAAAAAACGGAACTTTATTATTTCTAGCTTTAAAGATCATATAAAAACCAAGGCTTTTTAAGCCTTGGCTCAATATGTATTAGAAACAACAATTTGCAGTAGAATACCACCAATCGCAAGAACTTGAAATTAATCCACATGCTTCTATGGTAAGAGGCTCAACTGGGTCCCCGAATACGGGAAAACAGCAGTTATTCGTAGGATTACAACATTTCTGATTCGACTGCATACTTCCACCAAAAACATTTTTTTGCTCCTGATTAGAAAGAAGTCTGAAATTTTTAATTTTCTTCATAATAAAGTATTTATAAATTATATTTGCCTCGAACATTTCGGGACACTCAAGGTTTATGTCCATCTTTCGCGAAAAGATTCTGTTCACGCCGATTGCTTTGAGCCATACGCAATCGGCATTTATTATATTGCCATTTTAAGTTTTCCATCGTTGTAATCAACCAAGTCACTCAATACCAATAGTAAGTCTTCTACATCATATTGTTTAGGAAATGGCACTCCATTGATGAGGGTTAAGGGTGTAAAATATATGCGATTAACATTACACCACTCTTTTTGTTTTATCAATAGTTCGTCAATTGTGTCAAGTTCTTGGATATTCTTTCTATCAAAGGTAGTCAGCCATTTAGTTAAACTTTTACTATCCGCTGTTAGTATATCTAAAACACTATCTATATCTTCCATTGAAGGTGTTCTGTAAATTGAAATTAATTGTTCGGCAACCCTGTAGCCTACACTATCAGGTTTTGTAATGTCTACCGAAAAACGTATCGTTAACCCAATACTATCGGGGTAACTATCAATCGCTTTTCTAAGCACTTTATAGGCTTCCTTACAAAAAATGCAGGTGGGGTTGGTAATCATTATGATTTGTGTTTCAGCATTCACGTTTCCGAGTTGAATTTCACTTAAATCCTCCAACATATAATCTGGGGAAATTGGAGAACCACTATCCATTGCAAGTTTAAAAAGTTCAAAATTGGATTTAAACTTTGAAAATCGTACTCTCTCCGCTTGTAAACTTTTATTTTTGGTTATATAATTTTTTACTAACAACCATAAAGCCATAATCTGGACCATTAAGAATATCATAAATAGAATGGCATATACTCCAGGGAGGTCACTTAAACTCCATAGCTCAATGTTTAGTGAAAAGACACCTAATTGCAACCACAAAACACCGACAAGTACCAAACATAAGGTACACCAACTGTCAATTACGAATTTCTGGTAGTAAATAGATAATATAGTAATGGGAACCGATAATATTGATAGGTATAGTAATACTGAAATATCGATTTTTAATGCTACGGATAACATCCAAAATACGGTAACAGAGGTAAAATAGACCAAGGCAAGGTCTCCTAATTCTAAACCATATGGGAGTTTTATTTCTTTAGATTCTAGTACCTTGTCACAATCTGTTTTAGGTGAAAAATTACAAACTTTATCAAGCAATGGAAACTCACCACCAAATTTTTTGTTTAGAATTAAACCGCTAACGAAGAGACCAAATAATCCTAAAATAAAATGAAGGCGAAATATTATGTAATCTAAATTCCAAAAAGTCAGCATAATTAAGAAGATGGCTCCCAAAACTCCTATGATAATAGGAAAATTTATCTTCCTAACTTTAATGATATTATTATCCGTCGCTTCAACAATCAGAATTTTACCATCCCAGATTTTCAAAAAATCGGCTCTTGTTAATATTGCCTGCGTTAAATCTTCATAAACCAATTTAATTTTATTCTTATGTTTTGTTACCATCACGAATGCGGCTGACTTGTTTGTTTTGGATAAAAAATGTCTGGGTAAATCATTTAAGTTTTCTTCTGTCTCATCCATCTGAATAGGGTAGTTTGCTATTTTAAAGTGATTGAGCGCCCCAACAATGGAATGCAAACTAGGGTAATACGGATGGCTCAAAAGTTGAAATCGAAGTTCTTCAAAATCAATTTTAAATTTTTCTGTGATAAGGAATTTTTTCAAAAATGCAAAGAGCTGTTCATTTTTCATATCATATTTCCTATAAATGTTAAACATTGTAATAGCTATTAAATGTAGTAAAAAAATTAAATTATTGTAGGTTTTTACTTATTTTTAACGTAAGGTTCATATTATATTTAATTTTTTTATTCTTGTTAATGTTATAAGATTGAGATTTTTTATAAAAAATAATTCTTATATTATTTTCTTAATTTATTTTAACTAATGTCAGGATTAAAATGAACAAGACATATATCCTTTAAAGATGCATAGATTTATAAAAAAAAGAGATTTAAATGCTCTGTTACTATTCATATTAGCGATCTCTAAACTAACTTCTGGTCAAGAACCTATTGTCGTGTCTGGCGAATACAATCAGGCCTCATTGCATGAAGTGATTTTTGATCTGGAGCAAAAAAGCGGATATTCTTTTTTCTTTTTGGAGGATATGGTAGTAAAGGACTCGATTACGGCAACATTTGATAATAAGCCAATTTCCTTGGTTTTAGATCAAGTGCTGGAAGGAACATCTTTGAACCATTATGTTCTTGAGGACGAAAAACGAATTGTCTTGTTGGAAAATACTGTGGTTTATGACGAGTTGCCCCTTTATTTTTTTGGTAAGGATAGCACCGATGTCCCGGTTGGAACGGTCGGGGCTGCCACAAACCCTCCCCCGCCGACTTTCTTCAATGAGGATATCCGGCAAACAGAAAGAAACTATGGAGTTTCCAAAGTAGGTAAGGCGGATGCTTCCAAACTCAAATCTGCTTATGTATTAAATGGCAAAGCTATTAATGCACGAACAGGAGAGGCGATAGAAGATTTGGCCATTCGAGTTAAAGGAACCAATCTTTTAAGTGTAACCGATGCCCAAGGTAATTTTAAATTGGAACTTCCAGCTGGTTACAATGTCCTACGTATAAGGGCGATGGGTATAGAAACCACAGAACGTGAGGTGATTATGTACAGCGATGGAAGTTTAAATTTCCTACTGGAAGAGGGCTTACAGCAATTGGACGAGGTCATTGTAGAGGCCGATGCCGCCAAAAATGTAGAGGATGCCATTACTGGTAGCGAGCAGATAGATTCGGAGGAATCCAAGAATATTCCTCTGGTCCTTGGAGAACGCGATATTTTGCAAGTGGCCAAGGCGCTTCCGGGCATATCATCTGCGGGAGAAGGCGCAACCGGCCTCAACGTAAGAGGAGGAAAAACAGACCAGAATCTGGTACTTTTAGACGATGCGGTCATTTATAATCCACAGCACTTTTTTGGAATTTTTCAGGCTTTAAATCCATTTACCACAAAAGGGGTGGATATTTACAAAGGGGCAGTGCCTGTAGAATTTGGAGGTCGTTTATCTTCGGTCTTCGATATTCGTACGAAAAACGGAAACGTAGAGGAGATTTCCGGTGAAGGGTCCATAGGTCCTGTTACCGGTAACCTGGCTTTGGAGATTCCTTTGCAAAAAAATAAATCCTCATTGGTGGTGGGAGGTAGAGGAGCCTATGCAGATTGGATTTTGCGTTCCCTCGATGACGAGGCCCTGAACAATAGTCAAGCTTCTTTCTTTGATGGCATCCTTAAGTATCACAACAGAATAGACGATAACAATGAAGTAAAAGCTACAGCGTATTACAGTCGTGATGCGTTTAGCATTACTTCAGACTCCTTATATAATTATGACAACCGACTCTTTTCGGTACGCTGGGACCACCGCTACAATGAGAAGACCAACGGGGCGCTGGTATTGGATAATAGCCGCTATGGGTTTGGAATCGATTTTGACGGAGAGGCCAATATAGATTTTGATTTGGACTATTCCATTGCGGAGACCGGGGTAAAGTATAAGCTCCGGACCATTTTGAACGATAAACACACCTTGGATTATGGGGTTGCCGCAAAAGTGTATTCCGTAAATCCGGGCAGTATTGAGCCAACAGGAGGCGAATCCAACGTAAATCCCGTTTTTATCGATGAGGAACAGGCCTTGGAAGGAGCACTCTTTATTGGCGATGAAATCAATGTCGGAGAGAAACTTTTGGTGAATTTGGGACTCAGGTACGCCTTTTTTGCGGCCTTGGGTTCGGGCACACAACGCACCTATCAAGACGGGTTGCCTAAAAACGAGTCCACTGTATTGGACACCATAAGTTATGGTAACGGCGATGTGGTAAAGACCTATGGTGGACCGGAAGCAAGGGTATCGGCGCGATATTTGCTGAAACCGGACCTTTCCATCAAGGCAAGTTTCAACAATTCCTATCAATTTTTGCATACCCTGTCCAATAACACGACCGTTTCTCCCATAGACACTTGGAAATTGTCCGACCTTAATATAGCGCCCCAACAAGGCTATCAGGCTTCGTTAGGTCTCTTTAAGAATTTTAAGGAAAATGAATACGAATTAAGTATAGAAGGCTATTATAAGAAAATGGATAACGTGCTGGACTTTAAGACCGGTGCGGACCTGTTCTTGAACGAAAATGTAGAGACCGAAGTATTACAGGGCGATGGGAAAGCTTATGGCGTAGAACTGCTCTTGAAAAAGAACAGGGGTGATTTTAATGGCTGGCTGAGCTACACCTATTCCAGAAGCCTATATCGTTTTGATAGTGAGTTCAGCGAGGAGCGTATCAACAATGGAGAATTTTTCGCTTCCAACTTTGATAAGCCCCATGATGTAAGTCTTATTACGAACTATAAGTTCAGTAGGAGGTACAGTGTATCGGCCAATTTTGTGTACCAGACCGGTAGACCGGTAACCTATCCCAT
>CAZUIE010000004.1:0-4329 GCA_964620945.1 uncultured Maribacter sp.
AACTCTTTGTTGTTTTCTTTTTTTCTCAGGTCTTTTGCTACTCTCGGAAAAAGGCTGGGCCCAGGGCAAGCCCGATTCTGAAATGAGTCTCATTGAACTAATTAAACAAGTTGAGGAAAGCTATCAGATAAAGTTTTCCTATGTAGACAAAGATGTAGCCAATGTGCTACTCACAAAACCCACAGGAAGCAACCTGGATACCATTCTCTCCCACATCAAGAAAGATACGCAGCTAGTTATTGAAAAACTGAGCGATAGGTATTATAGTATCTCAAAAAGCAAATTCATAGATATCTGTGCCACCGTTCTGGATAATTTCAAACGGAATACCATTCCTGGTGCCACCGTACAGGTTCTTGGCAATTCTGAAGCGACCATAACCGATTTGGACGGAACCTTTACATTAACAGGTATTCCTAGAACCGCCACTCTACAAATTAAACATGTAGGTTTCAAAACACGTTTCATAGCAGCGGAACAAATCATTCAGCGACCATGCACCGAACTTATAATGGCGCAGAACTATCAAGAACTTGATGAGGTAATCGTTTATAAATTTCTAACGGAAGGGCTTGCAAAACTAACTGATGGTAGCATACAATTGAACGTTGCTAGGTTTGGTATCCTACCTGGGCTAAGCGAACCCGATATACTACAAAGTATACAATCACTCCCAGGTATTAAAAGCGTAGACGAAACGGTTTCAGACATAAATATAAGAGGCGGTACGAACGATCAGAACCTCATCTTATGGGACGGAATTAAAATGTACCAATCCGGGCATTTTTTTGGTTTGATATCTGCTTTCAATCCCTACCTGACAGATAAAGTTACCGTAATTAAAAATGGTTCCAGTGCGCGATACGGTGAGGGTGTTAGCGGCGTGTTAGATATGAGGACCAAGAACACCATTGAGAACGATTTATTTGGTGGAGCGGGTTTTAATCTGATAAGTGGAGATGCCTACGGTCAAATCTCCATAACGGATAATTTAGCTTTACAATTTTCCGGAAGAAGATCACATACGGATTTTATTGACACGCCTACATATAACACATTTTCCCAAAAAGCTTTCCAGGACACCGAGGTGCAAGCAGATAGTGATTTCTACTTTTATGACTTTACAGGAAAGGTCTTGTATAATGTGAATGATAATCATCGTATTCGCTTGAGCCTGATACACATGAAGAACAACTTAGACTATCAGGAAAACGAAATAGACGGAAGTATAACCAACCTAAGCTCCTTAGATCAAACTAATATTTCCTTTGGTGGAATTCTAGAGAGCGATTGGAGTAATCGTCTTTCAACACAATTGAGTTTATATTACACGAACTATGAGTTAAATGCTTTAAGTATTTCCAACGATGCAAGACAACGATTAATTCAAAACAATCGGGTCATTGAAAAAAGTGCTAAACTCAATACCTCATTTGACCTTAATGAACAACTAAAATGGGACAATGGTTATCAAATAACCGAAACTGGGATAGCGAACAGAACAGACCTTAACGAGCCAATTTTTATCCGTAACATAAAAGGAGTAGTGTATAACCACTCCCTGTATTCAGAACTATTCTACCGATCGCAAAACCAAAAACTTACGGCAAGAGCCGGCGGCCGATTCAACTTCATCCAAAATATCGATACCTTTTCCGAAATTTTAGTTGAGCCTAGACTTAATGTGAGCTATGAATTGGTACCATTTTTCAAAACTGAGCTCTTGGGAGAGTTCAAAAGTCAGACTACCAATCAGGTCATAGATTTAGAACAGAATTTTTTGGGGATAGAAAAACGTAGATGGGTGCTAGCAGATGGAGATGAAGAAAGTCTACCTATTACAAAGAGTAAACAGGTTTCATGGGGTTTTAACTATGACCAAAATAGTTTCTATGCGGGTGTAGAAGCGTTTTACAAGGAAGTAAACGGAATCAATGTTAGCACACAAGGATTTCAGAACCAAAATCAATTTAACGACGAAGTAGGAAGCTATGCCATAAAAGGGGTAGAAATACTACTTAATAAAAAGACAAATAGGTATAGTACTTGGCTCAGTTATACCTACAATGAGAACGATTACACTTTTAATACACTTGTTCCAAATACTTTTCCCAATAATCTAGATGTCACCCATTCCGTTACGTTGGCAGGAAACTACGCCTACAAACAACTTAAATTGGGACTGGGGTTTAACTACCGTTCCGGTCGACCCTTCACCCTACCCGATGGTACTAATCCAGTTGACGATAGTACCGTACCTAACCAAATTAGATATACAGCGCCTAACAGCGCTCGATTGTCCGAATATTTTAGGGCGGACTTTTCAGCTATTTACGATTTCTCGTTGAGTAATTCAGTTAAGGCTTCTGCTGGGGTATCGGTTCTAAACGTTACCAACCGAAGAAATAACCTAAATACTTTTTTTCGATTAAACGATGCGAACGAAGTAGAAAGAGTGGAACGCGTTTCTTTGGGGGTAACCCCAAATGCAAGTTTTAGGATTCGATTCTAGCTTTTGTAAAGGCGATTTATTACCAAAACATGCGGGAAGGTAATGGCTGCCAAAAATGAAAAAAACAAAGCCAATGAGGCTTCTGGTTTATCCCTAAAGAGATAGATAAAAATGCCCATACCTAAAACGGAAACCAACCAATACGGAAAAGAGGAAATTGCATACTTTTTAATCGTTACCATACTTACTTTACCATATAGATAGCGTGTTTGATCCAACATTGATGGTAAGGAATGCCAAAAAATGAAATAAATAGCAAAGGACCACATAAGGGAAGCGGTGTTAAAAACTATGTAAAACACAAAAAGAAAAAACAGTTGTTTCCAGGGATTGAATACCATATTTTTCTTAAAATATCCGAAGATACCGATCAAACCAGTGAACACTCCTAGAACAAGAACTCCTGAAGCGTAAAACGTATGGGGAATACCATAACCAGAAATCTTATCAATTACTTGGGTAACCTCAACACTATGCGCTGAAAAAATTAGAAATAAAATAAAAATCCCATAAATAAAAATAAAGATAATATTGACTATGGAGCGCTGTTCTATTTTAGATATCCAATGTTGCTCCCCAAAATGATACCCACTGAACAGCACAAATAAAAATAAAGCCAAAGCAGGAACAAAATAGAACAAAAGGGCACTACCCATTATAAATGCGGCATAGTAAAACGAAGCCTTCAGAAGCTCTTTTTTTGTTTTCATCTTCGTACTGCTTCTTTCCAACAATTTAATATCATTAGAACCGTGAAGGATGCCAAATGTGAGTATTAGTATAAAAGCCAAAACATCTTCGATGTAGCTTTCAAAAAATACGGATAACCATAATGAAAAAAATGTTGCTACAATGGCAAAATTTTCGAGATCGAGATTAATTAGCTTATTATTTTTCAAATTACTTAAAAATTTAACATTTACTTAGGTGATTTGTGTTTAAGTAATTGTAAATTTACTTCAACAAAACCTAAAAAACTAAATATATGGAAAATTTAATGAGTACTTTTTCTCTTGTATCCAAAATGGCTACAGATGATTATGTTGGCTTTACCTTCTTTGTAGGAAGTATGGCCATGATGGCGGCTTCGGCCTTCTTCTTTCTTTCTATGAATGATTTTGATAGAAAATGGAAAACTTCGATACTAATATCTGGTATCATTACATTTATTGCAGCTGTGCATTATTTCTACATGCGCGACTATTGGGAAGCTATTGGTGAATCCCCAACATTTTTCCGGTATGTGGACTGGACGTTGACAGTGCCGTTGATGTGTGTTGAATTTTACCTTATCCTAAAGGTGGCCGGTGCACAAAAATCTTTAATGTGGAAATTGATTCTTGCATCTGTAATTATGTTGGTTACAGGTTATGCGGGAGAAGCGATTTACACTACAGGAAGTGGACCAGCTTTATGGGGACTATTTTCTGGTATAGCGTATTTCTACATTGTGTACGAGATATGGTTCGGTTCTGCGAAAAAATTAGCCGAAAAAGCAGGTGGCTCAGTTTTGAAGGCACACAAAACCTTATGCTGGTTTGTTTTGGTTGGATGGGCGATTTATCCATTAGGCTATATGGCAGGAACACCAGGTTGGTATGATGCCGTAGGAACTTGGGGATTGAACATGGATGTTATCTATAATATTGGAGATGCTATCAATAAAATTGGTTTTGGTTTGGTAGTATATGCTGCAGCAGTGGCTTCAACTAAAAAAATTGAGGGATAATTAGCAACCCTTATTTAGTTGGTTATATTTTAAGTTGCTATGCGAAAGACCGCCTTTGGGCGGTCTTTCTTATTTATATCTATTAAAA
>CAZUIE010000004.1:4429-6658 GCA_964620945.1 uncultured Maribacter sp.
AACGCAGATTGGATTACCTCCCCTACCTTTTGGGACAATTGCACACGAAGTATTTTCTTTTGCTCCTCCTTTTCACCTAAAATAGAAACCTGCTGGTATAACGAGTTGAATTCCCGAACCAATTCATAGGTGTAATTTGCGATTACAGCCGGACTGTAATTCTCGGCCGCCAATTGAATGGTATCCGGAAATACTTGTAATTGTTTAATCAGCTCCTTTTCCTTCGGATGCAACTCGGTTATACTAGTTTTATTTTTCCAGTGAACACCAGTATCCTTCGCCTTTCTCAATATCGACTGTATCCTGGCATAGGTATACTGTATAAACGGACCTGTATTACCTTGAAAATCGACAGATTCCTCTGGGTCGAATAATATACGTTTTTTAGGATCTACCTTAAGGATATAGTATTTTAGGGCTCCCAAACCAATCATCTTATACAGTGATTGCTTTTCGTCTTCAGAATAACCTTCCAATTTCCCCAACTCCTCTGAAATAGTGCGTGCAGTCTGTGTCATTTCCTCCATAAGGTCATCGGCATCTACTACAGTTCCTTCCCTACTCTTCATTTTACCGCTGGGCAGGTCTACCATTCCATAACTAAGATGGAATAATTTATCGGCCCAAGAAAAACCAAGCTTTTTAAGAATCAGGAAGAGTACCTTAAAGTGGTAATCTTGTTCGTTACCAACGGTGTATACCATGCCATTGATATCTGGGTGGTTTTTTACCCGTTGTATGGCCGTACCAATATCTTGGGTCATATACACAGCGGTACCATCGGAACGCAGCACAATTTTCTCGTCCAGCCCGTCTTCGGTTAAATCAATCCACACGCTACCGTCCTCTTTTTTATAGAATACGCCACTTTCGATTCCGTCGGCAACTACATCCTTTCCTAAAAGATACGTATTACTTTCATAAAGATATGAGTCGAAGTCTACACCTAGGTTTTTATAGGTCGTATCAAAGCCTTCATACACCCATCCATTCATTTTCTTCCATAAAGCCACAACATCTTCATTACCTGCCTCCCATTTTTGAAGCATTTCTTGTGCGGCTAACAAAATAGTAGCCTCTTTTTCTGCTACCTTTTTATCAGTTCCATTGCTCACCATCGCGGCAACTTCTTCTTTATAGGCCTTATCAAAAGCCACGTAGTAATTTCCAACTAATTTATCTCCTTTTATTCCGGTACTTTCCGGAGTTTCACCATTTCCAAAACGCTGCCATGCCAACATGCTTTTACAAATATGTATACCACGATCATTGATAATCTGGGTCTTGTACACCTTCTTACCGGAAGCCTTTAATATCTCTGCCACAGAATACCCTAATAAATTATTTCGAATATGGCCAAGGTGTAATGGTTTATTGGTATTTGGCGAGGAATACTCTACCAATACGGCATCATTGGATGGCGGTACGAGTCCGTAAGTTTTGTTTTCAAGTATTTCGTTGAAAAAATCGAGGTAGTATACATCGGAAATAACGAGATTTAAAAACCCCTTCACCACGTTGTAACCAGTTACCATTTCCAACTCCTTTTTCAAATAGACACCCAATTGCTCACCTATCTGAACCGGATTACCTTTTACATGCCTGAGCATAGGAAAAACCACCACGGTAACATCGCCTTTAAAATCCTTTCTTGTGGGTTGAAGCTCAACTTCTGGTAAGCTTACATTATAAATATGGCTAATGGCCTCGGTCACTTTTTTCTCCAGTATATCCTGAATCTTCATACATAGGTAATTAAGGCTGCAAAACTAATCATTTTTGCACTTATCACTCTATATCTTCAAGTTTCCATTTCCCTTTTATTAACTTTAAAGAAAAATGCTAAATGTTAGTAAACGTATCTTATAATAATAAAGCGATAACCAAAAAAGTAGATGAGGCAGTCGGGAAACCCTTTGCGCTAAAAGAACGGTGGAAAATGGGTGGTATTGGCTCCCCTAAGCTCATAATTACGGAAACTAGTGTAGAAATAAGAAATCTGCTCATTTTGGATAATAACAGGGATACCTGCAACATAGAAATAAGACCTAAAGGAATCATTGTCCGGTTTAGGTCCTTATTGGAAACTTTTGCCTTGGTCATTCCCTATTACAAACTGACCATTTATAAAGGACAGGCTTCGGTATATTCCGTTTATCGCGATAATTATTTTATAAAGGTAGAATCCGATACAAAGGCCGTACAGAAATTCTTTTCAAAACTCTTGGG
>CAZUIE010000004.1:6758-9140 GCA_964620945.1 uncultured Maribacter sp.
CATATGAAAATACTCCTTACAGGTGCAAATGGTTACATAGGAATGCGACTGTTACCACAATTATTGGAAGCCGGTCATGAAGTGGTGTGTGCTGTTAGAGATGAAGATAGGCTCTCGGTGGATTCAGAAACACGCAACCGAATAGAAGTTGTAGAAATAGACTTTTTAAAAGAAGTACAGTCTGATGTACTCCCACAAGATTTGGATGCCGCTTACTTCCTTATCCATTCCATGAGCACCTCAACTACAGATTTTGACGAACTAGAGGCTAAAACGGCAGCCAATTTTAACTCCTACGCAGCAAAAACCAATATAAAACAGGTCATCTACCTCAGTGGTATAGTAAACGATGCCAATCTATCTAAACACCTTTGGTCTCGTAGAAATGTTGAAAAAATACTACATGAAGGTGATTTTAGTCTTACGGTTCTTAGGGCAGGGATTATAGTAGGCTCTGGAAGTTCATCCTTTGAAATCATACGGGATCTTTGTGAAAAACTACCTTTTATGATTACCCCAAAATGGGTGCTGACCAAAACACAACCCATAGCCATACGGGATGTAATTGCATTTTTAACTGGTGTTTTAGGCAATGAAAAAACCTATGATGATTCCTTTGATATCGCAGGTCCAAATGTGCTTACGTACAAGGAAATGTTGCATCAATATGCAAAGGCCAGGGGATTTAAAAATTGGATTTATACCGTTCCCGTAATGACGCCCAAACTATCTTCCTATTGGTTGTATTTTGTTACCTCTACATCTTATACGCTTGCACTAAACCTTGTAGATAGTATGAAAATTGAAGTTGTTGCGAAAGACCAGCGATTGGCAGAACTACTGGGCATCAATACACATACATATAGGGAGGCAATAGATATGGCTTTCATGAAAATAGAACAGAACCTTGTTGTGAGCAGCTGGAAAGATAGTATGGTCAGCGGTCGTTTTAATAAAAATTTGGAAAAATACATACAAGTACCAAAATTTGGCGTATTGCGCGATGTACAAACAATGAAAATAACCAATCCAAAACAAGTGCTTGGAAACATTTGGAAAATTGGTGGAAAAAATGGCTGGTACTATGGAAACTGGTTATGGAAAATTCGTGGATTTTTAGATAAACTTATAGGAGGCGTGGGACTAAGACGTGGAAGGACCCATCCAGATAAAATCTATGCGGGGGATGCGCTAGATTTCTGGCGGGTACTTTTAGCAGACAAAAAAGGAAAGAGATTACTACTTTTTGCCGAGATGAAACTTCCTGGGGAAGCTTGGCTCGAGTTTAGAATCGATGAGAACAACGTACTCCATCAAACTGCCACCTTTAGGCCTAGAGGTCTTGTGGGGCGGTTATATTGGTATAGCATCGTACCGTTACATTACTTTATTTTTGGTGGAATGATTAGAAATATTGTAAAGTCCAGAAGTAAAAAAGAATAATGCTTTCACTTAAACTATTTGCAAAGGCATTTCCCGTAATCGTTGTCCCGTTAACCTAAATACTGCATTCGCAACGGCAGCACCAATAGGTCCCAGTGGCGGCTCTCCAACCGCGCCAGGCGTATCCGAGCCTCGTAGTAATACCACATCGATTTCCTTGGGAGCATGCTTCATTAGTGCCATTTGATAAGGACCATATATGGTTGGCGTAAGTTCCCCATTTTCTACCTCCATCTTTTCGAACATAGCTGCACTCATTCCCATAATAATTGCTCCCTCACATTGCGCACGCACCTGATCAGGATTAACGGCTAATCCTGGGTCCATCGCGCAGGTTACCTTATGTACTTTTATCTCATTGTTTACAATAGAAACCTCTGCAATTTGAGCACAAGGCGTATTCGCATCTGTAGACACGGCAAAACCCATTGCCCTTCCGTGACTAATGGTATCGGTATAACCAGCTTTTTCCACAACTGCCTTTATAACCGATTTTAGGCGTTTTCCCCTATCATCATCCTGTATTTGGGCCAAACGAAATTCAGCTGGATCTTTGCCTGCGGTTACGGCGAGTTCATCCATAAAACATTCAATTGCAAAGGTATTGGCCAACAGTCCTAAACTACGCCACCAGCTAGTAGCAAAAGGCAATTTTACACGCCAAGATATTGCTTGATAGTTAGGAATACCTCCATACTGAATCATTCCTCCTCGCCAAGCGCCTAAATCAGCTCCTAAAACAGTTTCCAAAACTCCAGGTAGCATGGGAGAACCCCAAGCTACATCTCCACTGGAGACATTGTGCTCCAAGGCTTCTACCATCCCATCGGAAGTTAGTGTTCCCTTCATCACATGATGTGTTGGTGGACGAAAGGTATCGTTCTGAAACTCTTCTTTTCTCGTAAAAAAACATTTTACCGGCTTTCCTACCGCTTTTGA
>CAZUIE010000004.1:9240-46649 GCA_964620945.1 uncultured Maribacter sp.
GAAACTCTTCTTTTCTCGTAAAAAAACATTTTACCGGCTTTCCTACCGCTTTTGATAGCACTGCCGCTTGGATACCGTTTGGGGTATGTAGCCGTCTACCAAAACCGCCCCCTAAAAAGGTTGGCACTATATTAACCTGTGTTGACTCAAAACCTAGCCGTTCCGCAATTTCATCTCTCGTAATATTCACTACCTGTGTAGAAATCATGATAGTGGCTTTATCTTCCAAAACGAAGGCAAGCGCCCCACTTGGTTCCATTTGGGCATGAGCACCTATTGGACTCCAATACTCTGAAACGATTGTATTATCGTTGTTTTTAAAACTTTTTTCTACATCACCTTCTTTTTGAATTACAAAAGGAGTTCCCTGTCCAACTTCTACCATTGCCCTTATATCCGATGTCTGAATATCTCCTTGGGTTTCCCACTGGGCTTCAATGACCTCTTTTGCATTCTCGGCTTCAATTAGTGAGTTTGCAACAACCCCTACAAAATCATTTTCCTTCACAATTTTCACCACTCCTGGCATTTCTTCCGCTTTGGTTGTATCCGCTCCTAGATAGGTTGACCCAATTCTAGATGACCTTACCACGGCACCGTAAAGCATGTCAGGCATCATTGCGTCCATTCCAAAAATAGGCGCACCAAACACTTTGTCCGCTAAATCTACTCTAGCGATAGGCTTACCAATAAATTTATATTCAGAAATAGGCTTTAACTCTGGAAGATCAGGAATGTTCCATTTCGTTACGCCTTCAATTGCTTGGGTATATGACATCGATTTGTCACCTTTTGAAATAATACCATTCGCTATGCTTAGCTCGGCAACATTGACCTGCATTTTTTTAGCCGCTTCAATTTTTATCATTTCTCGCATGGTGGCCGCCAATTCCCGCAATGGCATCCAAAGTGAAGATACCGATGTACTGCCACCTGTAGCGAAAGCATCCATATTTCCAGAGGCGGAATTCGCATGTACCACACTAATTTGATCCATAGAAACCTCTAATTCATCCGCAGCCATTTGTGCCAAACTGGTAAAAGTCCCTTGTCCCATTTCTACCTTGGGACTGTGAAGAATCACTTTATTCTCTGTAGTAATTTCAAACCATATAATCGGTGTATCCGTATTTCCTTGATAAGGAGCGTCCGCTGTATTAATATATCCTGCGATTTTTCTTCGAATAGGATTTTTGAACAAATAGGTGCCAACAGCTAGCACACCTACTGTTCCTAAACCTCCTCTCACTAAAAACTTACGTCTAGAAAATTTTTTCGTTGCTGCCATTCTCTAAGAGTTTTGAGTTTCTGTTGATTCTTTTACAGTATGCAAGTCTGCAGCTCTATGAATAGCTTTTCGCATACGGTAATACGTAGCGCAACGGCATACATTCAAAATATTATTATCAATATCCTCATCCGTCGGGTTTGGAATCTTGTTGAGTAACGCGGCCGTTGCCATCATAAATCCAGGTTGACAATAGCCACATTGTGGTACTATTTCCTCTATCCAAGCTTGTTGTACGGGATGAGGATGCTCATTGGTTCCTAATCCCTCAATAGTTGTAACCTGTTTCCCATCGGCAAACTTCACAGCATAAGAACATGACCTAACCGCTTCACCATCTACATGTAAAGTACATGCACCACAGGCAGCTTTGCCACAGCCAAATTTTGTTCCTTTTAAATTCAACATATCACGAATAATCCATAGCAAAGGTGTGTTCTCGTCTGCTACGGTTATGGTATGCGCCGTTCCGTTTACCTGTACTGAAATAGTCATATGTATCTTTTTATTCGGATGGTATAATTGCACCGTTCTTAAACCAATCTTTCACTGCATTCTTAAAATCATCTTCGGATACTGGCGGAAGTTCTCTTGGTACCCCATTTACGCTTACACCGGGTTCCCACGCCCAAAGCACCAATTCATCCTCAGTCATGTGTCTGATCAGTTCTTCGTGATTTTTACCACCATTCAGTTTCTCATTCAACATTCGCGCTGCGACAGCCTTCCTGTCAAGTCCTTGCCACCCCATAGATGCAGGGGCCAGAGACCAATGCGGAGCTCCCGGAACTCCTGAATACTCATTATTTTCTAACTGATGACAAGTAGTACAAGAGGTCGCTTGAAAACCTGAATTATCAGGTCCTCTTGAAATTCCAAAATAATGTGGATGACTATCATCGCCCTGTTTTGGCACATTATCATTGGGATGGCAATTGATACATCTTTGGTGCATTACTACGTCCATCATCATGTTAAAAGCAGCATCTGATTCCAATTTAGTGTTGTTGGAAGCTATTTTATATTCAGAAACAAACGGTTCCCTCCTAGTAGCAAATAGTATGGAAATACTTAAAACCAGCACAACTAATGCAACGTAATTCTTTAGCAAAATTTAAAGTTTAACTGTTAGTTATTTACATTCTAGTTTTAAGATACCTTTTTATTCCAACAAAACACTATAGATTACTGACAAGTATTGACTTAATAGCATGTTATTATGACTTTGGCAAAAAAACCTCGGCCATCATACACCTTGCGCTACCGCCTCCGCAGGTCTCTATAGTCTCCAATGAACTATGAATAATGTCGCAATGTGCTTTTATTGCCTTTATTTGTCTTGCACTCAACGAATTATAGGCAGCTGAACTCATCACCATAAAACGTTGTTGGTCCGATCCTATAACCTGTAACATATTACCAGCAAAATGGTGCATCTGTTGTTCTGTGATCGTTATGATTTCCTTACCAGCGTTCCTCAAATGATCTAATACATTTTTACGCTCTTTGTTGTCATCAATGGTATCTGAACATATAACCGCGAACGTTTCTGCCATCGCCATCATCACATTAGTATGATAGATAGGCATTCGTTTACCGTTTACAGATTGATTTGCCGTAAAAATGACAGGAAAGCAATCAAAATCTTCACAATATTCTATAAACAGTTCTTCGTTTGCACGTTCGGATAAGGCACAGTACGCCTTTTGATTGACCCTGTCTTTTAGAATACTGCCCGTACCCTCTAAAAAAACACCTTCTTCTTCTGCCGATGTGTAATCCATAATATCGTTGATTACATATCCTTTCTCTTCTAGGATATCAAAAATATCGGATCTTCTTTCCCTGCGCCGATTTTCTGCGAACATGGGATAGACGACTACCGTTCCAGATTTGTGAAAAGAGACCCAATTGTTAGGGAAGATAGAATCTGGCGTATCGTTTTCCTTTATATCATCTACAACGACTACATTAACTCCGTTCTCTCTTAAAACAACTACGAAGTCATCGAATTCTTTCTGCGCTCTTGTGTTTATAGTTTGGCTCTTAACGTCCAAATCTTCCTGAAAATAATTATTAACTGCCGTTTGCTCATTCATACGAAAAGCAACCGGACGTATCATCAATATTGTATTGGTTATCTGCATAGTTCAATTTAATTACTCCCTGATCAAGGGCAAGGTGCTACATCTTAAAAGTCCTTCTTGTTTGGCAATCTCGGCATAAGGTATTTCTTCAACAGTAAATCCCTGTCCTCTTAACCAAATATTGAGGCGGGTAAAGTTCTTTTCGGAAACAATCACATTCGGAGAAATAGAAAATACATTGCTGAACATGTTGTACATCTCATCTGCGGTAATTTCGAATATGTTTTCCAGACCAAAAAAATCTACTAACCACTGGTACTCTTCCTCTACTAAAAATCCATTTTTATGAAGAATTGCCTTCCCTTTGCCTATTGGCTGAAAACAACAATCCAAGTGCAGGGCATTCTCTTTTGCATTAGAGGATTTCCGAAGTTCAAATGATTTAATCTTTTTATTTGGAAATTGTTGCTTTATCCATTCTACGGCCTGCCGATTTGTTCTCGCCGTAATATGTGTAGCATAATCTGCGCCCGTATAATTTCCTACGAAAATATAATCGTTCCAAGGCATAACATCGCCACCTTCCACATGAACTTCCTCGGGAGGTTGTAATATATGCTTGTCATCAATCTTATCCAAAACATGCAAGATTGCTTCAACTTCCTGTTCTCTGTCGGGTAAAATATTGGCAATCACCAGCTTGTTTTCAATCACAAAAGCAATATCCCTAGAAAAAATTTGATTGCAATTCTCCAGTACTTCTGGTCTAAACACCGTGACACCATACTTTTTAAATACTGCAGCAAATGCTTCCATTTCCCTTATCATGTCCACCTCTTTTGGATAGGTACCCGCCAGTATATGTTCCAAAGATTTTGGATCATACGCATCTTCTGGAGCAGGAGCTGGGCCGCAACTTTTTGCCGTACCTAAAACAACTGCTTTCAAGGGCGATATTTCATCTTTAATATTTAACTCTAGCATGATTTTATTTTATAATTAAATCTCGTTTTTAACCAAAAAAAAGCTCCTTTAGACTAAAAGAGCTTCTTTGTTTTTTTATAAGGTAGCAATCTACCTTTTATCAAGGTCAACGAAAGGTCTATGTGTTTCACCAACATATACTTGTCTTGGCCTCCCGATAGGCTCATTATTCAAACGCATTTCTCTCCATTGTGCGATCCAACCCGGTAGTCTACCTAAAGCAAACATCACCGTAAACATTTCCGTAGGAATACCTAACGCCCTGTAAATAATACCAGAATAGAAATCTACATTCGGATATAGTTTACGATCTACGAAGTAAGGATCTTCCAACGCCTCTTTTGACAATCCCTTGGCTATTTCCAAAATAGGGTCATCTATACCCAAATCTGCTAACACTTCTTCTGCAGCCACTTTAATTATTTTTGCTCTTGGATCAAAATTCTTATAAACCCTATGTCCAAAGCCCATAAGCCTAAATGGATCATTCTTATCCTTGGCCTTGGCCATGTATTTTTTAGTGTCACCACCATCTTCTTGAATAGCTTCCAACATTTCTAACACGGCTTGATTGGCCCCACCATGTAATGGTCCCCACAAGGCGGAAATACCTGCTGACAATGATGCAAACAACCCTGCATGGGAAGAACCTACTATACGAACCGTAGAAGTAGAACAATT
Source organism: uncultured Maribacter sp. (assembly GCA_964620945.1). Lineage (GTDB taxonomy): Bacteria > Bacteroidota > Bacteroidia > Flavobacteriales > Flavobacteriaceae > Maribacter. The sequence goes on from CAZUIE010000004.1 coordinate 14,281, forward strand.
CTGTTCATGATCTGCATGAAGAATCAATAGTTTATCTAAAGCATCAATTACAATCTTATTTCTTTTGTACTCTTGAGAAGGCCTTTTAAACATCATTTTATGTATGTTCTCCACATACCCAAGAGAATCGTCACCATAATCTAACGGTAGGCCCTTTTTCTTTCGAAGCGTCCAAGCCACTAAGACTGGAAACTTTGCCAAAATACGTACAATAGCTCCGTACATTTCATCTTTTGAAGTAACGTTAACCGAAATTGGATTAAAAGCAATTAACGCACTTGTCAAAGAAGAAAGAACACCCATTGGATGAGCTGATTTTGGAAACGCATCCAAAATCTTTTTCATTTCTTCATCTACATGGGATTCGTTTTTGATATCAACATGAAAAGCCTCTAATTGTTCCTTGTTAGGCAACTCACCAAAAATCAGCAAATACGCAACCTCTAAAAAACCTGCTTTCTCCGCCAATTCCTCTATTGCGTATCCACGATATCTTAAAATTCCTTTTTCCCCGTCCAAAAAAGTGATTTCGCTTTTACAGGACCCTGTGTTTTTATAACCAGGATCTATAGTAATGATTCCATTTGTAGTGGAACGTAATGCTTTAATATCTATAGCGAGTTCATCTTCAGTTCCTTTAATTACAGGAAACTCATACTTAGTACCATTATACTCTAAAGTAGCTTTATCTGACATTCTTAAACTTTTTATATGAAAAAGTAAACTTACATAAAAGTGCCCATTTTAACAATTAAGTAAATCGCTTTAGATCATAATTAACATGGCTGACTAAGCCGTTAAAAAACGAGCACAAAGCCTTACAATAAATACAACGACTTATAGTATTCGTCCAAGGATTTTTCCCATGTAAATCTTGCCTTTTTTGCGTTTGCTTTTATTTTTTTCCATTTTGGTTGGTCTTGCTCCCAAAGGGTCAACGCTTCGTCGAAAACACGAACCATATTTTCTATTTTTTCGTCATACGTATCTCCGTCAAACACAAACCCTGTTTTCATGTGATGCACCGTATCCTTTAGCCCCCCTGTATGATGTACCAAGCATGGATTCCCATTACGCATTGCAAGCATTTGACTTATACCACAAGGTTCAAACAAGCTAGGCATAAAATATAAATCAGTCTCTAAGTACATGGAATCTATCAAATCTTCCGATTGCCCGTTGGTAAAGATGAAGTTTTTATATTTATAACTCATCTCACGAAAGTGCTCTTCATAATCGGGATCTCCAGTACCCAAAAGCATAAAAATACCACCTACAGCCTCCAACCGCTTTAAGATTTGCTCCAAGGCTTCAGGCGAACGTTTTAAAAAATAGAATTTCTGCTCTGTTAATCTTGCCACACTTGATACTATGAACCTGGGTCTATTACCCACATACTCCATAATTTTCTCTCCAGTATGGGCCAAAAAGTCAGCCTTATATTTTTTGGATTCATCTTGTAGCCACCTAAAAAGTGCCTTTACCGTGTTACGGTATAAAAATCCTTTTTCCGCAACCCTAATATTATTATAATTGGAAGCATTCAATATTCCAAAGAGTCTTCCTTCGTCATCGGCTTTCTGCAAATCGGACTCCAAACTTTCCCCTCCAATAAACTCTGGCTTTCTACTTGGCAACAGTACGTCCTCTTTGTAAGAAGGCGATACGGTATGTACAGCATCCGCTAATCTAATACCTACGGCCATTAGATTAATACAATCGTGATAGCGAGGATCCATAAGAGCACCGTGATCTAAGTCAATTTCCGGAAACCAGTGATTTACAGATGCATAATTATTGTAAAATGGACGTATACCCTGTATCGCAAGATTATGGATACTATATACATAACGCATCTTTTTTAATTCCCTATAATTGGGATGATAGGCCTTTAGCAGCAATACTGCACTAGAGTGCCAATCGTGCATGTGTACCACATCTAGGTCACCAAAAGCATTTATTTTCATTGCTTCTGCCACCGCAGTACAAAATATCATGAATTTAACAAAATCATTAAAAAATGGCTCTGTGGGATCATCATGATAAATATGCGCAATACCTCCGCCCTGTATCTCTGGATGATGGATAACGTAATGGGTTATGTTCGAAATTATTTTCTTTGGAACTACCTGATATAGTGCTGCTGTATAGGTAGTACCCTTAAGGCTAAAGTTAAGCTCAGTAATAAACTTACCATCTTTATGTAATCTAGAGTACGACGGCACCACAACATGAACAGCATCTCCCCGAGAAGCAATTTCTCTTGGAACATCACGCACTACATCACCCATCCCTCCTGCTTTACAATTTGGAATAGCATCATTTTCTGCGGCAACAAAAAGAAAATTATTCATATAATAGGGTCAAGAATTATTAAATATATATCTCAAAAAGATAGGTATCTTTTTTGGATTAAACCAAAAAAAAAGCCTTTCTGGTTAAGAAAGGCTTTTAAAAATTATTAATACACTAATCAATTAATGTTAAATGCTTTTTCTTGAGGATAATAGGCCATGCTGCCTAATTCTTCCTCAATTCTTAATAATTGATTGTACTTTGCCATACGGTCAGATCTTGATGCTGAACCTGTTTTAATTTGACCGGTATTCAAAGCTACGGCCAAATCTGCAATGGTATTATCTTCGGTTTCACCTGAACGGTGCGACATTACTGAAGTGTAGCCGGCATTCTTTGCCATATTTACCGCTGCAATAGTCTCGGTGAGCGTTCCTATTTGATTTACCTTAATTAATATGGAGTTTGCAATTCCTTTTTCTATACCAGTAGACAGTCTTTCTACGTTGGTTACGAAAAGATCGTCTCCTACCAACTGTACCTTGTCCCCTATTTTATCGGTCAAGGATTTCCAACCATCCCAGTCGTTCTCATCCATTCCGTCCTCAATAGAAATAATTGGATATTTAGCACTTAAATCTGCCAAATATTGAGCTTGTTCCTCGGAAGTTCTAACTACCCCTTTACTCCCTTCAAATTTAGTGTAGTCATACGCACCATCCACATAAAACTCGGCAGCAGCACAATCCAAAGCAATCATTACGTCATCACCTAAGCTATAGCCCGCATTTGCGACCGCTTTTGCTATGGTATCCAATGCATCTTCTGTTCCTCCAGCTAGGTTTGGCGCAAAACCACCTTCATCACCAACGGCCGTACTTAGGCCCCTATCATGCAACACTTTTTTTAGATGGTGGAAAATCTCAGTTCCCATTTGCATAGCATGAGAAAAATTTTTAGCCTTTACGGGCATTACCATAAATTCTTGAAACGCGATAGGCGCATCCGAGTGTGAGCCACCATTAATTATATTCATCATTGGTACCGGTAACGTGTTAGCACTTACACCGCCTACATATCTAAATAGCGATAATCCCAACTCGTTCGCAGCAGCTTTAGCGGCAGCTAGCGAAACACCTAAAATAGCATTCGCTCCTAATTTAGATTTATTGGGCGTACCGTCTAAATCTATCATTGTCTGGTCCAATAGATTCTGTTCAAAGACAGACATTCCTAAGATTTCCTCGGCAATTATGGTATTGACATTGGAAACTGCCTTGCTAACGGCCTTACCCATAAAAGCACTTCCGCCATCACGTAGCTCAACAGCCTCGTGCTCCCCGGTAGAAGCTCCCGAAGGAACCGCCGCTCTTCCCATGACACCATTTTCTGTGATTACATCTACCTCTACAGTAGGATTACCTCTTGAATCTAAAATTTGTCTTGCATGAACACTTAATATAATACTCATTCTATTTTTTGTTTAATTTGATTAGTTATTGAAAGATAAAGATACAAAACCACAAATGTTTAGAGATTCTACTACCCCGGATATTCCTTAATTTCTGATGATTTACTAAACTTCAGCAGACAATTTTGTGTTTTTACTGATTAATTTAAAGAAATCGTCAAAAAGATAATCAGCATCGTGTGGGCCAGGACTGGCTTCTGGGTGGTATTGTACTGAAAACACGTCCTTATTCTTCATCTTTATACCGGCCACGGTATGGTCGTTCAAATGAACATGTGTAATCTCCAATAGCGCATGGGCTTCTGTTTCTTCCCTATTGATCGCAAACCCGTGATTTTGAGATGTGATTTCACCTTTACCCGTAACGATATTCAATATTGGATGATTAATTCCTCTATGTCCATTATGCATCTTGTAAGTAGGCACCCCGTTCGCAAGTGCAATTACCTGATGACCTAAACATATACCGAATAATGGCTTACCTGAATTTATCATTCCCTTAGCTGCAGCGATTGCATCTGTAAGGGGCTCAGGGTCACCAGGGCCATTGGAAATAAAATAGGCATCAGGATTCCAATTAGACATCTCCTCAAAACTTGTATTATATGGGAATACCTTAATATAAGCTCCTCTTTTGGCTAAATTTCGAAGTATATTTTTTTTAATTCCAATATCCAATGCCGCAATCTTATAGGTAGCACCCTCTTCGCCAAAATAATAGGCTTGCTCGGCCGACACCTTGGAAGCTAATTCAAGGCCTTCCATGCTTGGCACCTCTTTTAACCTCGCCGCTAGTTCTGCAACATTATCCACCTCAGTAGAAATAACGGCATTCATGGCACCATGATCACGAATATAACTAACTAGAGCCCGTGTATCCACGTCAGATATTGCAAATAGATTATTGCTGTCCAAAAAAGCTTCTAAGCTACCATCCGCTAATGGCCGCGAATACTCATAACTAAAGTTCTTGCAAATTAGGCCCGCAATTTTAACCGATTCCGATTCTGTTTCTTCGCTATTGGTTCCGTAGTTACCGATATGAGCGTTGGTTGTTACCATCAATTGTCCAAAATAAGATGGATCTGTAAAAATTTCTTGATAACCCGTCATACCGGTATTGAAACAAACCTCACCAAAGGCAGTACCTTCTTTATCCCCAACCGCTTTGCCATGAAAAATAGTTCCATCGGCCAACAATATCAGTGCTTTCTTCTTAGATTGATATTTCATCTCTTTTCTTACTAATTAAAATTTAACAAAAAAACATAAAAAAAGGACAAGCATTGCTGCTTATCCTTTTTAAATTATCAATTTTTATTGACATCTTATTTTTCAGAGTCATCGTTTTTAACCGTATCATCTGTTTTTGTTTCCGTCTCCGCTTTCGCCTCGACATCTGTATCAACTGCTACTTGTTCAACCACTTCTGCAGGAGCGGTCTCAGTTTTAGACCCAGAACCTCTTCTACTTCTTCTCGTTGCCTTTTTAGCTGGCTTCCCTGCGTTGTATGTCTCATTGAAATCTACCAACTCTATCATAGCCATGTCTGCGTTATCTCCTAAACGCGTTCCTAACTTTATTATTCTTGTGTAACCACCTGGTCTATCCGCAACCTTTTCGGAAACTACACTAAACAATTCTGTAACCGCAACTTTATCACGTAAGTTTTTGAAAACGACACGTCTATTGTGCGTACCTTTCTCGGCAGACTTATTGTTCTCAGCCTTTGATTTTGTAATCAATGGCTCTATAAATTGCTTTAACGCTTTAGCTTTTGCAACTGTTGTATTAATTCTCTTATGCTCAATTAAGGAGCAAGCCATATTAGCTAACATTGCGTGCCTATGCGCTTTCTTTCTTCCTAAATGATTTATTTTTTTTCCGTGTCTCATGTTTCTATTTTATCATCTTGCTACCAAACTCGCTAGAACGAGGAGCAAAATATGATTGTTTAATCCTTATCTAATTTATATTTTGACAAATCCATTCCAAAGCTTAGACCTTTGTTGATAACGAGCTCTTCAAGCTCTGTCAACGATTTCTTCCCAAAATTCCTGAATTTCATCAAATCATTTTTATTGAAAGATACCAAATCACCTAACGTGTCCACTTCAGCAGCTTTTAAGCAATTCAATGCACGTACGGACAAGTCCATATCTACGAGCTTCGTTTTTAACAACTGACGCATGTGCAATGACTCTTCGTCATAGGTCTCAGTTTGTGCAATTTCATCTGCCTCTAACGTTATTCGTTCATCAGAAAACAACATGAAGTGATGTATAAGTACCTTAGCCGCTTCCGTAAGGGCATCCTTCGGATGGATAGAACCATCAGAAACGATTTCAAATACCAACTTTTCGTAGTCAGTTTTTTGCTCTACACGAAAGTTTTCTATACTATACTTTACATTTTTTATTGGTGTAAAAATAGAATCTATCGCAATTGTTCCTATGGGCGTACCAGACTTTTTATTTTCCTCGGCAGGAACGTAACCTCTTCCCTTTTCAATGGTGATTTCCATATTGATACTCACCTTGGAATCCATGTTACATATTACCAAATCAGGATTCAATACTTGATAGCCAGAGATGAACTTTTGAAAATCCCCTGCAGTTAATTGATCCTTACCGCTTACGGATATGGAAACTATCTCTGCTTCTGAATCCTCAATCTGTTTTTTAAAGCGTACTTGTTTTAGGTTTAAGATAATCTCGGTTACATCTTCAACAACTCCCGGAATTACAGAGAACTCATGTTCTACCTTGTCGATTCTTACGGACGTAATAGCATGCCCTTCCAACGAAGAAAGCAATACCCTTCTTAATGCATTCCCAACAGTTAATCCATAACCAGGCTCCAAAGGACGAAATTCAAACTTCCCTTCGAAATCCGAGGAATCAATCATTATTACTTTATCGGGCTTCTGAAAATTAAATAATGCCATAATTAGATCAGTGTTGTTTATTTAGAGTATAACTCGACGATTAATTGTTCCTTGATATTTTCAGGAATCTGTATTCTTTCTGGAACAGAAACAAAATTACCCTGCATTGTTGCAGAGTTCCATGTCATCCATTCGTAAACTGAACTATTTGCAGCTAAGGAATCCTGAATACTTTGTAAAGATTTTGACTTTTCTCGAACACCAACAACATCACCGGCTTTCAGGCTGTAAGAAGGTATATTTACCAACTCTCCATTTACCGTAATATGTCTGTGAGAAACCAATTGCCTTGCACCACTTCTTGTGGGTGATATTCCCATTCTATAAACCACATTGTCTAAACGTGATTCACACAACTGCAGTAGTACCTCACCGGTAACCCCTTTACTCCTGTTTGCTTTTGCAAAAAGATTTCGAAATTGCTTTTCTAATATTCCATAGGAATATTTCGCCTTTTGCTTTTCCATCAACTGTACAGAGTACTCCGACTTTTTTCCTCTACGCCTTGCATTACCATGCTGCCCTGGAGGATAATTCTTTTTCTCAAATGATTTGTCGTCTCCGAAAATTGCTTCTCCAAACTTACGGGCGATTTTTGACTTTGGTCCTGTATATCTTGCCATCTTCTTAAATTATGAAAGTGAGATTATGAATTAAGGCTTATCCTTCGATAATCGTAACTACACTTTCTATGAAATATTAGTTAATTAATTAAACTCTTCTTCTTTTCGGAGGTCTGCAACCATTATGTGGCATAGGAGTAACATCTATAATCTCAGTTACCTCTATCCCAGAATTGTGTAGTGAACGAATTGCAGATTCTCTTCCATTACCAGGCCCCTTAACATAAACCTTCACTTTTCTAAGACCTGCTTCATGAGCAACCTTTGAACAGTCTTCTGCCGCTACTTGAGCTGCATAAGGTGTATTTTTTTTAGAACCCCTAAATCCCAACTTTCCTGCAGAGGACCACGAAATAACATCTCCCTTTTTATTGGTCAAGGATATAATGATGTTGTTGAAAGAAGCACTAATGTGTGCTTCACCAACAGAATCAACTATTACTTTACGTTTCTTGGTTACCTTAGTATTTGCCTTTGCCATACCCTATATATTATTTAGTAGCTTTCTTTTTGTTAGCTACTGTTTTACGCTTTCCTTTTCTGGTCCTAGAATTATTCTTTGTACGTTGACCTCTTAGCGGTAATCCTGATCTATGACGTATACCCCTATAACAACCGATATCCATTAATCGCTTAATGTTCAATTGCGTTTCAGAACGGAGCTCACCTTCAATTGTAAACGACGAAACTACCTCTCGAATTCTACCGATTTCATCATCGTTCCAATCGGAGACCTTAGTATCTTCACTTACCTGTGCTCTCTCTAAAATCTCTTTAGACCTACTTCTTCCGATTCCAAAAATATAAGTCAAGGCTATCACGCCTCTTTTTTGTTTTGGTATGTCTATACCCGCGATTCTTGCCATAATTACCCTTGTCTTTGTTTAAATCTAGGATTCTTTTTGTTGATTACGTACAACCTCCCTTTTCTACGAACAATTTTGCAGTCCGCACTTCTCTTCTTAACTGATGCTCTTACTTTCATCTTGTATCTTAATATCTATAAGTAATTCTTGCTTTTGTAAGGTCATAAGGGCTCATTTCCAACTTCACCTTATCTCCCGGCAACAACTTAATGTAATGCATACGCATCTTACCGGATATATGTGCAGTTACCACATGACCATTTTCCAATTCTACACGAAACATTGCATTTGACAATGCTTCTATGATAGCTCCATCTTGTTCTATTGCTGCCTGTTTAGCCATAAATTATGCTACTTTTCTATTTTTTCCAGTTTTCATTAAACCATCGTAATGCCTATTCAATAAATAAGAATTCACTTGTTGAACAGTATCTATTGCTACACCTACCATAATCAGAAGCGATGTACCACCATAAAACAATGCCCATCCTGCTTGCACATTCAACAAAGATACAACCACTGCGGGAAGTATCGCCAATAATGCCAAAAATACTGAGCCTGGCAATGTTATCAAGGACATAATCTTGTCTAGAAAATCACCTGTTTCTTTACCCGGTCTAATTCCAGGAATAAAACCACCGCTTCTTTTTAAATCATCAGCCATCTTGTTCGTTGGTACGGTAATAGCCGTATAGAAATAGGTAAAAATTATAATGAGGACAGCAAATAAGATGTTATAAGCCCACCCAAATATATTCGAAAACTCCACCTGCATCCATTGTCCGAAAGCGGTATCATCAAATGTGCTTCCAATCAAGCCAGGAACAAACATTATTGCCTGGGCAAATATGATTGGCATAACGCCAGAGGCATTTAATTTTAGTGGAATATATTGTCTAGATCCCATTACGTTTTTCTCGTAACCCCCAGATGCTGTTCTCCTAGCATACTGCACTGGTATTTGTCGTGTTGCCATAACTAATAGAATACACGCGAGTATAACTAAGAACCATAAGATTACCTCGATGAGGATAAACATTAAGCCTCCGTTATTTTCTGTGGTCCTAGAAATGAATTCCTGAACAAATGATTGTGGCATGGTTGCTATAATACCTATCATAATCAAGAGTGAAATACCATTACCGATACCTTTATCCGTAATTTTCTCTCCCAACCACATCGCAAAGACACAACCTGTTACCAAAATAATCACAGCCGGCACCATAAAGTCCAATCCTTTACCTAACAAAAAAGCAGAATCCCTTACTCCAAATGCTTCGAGACCATATAAATACGCTGGTGCCTGAACGATACAAATTGCTATCGTTAACCATCGTGTAATTTGGTTTATAGTCTTACGACCACTTTCGCCTTCTTTTTGAAGTTTTTGAAGATAAGGTATGGCAATACCCATAAGTTGAACAACGATAGAAGCAGATATGTAAGGCATAATACCTAACGCGAAAATAGAAGCATTAGCGAAAGCTCCTCCTGTAAACGCATTCAACAAACCAAAAATCCCTTGGTCTGTGCTATCTGCCAATCCACCCAACTGCGTAGTATCAATACCCGGAAGAACAATTTGGCAACCAAATCTGTATACCAACAAAAGACCTAAAGTAATAAGTATCCTATTTCTTAGCTCCTCTATCTTCCAAATATTGGATAATGTATCTATAAACTTCTTCATGTTCTCTTTGTATGCTTATAAACTTATTGCTTCTCCACCAGCAGCCTCAATTGCAGCTTTTGCAGTAGCACTAAATTTATGTGCCGAAACTTTTAGCGAAGCTTTCAATTCACCTCCACCTAAAATTTTAACCATCTCATTTTTACGTGCTAATCTGTTCGCTATAAAAGTATCCATATCAACGCTACCCTTGACTCCTTTGTCATCAACCAATTGTTGTAACACATCCAAGTTTATACCTTGATACTCTTTTCTGTTGATGTTGGTAAAACCAAACTTTGGAACACGACGCTGCAATGGCATTTGACCACCTTCAAAACCAATTTTCTTAGAATAACCAGATCTTGACTTGGCACCTTTATGGCCACGAGCAGCGGTACCGCCCTTTCCAGAACCTTGACCTCTTCCTAATCGTTTTCCGTCTCTATTAACTGAACCCTCAGCAGGTTGTAGATTACTTAAATTCATTAGATCTTAATATTTAAGCTTCTTCCGTAGAAACTAAATGTTCAACTTTATTTATCATTCCAAGGATGTTTGGTGTATTGTCATGTTCAACAACCTGACCAATCCTCTTCAATCCAAGAGCAAGCAAAGTCCTTTTTTGCTTTTGGGGCTTTTTAATGCTACTCTTAACCAGCTTTACTTTAATCTTTGCCATAATTGCTTTCTTAGCCTTTAAATACTTTTTCCAAAGAAACTCCTCTTTGCTTTGCTATCGTACCTGCATCTCTCAATTGCAACAAGGCATCGAAAGTCGCCTTTACTACATTGTGAGGATTGGATGAGCCTTGGGATTTTGAAAGTACATCATGAACCCCGACAGCTTCCAGCACCGCCCTAACGGCACCACCGGCGATAACACCTGTACCTTGAGACGCTGGTTGAATATATACACGTGCTCCACCAAACTTACCTTTTTGCTCATGCGGCAAGGTTCCCTTGTTCAATGGAATACGAATTAAATTCTTTTTACCATCTTCTATAGCCTTGGCAATTGCCGTAGCAACCTCCTTCGACTTTCCCAAACCATGTCCTACAACACCGTTTTCATCACCTACCACTACGATAGCTGAAAAACCAAAAGCTCTACCACCTTTAGTTACTTTAGTTACACGTTGTATACCAACTAATCTATCCTTAAGATCTAAACCACCCGGCTTTACGGTTTCTACGTTTTTGTATTTTTGAAACATACTGTTATATTAAAATTTAAGACCAGCTTCCCTTGCCCCTTCAGCCAAAGATTTAACCCTTCCATGATATAAATTTCCACCTCTATCGAAAGCAACTTTGTCCAAATCGGCTTTCAACGCCTTCTCAGCGATAGCCTTCCCTACCATTGCAGCTTTTTCACTTTTACTACCCTTTGCAGATGCAATACTCTTATCGCGTGAAGAAGCAGCTGCTAAAGTAACACCATTTACATCATCGATTAACTGAGCATAAATCTCACTGTTACTTCTAAAGACAGATAACCTTGGTCTTAACGCAGTTCCTGAAGACACCTTTCGGATTCTTCTACGAATTCTATATTTCCTTTGTGTTTTTGTTAATCTCATAATATTCTTATTAAGCGGACTTACCTGCTTTTCTTCTTAATATTTCACCAACAAACTTGATACCTTTTCCTTTGTAAGGCTCCGGTCTTCTAAACGACCTAATCTTGGCAGCAATATGTCCGACCAACTGCTTATCGTGGGACGTTAATTTAACAATTGGATTCTTACCCTTTTCCGAAATTGTTTCTAACGTCACTTCAGGCGCAATATCAAAAACAATATTATGCGAAAATCCCAACGCCAAGTCCAATTTTTGGCCTTGATTGCTAGCACGGTAACCTACCCCAACTAATTCTAATTCTTTAGTCCATCCCTTAGATACTCCTTCTATCATGTTTAGCACTAAGGAACGATAAAGGCCATGTTTTGCTTTATGCTCTTTAGAATCAGATGGTCTTGTAACCCAAGCTTGCCCATCTTCAACTTTTACTGCAACACCCGAAAATTCTTGTGTCAGCTCTCCTAACTTACCTTTTACGGTGACTAGGTTATCACTGATTTCTACTGTAACTCCCTCAGGAATTGCGATCGGATTATTTCCTATTCTAGACATCTTCTAACTCTTTAATCGATTAATAAACGTAGCATAAGACCTCACCTCCAACATTTTCAGCCTTTGCTTGCTTACTTGTCATAACACCGTGAGAAGTCGATACGATTGCAATACCCAAACCATTCAGTACTCTGGGTAGTTCTTGACTTGGAGCATACTTACGTAGACCGGGTTTACTTATACGTTGTATTTTTCTGATTACCGGTTCTTTTGTAACCTTATCGTATTTCAAAGCAATTTTTATGCTTCCCTGAACCTTATCGGCCTCGAACTTATAACTTAAAATATATCCTTGATCGAATAAAATTTTTGTTATTTCCTTTTTTAGATTGGATGCAGGAATTTCAACAACCCTGTGACCCGCTCTACTTGCGTTTCTAACCCTAGTTAGATAATCTGCTATAGTATCTGTTACCATTTATATATAATTCGGTGACGGTTTTTAGCACTAAGCTAAACCTGAAACCCGTTAACTTACTCTTTTCTTACCAGCTCGCTTTACGAACACCTGGTATTAAACCTTGGTTAGCCATTTCCCTGAAAGTAACCCTAGAAATACCAAAAGTTCTCATGTAACCCTTTGGTCTACCGGTTAACTTACATCTATTGTGCATACGTACCGGTGAAGCATTTTTTGGCAATTTCTGTAGCGCATCATAATCACCAGCTTCTTTCAAAGCTTTACGTTTTTCAGCATATTTAGCTACAGTTCTCGCCCTTTTTCTTTCACGGGCCTTCATTGATTCTTTAGCCATACTAGTTCTTTTTAAAAGGTAATCCCATTTCTGTTAATAATGATTTTGCTTCTTTATCCGTATCAGCGGAAGTAACGAAGGTTATATCCATACCATTGATGCGATTGATCTTATCAATGTTTATTTCCGGAAAAATAATCTGCTCGGTAACCCCTAGGTTGTAGTTTCCACGACCATCGAAACCTGTTGCCCGAATCCCCTGAAAATCACGAACCCTGGGCAAGGCTGAAGTTACCAATCTGTCCAAGAACTCATACATACGCTCACCACGCAATGTAACCTTAGCACCGATAGGCATACCTTTTCGCAATTTAAAAGCTGCAACATCCTTTTTGGACATCGTAGCAATTGCTTTTTGGCCAGTTATCATAGTCATCTCGTCAATCGCATGATCGATAAGCTTTTTATCAGCTACCGCTGCTCCAACACCTCTGCTGACCACTATTTTCTCCAACTTAGGAACTTGCATTACATTTTTGTAACCAAACTCCTCAGTAAGCGCAGAAACTATGCGCTCCTTATATTCTTTCTTTAATCTTGCAACGTAAGCCATAACTAAATTACTTCATTGGATTTCTTGGAAAATCTTACTTTTTTACCATCTCTTACATCATATCCAACTCTAGTGGTTTCACCAGATTTAGAATCGATCAATGCAAGATTTGATATATGTAGTAAGGCCTCTTTTTTAACTATTCCACCTTGAGGGTTTTTTGCACTTGGTTTCTCATGTTTAGAAACCAAATTCACACCTTCTACAATGGCCTTGTTCTTTTCAAGATTTACTAATACAACCTTACCTTCTGAACCTTTATGGTCTCCAGCAGTAACCCTTACCGTATCTCCTGTTTTTATTTTTAACTTCTTCATCTTCTGAAATCTATTATAGTACCTCTGGGGCCAATGATACAATTTTCATAAATTGCTTATCCCTAAGCTCTCTTGCGACTGGTCCAAAAACCCTTGTACCTCGCATTTCCCCAGTTGGATTCAAAAGCACACACGCATTATCATCAAATCTGATGTACGAACCATCTGGTCTTCTTACCTCCTTTTTGGTACGAACTACTACTGCTGTAGAAACTGCACCTTTCTTAATACCCCCATTAGGAGTAGCTTCCTTTACAGTTACCACAATCTTATCACCAATAGAAGCATATCTTCTTTTGGTTCCACCGAGAACACGAATAGTTAAAACCTCCTTCGCTCCTGTATTATCCGCTACCTTTAATCTAGATTCTTGCTGTAACATAACTTATTTGGCTCTTTCTAAGATTTCTACTAACCTCCAACATTTGGTTTTACTCATGGGACGTGTCTCCATAATTTTAACAGTATCACCTTCTCTGCAGTCATTTTTCTCGTCGTGTGCAACGTATTTTTTCGTCTTTAAAACAAATTTACCGTACATAGGGTGTTTTACACGTTTTACCTCGGCAACAACTATGGACTTCTCCATCTTGTTACTGGTTACAACCCCAACTCTTTCCTTTCTTAAATTTCTCTTTTCTTCCATAAAGCAGAACCAGTTATTGGTTTTCCCTATTTGTTAATTCCGTAGCCAATCTAGCAACAGTTCTTCTAACTTTCCTAATCTGAAGAGGATTCTCCAAAGGCGTTACAAAGTGAGCCATTTTTAAATCCGCATGCTGTTTCTTATACTCGATAAGTTTTTCCGTAAGTCCTTCTTTAGACAATTCCTTTACTTCTTGTTTTTTCATAATTCCTTACGATTAATTATCAAGTGAATAATCCCTTGCAACAATAAATTTTGTTTTAACTGGAAGTTTTTGAGCTGCCAATCGAAGTGCTTCCTTCGCAATATCCATAGATACACCCCCAACTTCGAACATAATTCTTCCTGGCTTTACTACGGCAACAAAATATTCTGGAGCCCCTTTTCCTTTACCCATACGAACCTCTAGAGGCTTTTTGGTAATAGGCTTGTCCGGAAATATTTTGATCCATAATTGACCTTCTCTCTTCATATATCTAGTAGCAGCAATACGTGCAGCTTCAATTTGTCGCGAGGTTAAAAAAGCCGCATCACCAACAGACTTTATACCGAACATACCATTTGAAAGCTGATGACCTCTTCCGGTGTTACCCTTCATACGGCCCTTCTGCATTTTACGAAACTTCGTTCTTTTCGGTTGTAACATTTCTTTAGTTCTTTAAAATTACTTTCTACGACGTGGCTTTCTTCCACCATCTTGATTACCCGACCCCTTAGATTGACCTTTCTTCATGCCTACCAACGGAGACAATTCTCTTTTACCGTAGACTTCACCTTTCATTATCCAAACCTTGATACCTAACTTCCCGTAGGTAGTTTGGGCCTCGTGCAATGCATAATCGATATCTGCTCTAAACGTAGACAAAGGAATTCTACCGTCCTTATACGATTCTGAACGTGCCATCTCCGCACCGTTCAATCTACCGGATATTTGAACTTTAATACCTTCCGCATTCATTCTCATGGCAGCGGTAATAGACATTTTAATAGCTCTTCTAAACGAGATTCTACTTTCTATCTGACGCGCTATGCTAGCAGCAACGAGATTAGCGTCTACTTCTGGTCGCTTAATCTCATAGATATTTATTTGTACTTCCTTACCCGTTATCTTCTTGAGCTCCTCCTTAAGCTTATCTACTTCTTGACCACCTTTACCAATAATGATACCGGGTCTCGCCGTAGTAACCGTAACGGTTATCAACTTCAGGGTACGCTCTATAATTACTCTGGATACACTAGCCTTTGATAACCTGGCATGTATATACTTCCTAATCTTACTATCTTCGGCAAGCTTATCACCGTAGTCATTTCCACCATACCAGTTGGACTCCCAACCTCTGATGATTCCAAGACGATTTCCTATTGGATTTGTTTTCTGTCCCATTCTAGCTTGCTGTGTTATTGTTAGACCCCAACACTAATGTAACATGGTTGGAACGTTTTCTAATTCTGTGTGCTCTTCCCTGAGGGGCTGGCCTAAGCCTTTTCAACATAGTACCACCATCTACCCTAATTTCCGCGACAACCAATTCGGCATCTTCCACATTGGAATCTTCGTTTTTGGCTTGCCAATTAGCTAAAGCGGACAACAATAGTTTTTCTAGCTTTCTTGAAGCTTCCTTACTATTAAAACGTAATATTGCTAAAGCCTTCTCTACTTTCTCACCACGGATTAAATCCGCAACAAGTCTCATTTTTCTAGGAGAAGTTGGACAATTGTTCAACTTTGCAAAAGCAACCTTTTTCTTTTCTGCCTTTATTCTTTCGGCCATTTGTTTTTTACGAACTCCCATAGCTTACTTTTTACCTTTATTTTTCGCACCGGCATGACCTCTAAACGATCTTGTAGGTGAAAATTCTCCAAGTTTGTGACCAACCATATTCTCGGTTACAAAAACCGGAACAAACTGTCTTCCATTATGAACTGCTATCGTCATCCCAACAAAGTCAGGAGTAATCATTGAAGCTCTTGACCATGTCTTTATGACCGTCTTCTTTCCTGAAGAAGCGCTCTGTTGGATTTTCTTCTCCAAACTATAGTGAACGTAAGGTCCTTTTTTTAGTGAACGTGCCATTTCTTTCTAGTTTTATTTCTTTCTACGTTCTATTATATACTTGTTTGTGCTCTTCGTTTTAGAACGCGTTCTAAAACCTTTTGCAGGAATACCATTCCTAGATCTTGGGTGACCACCGGAAGCTCTTCCTTCACCACCACCCATTGGATGATCAACAGGGTTCATGGCTACCGGTCTAGTTCTCGGTCTTCTACCTAACCATCTACTTCTACCCGCTTTACCGGACACCAATAATTGATGATCAGAGTTAGATATGGCACCTATCGTCGCCATACAACCAGAAAGAATCAATCTTGTTTCTCCGGAAGGCATCTTCACAGTAACAAACTTCCCGTCCTTTGCCATTAATTGAGCAAAAGCACCAGCACTTCGTGCCATAACTGCACCCTGACCTGGTCGTAACTCTATACATGAAATAACAGTACCTAACGGAATTTCACTTAAAGGCAATGCATTTCCTATCTCAGGAGTTGCATTTAACCCAGAAACTACCGTTTGACCAACTTTTAGGCCATTCTGAGCAATAATATATCGTTTCTCGCCATCAGCATACGACAACAGAGCTACAAAAGCAGTTCTATTCGGGTCGTATTCAATCGATGAAACCGTTGCTACTGCATCTTGCCTATCTCGTTTGAAATCGATTACGCGGTATCTTCTTTTATGACCTCCACCTTTTTGACGAATGGTCATCTTACCTTGACTGTTTCTACCTCCGGACTTTTTTAACGGAGCGAGCAAACTCTTCTCCGGCTTATCAGTAGTAATGGCGTCAAATCCGTTTACTACTCTAAAACGCTGTCCTGGAGTGACTGGTTTTAATTTTCTAACTGACATTTTTTGTCTTTATAGATTACTGTAAAAATCGATTATATCACCTTCAACAACGTCAACAATTGCTTTTTTAATGGCATTTGTCTTCCCATGCTGCACACCAGTTTTTGTAAATCTGGATTTTCGTGATGGTCCGTAATTCATTGTACGCACCTTTTTTACCGACACACCATAAGTTGCTTCAACAGCATCCTTTATTTGAATCTTGTTGGCCCTAGGATCAACCACAAACCCATAGCGATTATTTAGTTCGCTATCCGCTGTCATTTTTTCCGTTATAATGGGCTTGATTAACACGCTCATGGTCTTACTTGTTTAAATTCGATTCTATTCCTTCCAAAGCACCTTCCAACAACACAACACTATTTGCATTTAGTATTTTGTAAGTACTTAATTCAGAGCTTGTTACAACTTCTGAATGGGTAAAATTACGAGATGACAAATATACGCCTTTATTTGAATCGCCCAACACAATCAAAGACTTTTTGTTTTCCAAGCCCAAAGACTTTAAAACCTGTACAAAATCTTTTGTTTTTGGCGTATCAAAATCAAAGTCCTCTACGACCAAAATCGACTTCTCCTTTGATTTTAAGGTTAAGGCAGATTTTCTTGCCAAACGCTTCAAATTCTTATTCAACTTTTGAGAATAATCCTTTGGTCTAGGGCCAAAAATACGTCCACCTCCTCTAAAAATTGGAGACTTTATGCTACCTGCTCTCGCGGTACCCGTACCTTTTTGTTTTTTGATTTTTCTGGTACTACCCGCTATCTCAGCTCTTTCCTTAGCCTTGTGCGTACCCTGCCTCTGATGTGCCAAGTACTGCTTAACGTCTAAATAAACCGCATGATTATTAGGTTCTATACCGAACACTTGATCAGAAAGGTCTGCCTTTCTACCTGTGTCTCTTCCTTTAATATCTAAAACTGCTACCTTCATTACTTCTCAATAGTTACATAAGCGTTTTTATGACCAGGAACACAACCTTTAACAACCAAAAGATTTTTTTCCGGAACTACTTTCAACACCCTTAGGTTCTGAACCGTAACTCTATCTGTCCCCATTCTTCCTGCCATTCTCATACCTTTGAAAACTCTTGCAGGATAAGATGCCGCACCAATAGAACCTGGCGCTCTAAGTCTGTTATGCTGACCATGCGTCGCTTGTCCAACCCCGGCGAAACCATGACGCTTTACAACACCTTGGAAACCTTTACCTTTAGAAGTACCAACAACATCAACAAATTCTCCTTCTACAAAAACATCGACACCTACAGTGTCTCCTAATTTGTAATCCTCATCAAAACCTGAAAATTCAACGACTTTTTTCTTAGGAGAAGCACCTGCTTTTTTAAAGTGACCGATTTCGGCCTTATTCGCACGTTTTTCTGCCTTGTCATCGAAACCAAGCTGAAGGGCACTATACCCATCAACTTCTTCGGTTCTGACTTGGGTAACCACACATGGCCCAGCTTGTATAACGGTACATGGAATATTCTTTCCATTTTCGTCAAAAAGACTAGTCATGCCTACTTTTTTACCTATTAACCCAGACATACTATTTATATTTATTATTACTATTTAAACTCAACTCAAAAAAATAGGGCCAAAATAATTTAACCCTAAATTATTTTTATCCGTTTTTCCCTTGCACGCAGCTCGGGACATGTACTACCTTTTCCTATACCGAAAAGGGTTGCAAATTTAAACTTTTATTTCTACTTCAACACCACTTGGCAACTCTAATTTCATTAGAGCGTCAATAGTTTTTGAGGACGAACTATAAATATCCAACAATCGCTTGTAAGAACTTAATTGAAACTGTTCTCTTGATTTCTTGTTTACGTGAGGAGACCTCAAAACAGTGAATATTTTTTTATGTGTTGGCAAAGGAATTGGCCCCGTTACAACAGCACCGGTAGTCTTTACCGTTTTTACGATTTTCTCAGCAGATTTATCTACCAAGTTATAGTCGTAAGATTTTAGTTTGATTCTAATTTTCTGACTCATTACCTTAATTTATGCTGTTATACCTTTCGCCTTTTTAATAACTTCTTCAGATATATTTGAAGGTGTTTGGGCATAATGTGAAAATTCCATTGTTGATGTTGCTCTACCCGAAGACAAGGTTCTAAGCGAAGTTACATATCCAAACATCTCGGATAATGGAACGGTTCCCTTTACCACTTTGGCTCCAGCACGATCACTCATATCAGAAATCGTTCCCCTTCTACGGTTAAGATCGCCAACAATATCACCCATATTTTCCTCAGGTGTAATCACCTCGATTTTCATTATAGGCTCCATAATTACTGCACCCGCAGCTTTACCAGCAGCTTTGTACCCCATTTTTGCGGCCAACTCAAAAGAAAGTGCATCCGAATCCACAGCATGAAAGGAACCATCCTTTAACACTACTTTCATCGTATCCATCTCAAAACCGGCCAAAGGTCCGTTTTGCATTGCAGTAGCAAATCCTTTTTCAACAGATGGGATAAATTCCTTTGGAATACGCCCACCTTTTATTTCATCTACGAATTGCAACCCTTCTCCTTCAAAATCATCGTCAGCAGGACTCATTTCAAAGACGATATCTCCAAATTTACCACGACCACCAGATTGTTTCTTATATGTTTCACGATGTGCGGCCAACTTGGTAAGCGCCTCTTTATATTCTACTTGCGGCTCCCCTTGGTTTACCTCAACCTTAAATTCTCTTCTTAAACGATCCACAATAATATCCAAATGAAGCTCGCCCATTCCAGATATAATAGTTTGACCGGAAGCCTCATCAGTTTTAACCTGAAAGGTTGGATCTTCTTCCGCTAACTTTGCCAGCGCCATACCTAATTTATCAACATCCGCTTTTGTCTTAGGCTCCACCGCAATACCGATTACAGGATCCGGAAAATCCATACTTTCCAATATGATAGGATGTTTTTCCGAGGACATTGTATCCCCAGTTTTTATATCCTTGAACCCTACTGCGGCACCAATATCTCCAGCCTCGATAAAATCGATAGCATTTTGCTTATTAGAGTGCATCTGATATATACGAGAAATACGCTCTTTCTTACCTGAACGGTTATTCAAAATATACGAACCAGCGTCCAAACGACCAGAATAGGCGCGGAAGAATGCTAAACGACCTACAAAAGGATCGGTAGCGATTTTAAAGGCCAAAGCTGAAAACGGCTCCTTTACGTTAGGCTTTCGCAACTCCTCTTTTCCGGTACCAGGATTCACCCCTACGATATTATCCCTATCCAAGGGAGAAGGCAAATAACGACATACGGCATCCAATAAAAACTGAACTCCTTTATTTTTAAAAGAAGAACCACATACCATAGGTATAATAGCCATATCCATAACGGCAGCTCTTAATGCAGCATGTACTTCATCCTCCGTGATAGAGTCCTCGTCTTCCATGAATTTCTCCAACAAGTTCTCATCATAACTGGCTACTTCCTCAATCAACAATGCACGGTACTTACGCACCTCTGCTTTCATCTCTTCAGGAATATCGACTACATCAAATGTAGACCCGTAATTATCGTCGTGCCATACAATAGCCCTATTTTTTACTAAATCTACGATACCTTTGAAATCTCCTTCATCCCCAATATTCAAAACAATCGGTACTGCATTCGACTTCAGCATCTCTTTCACCTGGGTACAAACACCCAAGAAATTAGAACCTTGACGATCCATCTTATTGACGAAACCAATCCTTGGAACTTTATAATTGTCAGCTAGCCTCCAGTTAGTCTCGGACTGCGGCTCTACACCATCTACCGCACTAAAAAGAAAAACCAGTCCGTCCAGAACACGTAAGGAACGGTTTACCTCTACCGTAAAGTCTACGTGACCAGGGGTATCTATTATATTAAAGTGATAATCCTGTGCTTCAGCGGTAGGCTCACCATTTTCTTTTGGAAATGTCCAATCACATGTAGTAGCAGCAGAAGTAATTGTAATTCCACGTTCTGCCTCTTGCTCCATCCAATCCATCGTTGATGCACCATCATGGACCTCTCCAATCTTGTGCGATACTCCCGTGTAAAAAAGGATTCGCTCTGTAGTAGTAGTTTTACCGGCATCAATATGCGCAGCAATACCTATATTTCTAGTAAGTTTTAAATCTCTTGCCATCCCTGATTAAAATCTAAAGTGAGAAAATGCTTTGTTAGCCTCAGCCATCTTGTGTGTATCCACTCTTTTCTTTACCGCAGCACCCTCTTCTTTCGAAGCGGCCAAAATTTCTCCGGCCAATTTTTGGGACATACCTTTCTCGTTACGCTTTCTAGAATAACTGATCAACCACTTCATTGCGGTAGAGATTTTCCTATCCGGACGTATCTGCATTGGTATTTGAAATGTGGCACCACCTACTCTTCTACTTCTAACTTCAACGTGTGGCATTACATTACTAAGCGCGTCTTTCCAAAGCTCTAACGCTGTTTTTTCTTCATCTGTTTTCTTGGCATCCACAATGTCTATAGCATCATAAAATACGCTAAACGCCACGGACTTTTTACCATCCCACATCATCATGTTAACGAATCTGGTCACTAACTGATCATTAAATCTTGGATCTGGTAAAAGTGGACGTTTTTTTGCCTGTCTTTTTCTCATTTCTTCTTTTTAAAAAGTGTTTTTACTTCTTAGGTCTTTTTGCACCGTACTTAGATCTACGTTGTGTTCTACCGGCCACACCTGCTGTGTCCAATGCCCCACGAACGATATGATATCTAACTCCTGGCAAATCTTTGACTCTCCCGCCCCTTACTAATACTATCGAGTGCTCTTGTAGGTTATGTCCTTCTCCGGGGATGTATGCGTTTACTTCCTTACCGTTGGTTAACCTCACCCTTGCAACCTTACGCATTGCAGAATTTGGTTTCTTAGGTGTAGTCGTGTAAACACGGGTACAAACCCCTCTTCTTTGAGGACACGAATCCAAAGCAGCCGATTTACTCTTCTTAGTAATTGTGGCTCTTCCTGTTCGTACTAATTGTGATATTGTTGGCATACTATATAAATATGTAAATTTTACCCCTCCTTTAAGGGTCGGCAAATGTAAGAATAATTACGAATACTTCAAACCCTCATTCATTTATTTTTTAAGTTTTTTAAAAAAAGGGGATTTGCGTCGCACTATCATATCATCTTTACTTCCCTGCTACACCAAACTATCGAAATAAGTTTACCTTATATATAGATATAAACTTCTCATATTCTCCAATTAACACCTACCCAACAAATATCAAGAAAACACCACAAACCTAATCTTCTGGGAAAAGACTACTATATAGATGTTTGGCGAAACACAAATCAAAAGCACAACTATTCTTTGACATTTGATTGAAAGTTATACAAAATCCGTTCTCCCTAAGATTAACCGATTTTCCACCAACAATCGAACAAAATCTCGAAGACAAAACACGCTCATAACCATCTTATCCTTAATGACAACGGTGTTATATTGTGAATCTTTAAATACACCCCTTGTTTTATCTACAACTTCACATTATAAAGTTATAACCTAAACTTTTATTAAAATTAGTTTGGTTTATTAACACATTATTATGACTTTTGCGCTTAGCTAATTCAAATAACTTTAAAAATGAGAACAAAATTAAATGGATTGTTAACGCTATTTTTGGCGTTAGTTGTGCAGATTTCCTTTGCACAGGACAGAACGGTATCCGGGACGGTTACCGATCAGGACGGGCTTCCCTTGCCCGGGGTAAACATAGTTGTTGAAGGGACAACGAATGGTACCCAAACGGATTTTGATGGTAATTATGCTATCAGCGCTTCAACAGGGCAAACGCTTCTCTTTACCTATATTGGTCAGAAAGCTGTTAGGCAGAATGTTGGCGCAGGAAGCACGATTAACGTTCAAATGGAGGAAGATGCCCAAGCCTTGGAAGAGGTTGTGGTAACTGCCCAAGGTATTAAAAGGGAGAAAAAGGCACTTGGTTACGCCACCACGTCTGTAGGTGCAGACCAACTGGAGGGTAGAACCGAAGGTGATGTTGCCAGGGTACTTTCTGGTAAAGCGGCCGGTGTACAAATCGTTGCTGCCGGTGGATCTTCCGGTTCGGCTACCAACATTACCGTAAGGGGTTTAAGTTCCTTTAGCGGTACTAACCAAGCCTTGTTCATTGTGGATGGTATTCCATTCTCTAACGATACGAACAATCCTGGGGATTTTATTGGTGGTAACCCGAGTTCTTCTAGATTCTTGGATTTAGATCCGAACAACATTGAAAACATTGAAGTACTTAAAGGTTTGGCCGCAGCCACATTATATGGTAGCCAAGGTCGTAACGGGGTTATTCTCATTACCACTAAAGCCGGTGCGGCTAATACGGGTCCTAAGAAAACGGAAATTACCGTTAGCCAGTCGTACAATACCATTGAAATGGCATCGATACCTGACTACCAAGATTCTTATGGTAATGGTTTCGATCAAAACTTTGGATGGTTCTTTAGTAACTGGGGACCAAGTTTCGACGAAGGTGGTGTAGCCGGTTGGGGAAGACAGCCCTTAATCGATGCCAACGCAACATTGGAACATCCATATTCTACTACGGCAGTAGCTTCAACAAGAAATGCTTTTCCTGAATTACAAGGGGCACGTTACGATTGGAAGCCTTATAATTCTATGGAAGAATTATTTAAGCCGGGTAATGCCCAGAATACCTCCGTTAATATATCCGGTGGTTCGGCTGATGGAAATACAAGTTTCAATGCCAACTTAGGGTATCTAAATGAAGATAACTTCATCCCCGGGAACGGATTGAACAGAACAACGGTTTCTGTAGGTGGTGTTTCAAAGCTATCCAATAAATTCACGGTAAGGGGAACAATGAACTTTGCCAGAACGGACTTTACCAGTCCACCGGTTGCCGCTAGTAGGGGTAACGGTACGGATGGTCTTTCTGTATTTGGTAACGTATTCTTTACACCTCGTAGTGTAGATTTGATGGGGCTGCCTTTTGAGAATCCGATCGATGGTTCCAGTGTCTACTACCGTAACGGTAACGACATTATCAACCCAAGATGGACTGCGAAAAACGTACAGTACAGACAATTGACAAACAGGTTCAACTGGAATCTTTCCTTGGACTATGCAATAAACGACAACCTTAATGTTACTTGGAGATCAGGTCTTGATTTTTATAACGAACGTAACATTAACGGTTCCAACAAAGGTGGGGTAGAATTCTCTGATGCGATATTCGGTTTCTACGACACTTTTGATAACAACAACACAATTTGGGATCACTTCCTGTCCTTGAACGGTAATTATGACCTTTCGGAGAAGTTGGGAATGACCTTCACGGTAGGTGCAAATTCACGACAGGATAACTTTGACCGTTCCGGTGTAGCCAGTACAGGTCAACTTGTTTTTGGTGTGAAAAGACACTTCAACTACGAAAATCAATTACCGATCCAGTTTTCTAGAAATAGAAACATCGTAGGTCTTTTGGGCCAGGCCACATTGGATTATGATAACATGTTGTTCCTTACGGTATCCGCAAGGTCTGACTGGGTTTCAAACTTTGCCCGCGAGAATCGTAACCAGACATATCCTGGAGCGAGTTTATCCTTCCTGCCAACAGCGGCCTGGAACGGAATAAAATCGGAAAATGGATTGAACTTCCTGAAATTGAGAGCTAGTTATGGTACCTCTGCAAATTTTGATACCGAGTTTTCTTATCCTACAGTTAACGTGGTACAACAAGATCCACAGCGTTTTGTAGATCCATTTGATGGCGGTTCATTAACTACCAATCAGGTAGATAACTTTAGGGCGAATCCAAACCTGCGTCCTGAGCTATTGGAGGAATATGAAGTAGGTCTGGAATCCAAGTTCTGGAAAAACAGAATTTCATTGGATTTAACATATTACGATCGTAGAACCAATGACCTTATTGTTACAGAACCATTGGCGCCTTCTACAGGTTTTAGCTTTACGCAAAGTAACATTGGACAAATTAGCAACAAAGGGGTAGAGGCCGTGTTAGGCGTTGATGTCATTAGAAGTGACAACTTCTCTTGGAACTCAAGTGTTAACTTTTTTGCCAATGACGAGGTGGTTGTAGAGCAAGAGCAGGATTTCATCGCTTATGCTGGTTCATTAGCTGTAGGAGGAGGTCTATTTAGAGGATCTAACGCAGCGATTGAAGGAGAGTCCTTACGTACTATCGTAGGTACCCAAATAGCAAGGGATGACGATGGCAATTTCTTGATCAATGATGCAGGTAATTACGTTGTTGCTGAACAAGATGCCAACGGTGATGTTCCAATTATTGGTGATGCTGTACCGGATTATCAAATGAACTTTATCAACAATATCCGATACAAGAACTGGAATCTTAATTTCCAGGTGAACCATACGAAAGGTGGTGACATCCTATCCAGTACAACGGCAACGTTGTTAGGTAGAGGTCTTATTACCGAAACGGAAAACAGATTGGACACCTATATTCTACCAGGTATTCGTCAGAGTACGGGACAGCCCAATGATCTACAGATCAACAACTCTACGTACTACTTTACAAACGTATTGTTCGGTCCTACGGAAATGAGGATATACGATGCATCTGTAATCCGTTTACAGGAGGTATCGCTTAGCTACAATTTCCCTGCTAAATACTTGGACAGAACACCTTTTGGTAGTCTTTCTATAACTGCACAGGGTTTCAACCTTTGGTACGATGCCTACAATACTCCGGACGGGGCTAATTTTGACCCTAACGTAGCTGGTGTCGGTATTGGTAACGGATTTGGGTTTGACTTTATCAACGGACCTTCCGCAAGAAGATACGGTATTACTCTTAAAGCAAGTTTCTAATAAAATTGTTAATGAATCATACAATGAAAAAAATAATTAAAAATATAACAATAGCGCTCCTTGTAGGTGGATTTATTACCTCATGTGAGACCATAGATCTGGATCAGCGTGTAAGTCCCAACGACTTATCTACCGATCAAGCAGATCCTAATTTACTGCTGAACAGCGTACAGTTGGCTTTTGCCACTAATCAGCAAACCTTTAGCGATAATGCCGCTAACTTGACCAGAATAGATGTATTTGGAAACCGTAACTATTTCAATGGACTTCCCGGTACCGTACTTAACGGTAACTGGTCTAGAACGTATAGTTCGGGCGGAAACGGAGTTGGTGATGGTGTTTCTGTAGGTATGTTAACCAACTTACAGGCGTTGGAAGGTATTGATGCCACATCGGATGTCGACTATTCTTTCCACATAGGTGTAACAAAAACCCTATACGCCTATTCTTTGTTTCAGTTAGTTGACTTTTTAGGTGCAGCTGCCTTTAGCGAAGCAGGACAACCCTTGGAGTTTCCTGCACCAAATTTAGACAGTGGAGAAGCTGTATACGCAGCCGCCTTTCAATTATTGGATGAAGCGGAAGCATTGCTTGCTGCTGGTCCCGAATCACAAGGTGCCGTGGATTTGTATTACAACGAAGACACCACTAAATGGGTAAAGCTGATTAACTCCATACGCCTGCGCTCCTACAAGAACACAGGTAATGTGTCAGCATTCAACGCGGTAATTGCAGATGACAATTATATATCTGATAGTGACGATGATTTCCAATTACGATATGGCACCAGTGAACTGCAGCCAGATTCTAGACACCCGGATTATGCTACAGATTATACACCTTCGGGAAATAATATTTACCACTCCAATTACATGATGGAGCTAATGTTGAACAATAACGATCCAAGAATCAGATACTATTTCTACAGACAATCAAATGGTACACCAGGTGCATTGGACGTGAATGGTGTTGCTGTGCCTCCTAACGAGGAAGATTTAGCTTGTTCCTTAGTGGTTCCACCACAACATTATATTGATGGAGGTTTCACGTATTGCAGCGTTAACAATGGCTACTGGGGAAGATCTCATGGTAATGATGAAGGTGCTCCACCGGACAACTTTAAGAAAACAGCAGCGGGAGTATATCCTGCAGGTGGACTGTTTGACAGTAGTGCTTTTGACCCTGATACGGGACTTACAGACGGTGTAGGTCTTGGCAAAGGTGGTGGAGGTGCAGGTATAGAACCAATTTTATTGTCTTCTTACGTGGATTTCTGGAGAGGTGAAATGGGATCTGATGCCGATAAAGCTACCTTCCTACGTTCAGGATTGGAAAAATCCATCGCGAAAGTACAGAGCTTTGGTGCCTTGGATGGTTCCGCTGACTTATCACTAGCGCCAACGG
Organism: uncultured Maribacter sp.; assembly: GCA_964620945.1. Taxonomy (GTDB): domain Bacteria; phylum Bacteroidota; class Bacteroidia; order Flavobacteriales; family Flavobacteriaceae; genus Maribacter. The sequence continues at coordinate 41,738 of CAZUIE010000004.1, forward strand.
ACGCAGAAGTAACTGCCTACATCGATGGTATTGTTGCTGAGTTCAATACAGCCACTGGTGATGACAAGCAAAACGTATATGCGGAGCAGTACTTTACCACACTATTCGGTGGAGCCACGGAAGCATATAACTATTACAGAAAAACAGGTTATCCAACCACATTATCTCCAAATTGGGAATTAAATCCAGGGCCTTTCCCTAGAACTTTATTACTTCCACAGAACGAGGTAATTACAAATCCCAATTTAACACAGAGGACAGATTTGAACACACAGGTATTTTGGGATACGAATCCTGCAAGTCCTGCATTCCCACCCGCTAACTAATTTAAAACTAAAGAAAAATGAAAAAATCATTATATAATTCTTTTAAAATTGCTTTTGTAGCTAGCGCGTTGGTACTACTGGCGTCCTGTGCAGAAGCTGACAAACCCATTGATGGCATCTTTTCAGGTGTGGAACGTGGGGCAGTCTTAAGAACTGTTGACATACTGGAAAGCGAAATCCTGTTCGATGTTGCCACGAGCACATTGGCCGGAGGTAACTTTACCGTTATCCTAGAAGCACAGGATGAGGAAGGTGGTGCCCTCTTATCTGAAGTAGAGGTTTACTTTGGGTTTAGGGACAATACCGATGAAGCCGGAGCGGACAATGACCGTGACGAAATATTGGTAGAGACCATACCTGCGTCTGCTTTCGCACCGGGTCCTTTTGACCTTCCAAGATATCAATATACCACTACAGCAGACGCTATTCAGTCGGCAATAAGCTTACCTGGTGATGAAATCTTTGGCGGAGATCAATTTACCGTTCGATTTGAAATGGTATTGACCGACGGCAGAAGGTATTCCTTTGCCAATAATACCGGTACCTTAACCGGAGCGTTCTTCAATGCACGTTTCTTGCATACAGCCGATATCGTTTGTGCACCTTCCGTTCCTACGGCTGGTACTTGGACGGTAAATACGACCGACACCTTTGGTGATGGTTGGAACGGAGCTAGCTTGGACGTTAGTATTGACGGAGGGCCAGTAAATTCAATTGCTAACGTAGACGATGGAACACGCCCTTTTGGATCATCAACACAGGAGTTCACATTTGAAGTTCCTACTGGAGCTCAGACTATTTCGATAGTTTTTGTTTCTGGAGATTTTGATGAAGAAATTCTATACACCATCACTTCTGCAAACGGAAATGTGGTAGCCGAAGGTGAAGAACCAAATACTGGTGAACAATTGGATTTCTGTCCTGATAATTTGTAAACAGTATATTTTATACTTTTTAAAAACGGCCCTTACCAGAGGGCCGTTTTTTGTTTTAATAACTTGTTCCTATTTTTGACGCGGATTAAAACTATACCCCTATTATTAAAAGAAAGGAAACCCATGCGATTACAATTCTCCATAGTAACTATTGTTCTGCTGCTCATCACAGGTTGTAAATCTGACAAAAATAAATCCGAAAATGATGTAAAAACGCAACCTGATTCATCAAAGAACAGCTCTAATACTACACCCATATTTGATAAGATCGATCCTGGTTATAGCGGAGTTCTCTTCGCTAATCATGTCAAAGAGGATTTAAGCACCATCAGTAATCTGTTCGACTATGATTACTTCTACAATGGCGCAGGTGTAGGAATCGAGGATATTAACAATGATGGTTTACTTGATGTCTTTTTTTGCGGTAATCAAGTAGAGAACCGACTTTACTTGAACAAAGGAAATCTAATTTTTGAAGATATTACGGCTTCGTCCGGCATCAATAAAGGTAAAATTTGGTCTAACGGAATAACCTTCGCTGACCTAAATAATGACGGTTGGATGGATATATACATATCACAAGGAGGTCCCAACACAAGATATTCCAGAAAAAATCTATTATATATCAACCAACAAAACAATACTTTTTTAGAAGAAGCAGAAGGCTATGGCTTGGATGACATGGGAATAAGCACTCAATCTGCTTTTTTTGATTATGATAAGGACGGAGACCTTGACTGTCTAGTGATGAATGAAAATGAATATTACGGTGTAGATCCAACTACCTTAGCACAACTTGTAGCAAAGAACGAAGAGTCAGAATTTTTTAATTCTTCACATTTATACCAGAACGAAAACGGCAAGTTTATCGATATTACAAAAAAGGCGGGTTTAGAGCGCCCTATTTTTGGTTTAGGTTTAGCCATTAGTGATGTAAACAACGATAATTGGCCAGATATTTATATTGCGAGTGACTATTATATCCCAGATGCACTATTCATTAATAATCAAAATGGAACCTTCACAGATCAAATTAAGCAACGTACCAACCACCTGTCTTTTTATGGCATGGGCCTAGACATTGCGGATATGAACAATGACAACAATGAAGATATCTTTGTTTTAGATATGTCGTCTAATGATCATAAACGATCGAAGACCCTTATGGCATCCATGGATACAAAACGGTTTGACTATTTGACGAAGACCCAGGGGTATCAATACCAGTATATGTACAACAGTTTGCAACTTAATACAGGAAATGGTTATTACAATAATATTGCTCAGCTAACCCAAACTGCAAGTACAGATTGGAGCTGGTCCGTTCTTATGTCCGATTTGGACCTGGACACAGATAAAGATATTTATGTAACCAATGGATATCGCAGATATGCATTGGATAACGACTCCCAAAAGAATGTAACTAAAGCTAAACAACAATATGGGAGATCTGTTCCTTTAGAAGTAAAACAAGAACTTTATTACAACCTACCTACAGAAAAACTGCCCAACCTATTATTTGAACAAACCGGAAATTTAACGTTTGAAAGTAAAGCTAAAAACTGGGGACTTGCAGACTTCACCTTTAGCAACGGAGCTAGTTTGGGAGATTTAGATAATGACGGAGATTTAGATCTTGTGGTCAACAATATGGATGAAACCGCCATGCTCTATAAAAATAATACGGTTGAACTCAAAAAGGGCAATTACTTAAAGGTAAAACTGCAAGGGGAACATTCTGAACAGACCGCTAAAGTACAAATAACTTACAATGATGAAACGCAACTAATTGTCCCTAGACGCGTACGTGGCTACCGTTCTGCGCAGGAGAATGCTGCGCTCTTTGGTCTTGGACCGCATACGCTTATAGATACCTTACGCGTTACATGGGACAACGGAACGATAGAAGAACGATATGATATTGCCGCGAATACCACCGAATTATTTGTAGTCTCGGACGCAAAACCTCAACCAAAAAAATCGAACACCTCAACCTATTTTACACAAATGGCTACTAGCCTAGTTGACTACCGTCATATAGAAAATGACTATGACGACTTTGAAACAGAAATCCTATTACCCTATAAACAATCTACTTTAGGACCGTTTATGAGCACTGGCGATGTAAACCAGGATGGGTACGATGATGTATTTATCGGGGCAAGTTCTGGCACTGCAAGCCAACTTTTCCTATCATCCGGTAACCGCTTTACACAAAAAAAGCAACCCGCTTTTGAAATGGACAAAATACATGAAGATATGGAATCGGTGTTCTTTGACTTAGATGGCGACAACGATTTGGATTTGTACGTGGTAAGTGGCGGTAATGAGTATGATGAGAACAACCCTTTTTATTTAGATAGAATTTACATTAACGACGGTGTTGGTAATTTCACCAAAAAGGACATCGCAGACCTTCAGCCTTTTCCTAAAAATGGGAAAACAGTAACGGCCATAGATATTGACAACGATGGAGATAAAGACTTGCTCGTTGGCAATAGAGTGGTTCCGAAGAATTACCCCAAACATCATGCATCTACTCTTTATGAAAACAGAAATGGCGAGTTAATAGATGTTACCGAAGAAAAAGCTAAAGAGTTGCAATCGTTTGGAATAATTAACGCTATTAAAGTGACGGATTTTGACAATGATGGTTGGGACGATTTTATTGCTGTAGGAGAATGGACCACTATAGGTATGTTTAAAAATGCAAAAGGATCATTTAAAAACAAATCATCGACTATGTTACCCTCCGCGGTAACAAACAAAGGATGGTGGTATGAGATTGGTGAGACCGACGTAAATAACGATGGCCTAAACGATTATTTAATTGGCAACGTTGGGCTAAATCTAAAATTTAGTGCGAGCGAAGAAAAACCCTTTAAAATATATGCCACAGACTTCGACGGTAACGGCAGCAACGATATCGTATTAAGTAAAAAATACGGAGGCGAATATGTGCCCGTTCGCGGAAAAGAATGCTCCTCGCAACAAATGCCCTTTATTGACGCCAAGTTTAGAACATATGCAGAATTTGCAAATGCAAGCCTTGAAGATATTTATGGAGAAAATCTTAAAAACGCCTATAATCGCGAAGCTACCGAATTTAATTCCATACTATTGGTGAACAAAGGGAACGGAAAATTCGAACAACACTATTTGCCAATTGAAGCGCAGTCCATTCCCAATCTATCTTATTCATTTTTTGATATTAACCAAGATGGGTTTGAAGATGTTATCGTTGGCGGTAACATATATAATACAGAAGTAGAAACTCCTCGCTTAGATTCATTCTCCGGTATCATAATGCTATCTAACCAAAATGATGGATATCAAGTTGTTTCTGCTCAAAAAACCGGTTTAAGGATTAATGGAAATATCAAAGATTTAAAACTCGTAAAAACTACGAATACTAATGTATTATTGGCTACCGAAAATAACGGACGATTACAGTCTTTTTACTTGAACAAATCAAAATAATGAAATGCATATCGCGATTTGATTGATTAAGTTAAATAATTGTTAATCTAATCCTAAAGGTAAATATTAACATATAGAATTTCGAATTTAGGGACTTGTTAGGTATAATAAACATCTAACAGTTTAATTTGATAAAATGAAAAAAATTATATTCAGTTTAATTACCCTGAT
>CAZUIE010000004.1:46749-57178 GCA_964620945.1 uncultured Maribacter sp.
TAACAGTTTAATTTGATAAAATGAAAAAAATTATATTCAGTTTAATTACCCTGATTCATTTTGGTATGCAATCCCAATATACGGGGCAGGTATTAAGTTCAAGCTCTGCGGGTGGAAATGCTAACAGCCTAGGGCAGTTGGAAACACTTATGGGGCCAATCTCAGAACGCGCATCTCGAGACGGCGACCTTATACCTAATATGTCGGGTTCTCCCTATACATCAAACCAATTTCAACCAGGAAATGTTTATTACGAAGACGAAAATACAGGAAAGGTCTATTATAGATATAATTCCTACAACCAAGAGATAGAAATTAAACAATCAAATCTTAAAGAGGAACCTATAAGAGGTTTAGGCCGTGACAAAAAAATATCTTTAGTATCTAATGACGGTAAAGTACTACGCTTTAGCACCTTCATTGATAAAAAGGGACTAACCCAAAATGGATATCTAACACTTTTGGTTGAGGGGGATTATGCCCTTTACCTTAGAAACACTGCAAAGTTTACAGAAGGTCAAAAATCTCCTAATTCCTTTGTAAAAGCTACTCCCCCAAAATTCACACAGTTCTCGGAATATTATTTGGAAGTAAAAGGAAAAAATAGGGTAGACGAAGTAGAATTTAAGAACAAAAAATTCTTAAAGCTTTTACCGGATAGTGTACGCTCCAGTACAGAAGCTTATTTAAAGAAAGAAAAAATTAAAATTAAAGACTTAGACGATTTGAAAGAAGTCTTACAATATCTAAATACACAATAGGTGCTACCTTATGAATTTGGAAGAACCCGCTAGCAATCCTAGCGGGTTTTTTATTTACTTTTGTCCAATGGAAAAAACTACCCAAATCTATGGCATACGCGCCATCATAGAAGCTGTTAACTCAAACGAGGACGTAGATAAGGTCTTTGTGCAAAAAGGCTTGAAAGGCGATCTTATAAAAGATCTAGAGCGACTATTGCGCCAAAAGGACATCAACACGGTTTATGTCCCTATTGAAAAGTTAAACAGACTAACCAAAAATAACCACCAAGGAGCAGTGGCCAATATCTCCCCTGTTTCCTTTGAATCGTTGGAAGCGTTGGTAGAGCGCACTGTTGCCAAAGAAACGCCTGCGTTGTTTTTATTGTTGGACCAACTATCCGATGTTCGAAACTTTGGCGCCATCATTAGAACAGCAGAATGTACGGGCGTGGATGGTATCATTATTCAAAAAAAAGGAGCAGCTCCCGTAACGGCAGATACGATTAAGACATCTGCGGGTGCGGCATTTAAAGTGCCAATTGCTAAAGTGGACCATTTGAAGGATGCCGTTTTCTATCTTCAAGCCTCGGGAGTTAAAATTGTATCGGCAACAGAAAAAACAAATCAATCTGTTTATGACATCTCATTTACTGAACCGATAGCGATTGTTATGGGCTCCGAAGATCGAGGCATTACGCCTTCGATTATTAAGGCCTCCGACTACAGTGCCAAAATACCTTTGAAGGGAGAAATCGCTTCTTTAAACGTTTCGGTCGCATGCGCTGTTTTCCTATATGAAGCGGTCAGACAACGTTTGAGCAACTAAGATTTGTTACGATCTTCAATATCCTTTTTATACTCGTAATTAACTTGAATAACATCGTTTTCGGTATCTTCTTCTTGTTGTAATTCTATAAAATTACCATCGGCATCAAATTGTCTTAGAAAACTATCTGAGTCTTCATCATAATCCTCCCGTTCCCACTCAAATTTACTTGGTAATGGAATTTTTGCGCGAACAACAATAGCCAAGAACAACCCTGTTACAAAACCACCTAAATGGCCTTCCCAGGAAATCCCCTCCTTAACCGGGAAAATATACCATAACAAGCTTCCATAAATAAATACTACTACTAAGGACAGGGCAATTAAACGATAATGTTTTAAAAAGACTCCTTTAAAAAAGGTAAAACTAGCCAACACGTAAATTAACCCACTTGCTCCAATATGATAGGATGGCCTACCAATACACCAAGTCAAAAAACCGGATATCAAAACACCCCATAACACAATCTTCCAAGCAATTCTATTATAGAAGTAGAACAGCGCCGCCAAAAGTACTGCCAAGGGTATCGTATTATTATAAAGATGTTCTAAGGATCCATGAATAAAGGGACTAAAAACAAGGCCCTTAAGTCCAGACATTGTTTGTGGGTAGATGCCATAGCTATTAAAGTTCACCTGTTGTGCCAATTCTACCCAATACACACTCCATATCGCTAGCACAGCCATTAAGGGCACTACCACAACAGAATTGGAAAACCTAAAATGAGAAGCATCGGACATTTAATTACACTTTACTATCATACTACAAGATTTTGGCCAAAGCAAAAAACCAGCACTATTGTCACCTTTATTTATAAACATGAAATATAGCGTCATATTGCACGACTTGTTAATTTCACTTCGCTAACTTTAGCTATTTTTATGCTATGAACGAACCTTTAGCTGAACGCATACGACCTAAAACTTTAGAAGACTATATAAGTCAACATCATCTAGTGGGTGAGAAAGGATCATTGACCAATCAGATTAAAAAAGGAATTATTCCCTCTTTAATTCTTTGGGGACCACCAGGAACGGGTAAAACAACATTGGCAACTATAATTGCCGAAGAGAGTGAACGCCCTTTCTATGTACTCAGTGCGATAAACAGTGGCGTAAAGGACATAAGAGAAGTCATAGACAAGGCAAAACAGGCCGGAGGGCTATTTACGACCAAAAACCCTATTCTATTTATCGACGAAATTCATCGTTTTAGCAAATCGCAACAGGATAGCTTACTAGGTGCCGTTGAGAAAGGCTGGGTAACATTAATAGGTGCCACCACGGAAAATCCCAGTTTTGAGGTGATACCCGCCTTATTGTCTCGCTGTCAAGTTTATATACTAAACGCATTTGGTAAAGAAGATTTGATTGCGCTTTTAAAAAGAGCACTCAAACTGGACAACTATTTAAAGTCCAAAACAATTCACCTTAAGGAGACGGAAGCATTACTTAGTTTATCTGGTGGAGATGGAAGAAAACTACTTAATATTTTTGAGCTTATCATTAATTCAGAAGACTCGGATACAGTTGAAATCACGAATGACCTTGTACTTCAAAAAATACAAAAGAATACGGTTTTATATGACAAGACCGGAGAGCAGCATTACGATATTGTGTCCGCTTTTATAAAATCTATTAGGGGTAGTGACCCAAATGGCGCGGTATACTGGCTCGCCCGGATGATCGAAGGTGGCGAGGACGTAAAGTTTATTGCACGCAGGATGTTGATCGCCGCATCGGAGGATATTGGTCTGGCCAACCCTACGGCCTTAGTTATTGCAAACACCACCTTCCAAGCGGTTACTACTATAGGATATCCGGAATCAAGGATAATTCTGAGCCAGTGCGCTGTATATTTGGCTACATCGGCAAAAAGTAATGCAAGTTATATGGCCATAGGCAAAGCGCAACAAACGGTAAAGCAAACCGGTAACCTACCGGTGCCTTTGGCGCTTAGGAATGCACCCACCAAATTAATGAAGGATTTGGGCTATGGAGAAGACTATAAATATGCACACGATTTTGAAAACAATTTTGTGACATCCGAATTCCTTCCAGATGAAATTTCCGGAAGCACATTTTATAAACCAGGCAACAATCCAAGAGAAAAAACGCTAAGTGATTTTTTAAAGCACCGTTGGAAGGACAAATATGACTTTTAGAATTTGATATTAAGCTCTTCTTGCACTCTTTTGGTTCCTGAATAATACTCAAAGATCCAAATACCGTCTCTTTGAAATACCATGCCACTTATATCACCAGCTTGACCAATGAAGACATTTTCCGTTGAACTATTTAATAGTTTCATGGTTACATTTGAGCTATTGTCCAAAAGTTGGTAACCGTTGGTCATGGGCTGCGCGTACAATAAAAGATCATTTGTAATCGCCGAATCCAAGGTAGTTTCAAAGGCCTTGTTAGTAGCGCCCTGTTTAATATCCGATGCTACGGGCTCCATACTTTTAAAGCTTTGATCCTCTAGGGTACTAGTTTGCCTTATAACTTTACTTCTATTTTTGTTACTATTCATCGTAGAAGCTGGGCTATCCGAATCCAAGCTTTTTACATCATTTTTAAAACTTAACGTTATTGGCTCGGCTACTTCATCCTTTTCGGAATAGCTATAATCAAAACTAGCAAACGACACCATGGCCTCCTGTATCGCCTCTTTATAAGCTTTTGTATATTCTTTTATCTTATTGCTCGCCTCCATGGAACTGAACACTTCTCGTCCCTGACAATCTTCCAAAACAATACTAATTTTGGTGCTGAACATTGAGGAGTCATCTTTTAACAACGCTGTTAACCCAAGACATCTATCCAATAATAGATCGTTTGGCAAGGCATCGTCATATACGGCCGTAAACCCTTTTTGAACAAATTCATATTTAAGCAAAGTGCTTGTCAAATATTGATTCTGCTTTTCAAATTCACCTAATGTTTTAGGGATTATGATGTACTTATAGCTGTTTAAATCAACTTGTCCAATACCCGTGTATCCGATAAGGACCATAATAATAAATAATAAATTTTTCAAAATAGTGTGTTTATGTATTCGCAGTAATAAATGAAATAAGCGTGCCAAACTGAAGTGAACTAGTGTTATTTTTAACTTATCACTTGCCGCCCCAAGATATGATATTTAATCCTAACTGAAAAGATGCGTAGTTACTGGCAGCAATATTTTGGTAGGACAACAAATTATCTCCTATTGCGTAAAAATTTACAGGTCCTGCTTGAAAACTAAATCCTAGTCCAAGATTGGTTCTACTGAATTTATCTACCGTATAGGTTCCTTTTACCGCCATAAAACGCCCGAACCGCCTCAAATAAAATCCTGTTAACGCAACTTGTGGGCCTCTAGGCCTATTGATAGCATGTAATTGTGCCCCTGTTGCATTCCTATATTTCGTGATTCTATTTTGTGGACCAACAATACTACAATCACAATCTTCATCTGAATCAATGGGCCTACCAAAATCATGGCGAATAGACGCGTTTAACTGTGTAGGCCTAAATGTTACGTATGCGCTGTTCGTGGTTTCAAAAGGAACGAGTTCCTCTACCTCATCTACCAAATCTTGCCAAAAGTCACGATTGAGATTTGCAAGCTCGCGTAGTACATTGATTTCTATTCCTTCTACGGTAGCATTTCCCTTTAAACTATACTTATACACATTGCCACTATGATAGATAAAACCCAAATCCAAAAGACTACCCGTTATAGCAGTGCGTTCATTTAAACGATACGTGAAACCTAAGTCTATTCCCAAACCCAAATCTCCTCCAAAAACAGCCCTTTTTACAAATGTACTTGCCAGCGTACCTTGATTCTCCGCATTATTTAAGGCACTAAAACCTGAACTGCGCAATTGCATATCTGCACTCAAGGTTGATGCTATGCTATTGTTTTGTCCTTCAGTATTTACCAAGTAACCATTGTTATTGGTTGCATTATAATCTGTAATTCCAGAATATAATTTACCCCTAACGCCAGCAGTAAGCTTCTTGTTTATTTTTTTATTGATTCCAAAATGATAAACAGTGACTAGGGACCCCCTAGTTTTTAAATCTCCCAAATCATAACGGCGATTTAACTGATCTGCGTTGCCTTCAAAGGCAAGAAATGCATAATCTTGGGGCCAATAAAGAATATTATCCATTTCTAAGTATGCGCCAAAGGAATAGAAAAGGCCAGAATGCTTACTACGGTAGCCTCCGTTAAATAAATCTATTTGCAAGCCTTGGCTAAATTGGTCTCGATTTGTTAGCCCAGCGACCATACGATTGCGGACCTTATCGTTAATATCCAAACCGTCATCTGCAAAAATATCGTTCACCGTAATTCCATTAGTACCGGCAAAACCGGAAACACCGGAAAGTAGTGGAACACCGGCAAACCATTGAAAATCTGTTTCCATTCCTGGATTTAGTAGCAACGATTGCGGAATTTCCGTAAAATCGTACAATACTTGTTTGTTTTGTCCGCTTAGAATAGCTGAAACCAAAATTATAAGTAGAGAAACATGAGGTAGAATTCTCATTTTAACCTAAGCATAAATTGAGCACTGGATTGCAGCACTATTGATGCCCCGGAAATACCAGAGGTACTTACATTATCACCAAAATTAGATGCATTGAGTCTTATGTTGGATGTATTTCGGAGGATATCCAAACTTTTACCGGAATTACCATAGGCGACCTCACGAATTAAAGTTGCCGTTGGTGCTTCGGGCATTACAAAAAGCTCTGTATCCAACAATAAACCCTCTGCATCCAAAAATTCTAATTCAATTTGTATGGGCTTAGCCGTTGTATTTTGCAACTCATAAGTAATAACACCTTCCACTACCCTATCAGAAAAAAACGCTTCTTCAAAAGCATCAAAATTAAATTCTTGGGTAAAAAAACTAACATCGACTACTCTATTGATAAGACTCTCCTGTACTTTTACAAAGAATATACTGGCCTCCAAGGTTGGGGTAATACTGAGATCATCATACTGAGTAAAATCCTGCTTTTCCGAGCAAGACGAAAGTAACAACGTAGCTATCGTTAATAAAAGATGGTTTTGCAAACGGTTCATATCAGCTTCCTTAGTATCCTAACCCAACTTTAGTGGCTATAGTATACTAGTAGTAACTCTATAAATATGTTTTTATTTCCCTTAGCTCCGTAATCATGGGGCTATGTTTATGTTCGGCTTCTCCGTGGGCATTAAAATGCAAGGCATGTAGACCTACTGCCCTAGCACCAAGAATATCGGCTTCAAGACTATCCCCTATCATTATTGACGATTCCGGTTTAACCTTGGCCTTTTCCAATGCCAAATTAAAAATAATCGGGTCCGGCTTCTTTACTCCGGCCATCTCAGAATCTATGATTTGTTCAAAGTAAGGGTGAATCCCGGAATTTCGTAATTTCTTCTCTTGTATTTCCTGAAATCCATTAGTAATAATATGTAGTCGGTAGTTCGGTTTCAAATACTCCAATATGTCTATAGCGTTCGGAAACAAAAAAGTATGCGAGGATAGTTGTTTAATATAGTCTTCTGCAAGACTATGAATAGTAGTATCGGATACGGAATATTCCAAAGTGTCAAAAACAGATTTTAACCTTTGGTAGCGTAGTTGCGCCTTTGTAATTCGTTCTTCCCGATACATTTTCCAAAACACTAAGTTGGCTGGCACATACACCTCTAAAAAAGTGGCTAAGGGCACGGTGACATGGTGAGCCGGCAGTATACGCTCAAAGGTGAGTGCCGAATTTTTTTCAAAATCCCAAAGGGTGTGGTCAAGATCAAAAAAAACATCTGTGATTATATCTTTAAACATTATACGTGCTTATTACGTTGTTGTATATTCTTTTCCAGTCGAATTTCTCTTCACCACCAAGCAGTTCATTCGAAAAAACAGTGACAAAAGACCCGTCCACCTTTTTAACCTCGGTGTGGATTGCTTTTATTTTTTCCATTATCTGTTCTTCGCTTTTAGCGGTTAACAGTGAGTAATCATGAAGGGCAAAAGGGTGAATCTTAATGGGTTGCTGTACTTCTAATGGAATATCATAAAATTGAAATGGTGTACACGTACCAGCCCTAAAACCGATTTCGTGGGTATACCCCATAGTAAAATCATCGGTAAACTCGGCCGTTACCAAATTTCTATAGGATTCTGGAACATCTACCCTGTTGTAGCGCATTCTGGAATAATTAACCGATCTGTTGATTACATTTTCCAAATTACTCTTTTCTTTTTTTAGCAGCTCTATGTCCCTAAAGGAACTATAGGAAGCGCCAAGTGCAACTTTTGCATAATCGGCTATATACTTAATAAGCGATTTAAAACGATTACTATTTGTAGATACATTCTTATCATATTTAGAATAATCCGCAAACTGAAAAAAGAAGATACTTTTTACATTATAGCTTTGATGCCATGCTATTAATTGCTCAAAATTATCATAAGGATCTTTTCTCCTTTTAATCCCTACCATAATGCGCTCCCAAACCCTTTTGAACTTAAACGTACCAAGGTCCAATAAAAATCCTGCCAATCCCCGGAAAAGTCCTCTATTTGCATAGGAGTGCGATGTGGTAACATCTACGACAGAAAGATAATTATACCTTCGTTCCTTATAGTTCAGTTCTGGAAATTTTTCTTTTAGGAGTTCCAAAAGCTTTCGTGCCCAAATATCCACAATTGGTTGTTTCAAAAAATCATTTTGATAAGCTATGCTGTCCTTTGGGGAAAATCTACCGTGTATATCCTTAACATGAGGCAGGTACTCCTCGTACCTACTCAACAAATAAAAGCTAGCCGCAAAAACATCAAAGGGCACATTACTGCGTTCTCCTGCGGAAAAAAAGCAAGGCGTTCCCTCCCATTCATGCATCTGTATTTGAATGTCATTGATGCCCTGCTCAAAAAGAAGATCGTTGCTACGGATAAAGAATTCGTTCTGTAGCGGTTGTTTGGTGTAGGTTATTTTTTCATCGGTATGTTTTATGAAATCCTCTATCTTGGTGGTAAAGCCAATTTCTACTCCCAAAATCCTAGTAAAGACCTGTTTCATGGTATAGGTAAACCTTGGGGTAATCTTATGGGTATATATGAGTAACATTTATAAAACTTGATTGTCCGCAAAACTAAAATAGTCTTTCTGCGTGATGATGAGATGGTCTAACACCTTAATATCCAAGGATTGTGACGCTTTCTTAATTTTTTGGGTAATTTGCTTGTCAGCAGTACTGGGTTTTAAGGTGCCACTGGGATGATTGTGGGCTAAAATAAGTCCTACGGCACCTAGCTCCAATGATTGTTTCATAAGTATACGTACATCTACCAGGGTACCGGTAATCCCGCCTTTACTCAATTGGGTCTTATACAATATTTTATTCGAATTATTAAGATATAGCACCCAAAATTCTTCATGTTCTAATTCTCCTAGAATGGGTTGTAATACTTCAAAAGCATCTTTACTACTTCCAATCTTTGTCACATGCAATACTTCCTCTCCCCTTCTTCGTCTCCCAATTTCCAATGCTGCCGCAATGGTTACCGCCTTTGCTTCGCCTATACCTTTAAAAGCCGTGAGTTGTTTAATAGATAATCTCCCCAGCTTGTTCAAGTTATTATCTGCAGCCGCAAGGATGCGTTTGGATAGTTCCACGGCACTTTCAGACCTGCTGCCAGAACCAATTAGTATGGCAATAAGTTCGGCATCCGATAGGGCAGACCTCCCTTTTGTAAGAAGTTTTTCCCTTGGCTTGTCATCGTCCGACCAGTGTTTTATAGAAAAAGAGGTGGTCTTTTCTTGCATTGGCTAAAGATAGCGAACTAATTATTTTATTGTAAATTTCATTACCAATTTAAAGCCCAATACAATGAAATCTTTACTCACCTCGGAAGCTCATAAAGAAATTACCGAACGTTTGTCAAAACTTACAGAAAATTCCGAAGGAAAATGGGGAAAGATGACCGTAGGCCAAATGGCTTGGCATTGCCAATATCCATTAAAACTTGCCATAGAGAACAAAGAAAATTCATCTAAAGGTAACTGGTTCATTAAAACCTTTTTTAAAAAGTCGCTTTATAATGACAAACCCTGGCGTAAAAATTTACCTACTGCACCTCAACTAAAAGCAACCGTGCCCAAGGATTTTGTAAATGAAGTAGCTATTCTTAAAAGACTCGTAAATGAATTTTCAGCACTTCAAAACAGGGACAAGTGGTATCCTCATCCAGCTTTTGGTCCCTTAACCAAAGAACAATGGGGGCAGTTACAGTACAAACATTTAGACCATCATCTAAAGCAATTTGGAGTGTAATGCCGAGTTAATCCATCAAATACTGAACACTATTTAAATCTAATCCTCCATAATTGCCCGAGCTCATCAATAGCAAAGTTGTATTCGTGTAGTCTAACCCTTTCACATAGTCATGAAAGGCACTGGCATCGGTAAAAATTTTTAAATCTTTTCTTTGAAAAGCTTCTGCAATCTGATTTGGTGTTACCGCTTCCAATTTTTTTATGGCTACGGATTCCGGCAGAAAGAAAATTACGGCTTCATCAGCTGCATCCAAAGCTCCATTATACTCTTTTAGAAACTCAGGATTAAAACTGCTATAGGTATGTAGTTCCAAACAAGCTACCATTTTGCGATTTGGATATTGCTCCTTTACAGCTTTGGTAGTTGCAGCTACCTTACTTGGGGAATGCGCAAAATCCTTGTATGCCACGCTGGTTTTACCTTCTGCTATTTTCTCCAAACGTTTTGATGCACCTTTAAAAGTAGCAATTGCTTCGTAAAAATCATCTTCATCGATGCCCATATTCTGGCATATCCATTTAGCACC
>CAZUIE010000004.1:57278-62992 GCA_964620945.1 uncultured Maribacter sp.
CTTCGTAAAAATCATCTTCATCGATGCCCATATTCTGGCATATCCATTTAGCACCAGCGAGATTGCTAAGATTGTGTTTACCAAAAACTTCGATCGGCATAGGACCTTCTGGCGTACTTAACAAGGTTTGACCATTTTCTACGTCATAATCTGGTGTTTCATACCCTAATTTTCGAATAGCATTGTCCGAAGCCTCTACCACTTTTTTCACTTCTGCATCTTCCATATTATATGTAATACTTCCGCCATTGACGATGCTATCCACAAAAATTTGAAATTGTTCTATATAATTTTCAAAGGTTGGAAATACATTAATATGATCCCAAGCAATACCACTTAACAGTGCAATATTGGGTTTATACAAATGGAATTTTGGTCTGCGGTCGATGGGTGAGGATAGATACTCATCTCCCTCTAGCACTATGAAATCATTATCGTCCGTTAGGTGTACCATACGGTCAAAACCGTCTAACTGGGCACCTACCATATAATCTACCTCACGACCATGAAAATCGAGTACATGAAGAATCATAGACGTAATCGTTGTCTTACCATGACTACCGCCTATGACCACTCGGGTTTTGTTCTTGGATTGTTCATAAAGGAATTCAGGATACGAATAAATTGTTAATCCCAATTCCTGGGCCTTTAACAGTTCTGGATTATCCGCTTTTGCGTGCATCCCTAAAACAATAGCCTCTAGTCCTGAGTGTACTTTTTCCGGAAACCATCCAAACGTATCGGGTAAAAGACCCTTTTTTTCTAATCTACTTTTTGAAGGTTCAAAAATTACATCGTCGCTTCCCGTTATCTGATATCCCTTATGTTCCAATGCCAAAGCAAGGTTGTGCATGGCACTACCACCAATAGCAATAAAATGAATTTGCATGAAGTTGATTTATGCAACAAAGATAGGAATTGCATTTAGCATCAAAACTGCTACTTTATAATTATCTTAGGCTTTAAAATCTATTTTATGTCATTAAACCTTTCTACAATACCTTCCAAAGAAATCATGCCCGGACTTCACGGGAAATTAGTGCATACAGAAACCATGTCCCTCGTGTTTTGGGAAGTTGAAAAAGATGCGGCGGTTCCTGAACATCATCATGTTCATGAACAAATTATGCATGTAATAGAAGGGGAATTCGAATTTACGCTAGACGGGGAAACTAAGGTCTACCGTTCTGGTGATATTGTACCTATTGCCTCTAATGTTCCGCATAGCGGCAGGGCTATTACCCCTTGTAAGTTGATGGATGTTTTCAGTCCGGTTCGGGAAGAGTATAAATAACCACAATAGCACCAAAGGGAGGATCCAAAAAAATAATTATGGAAATAAGTCTCAAAGGAAAGAAAGCATTAGTTGGGGGCAGTAGCGGCGGTATAGGTAGGGCGATAGCACAGCAACTAGCAAAAAGTGGCGCAAGTGTTACGATTATGGCAAGAAACGAAGTAAAGCTGAAAACCACCTTAAAAAGCTTATCCACATCAGAAGAACAACAACACCAGTATTTAGTGGTCGATTTTTCTAATTATGAAGGATACAGAAAAGTCATAACAAGCTATTTTGAATCGAATAGCGTTGATATTTTAGTCAACAACACTCAAGGGCCGTCTGCCGGAAATACCCTTGAAAAAAAAGTAAACGACTATCAAGTAGCTTTTGACCTCCTATTCAAGACCGTTGTTTTTACCACAGAACTGGCCTTACCAAAGATGATGCAAAACCAATGGGGACGCATCATTAATGTAGCCTCTGTATCGGTAAAGGAACCTTTGTCCTACCTAGCACTGTCCAATTCCATTCGTGCAGGTTTGGTCACTTGGGCAAAGTCTTTAGCTGCCGATGTAGGAGATAAACAAATTACGGTAAACAGTATTCTTACAGGCTATTTTGATACGGAGCGCATTGCACAGCTGAATGCGAAGAAGGCGCAGCAATTGGGGATTTCAGAAGATCTGGTTTTAGCGGACATGATATCTAAAGTACCCCTCAAACGTATTGGTGACCCAAAAGAATATGGCTATTTAGCTGCTTTTCTAGCTTCAGACAAGGCTGCTTATATTACGGGAACTCAAATTCCGATTGATGGAGGATTGCTAAAATCCCTATAAGCCCGCTTTGACGAACCCAAAATACCCATTCCCTCATTTTTCATTGTTTACAGGGGTTTTTGGAATCATCTTTGTATGTAACTTTGAAATTATATACGCCCCTTAACGCTAACCCGTTCTAGTTAAAGCGCATAGCCTAATCATTCCGTAATGAAACATATTGTAACTCTTATAACCATACTCCTACTTTCTCAAATGGCATCATCCCAAAAAGACAATGAATCTTTTGAAGCGCTCTGGCTACAAGTGGAAAAGCTAGAAAGGGAAGTATTAACAAAGTCTGCCTTAAAGGTGGTTACAATGATTTCTGAAAAAGCCAAGAAAGAAAAGAAATCACCACAACGTGTAAAAGCTTTACTGTATGCTTCCAAATACGCCTTGACTTTAGAAGAAGATGCCCAGCTAAACATCGTAAATGATTTTAAATTGGAGATACAGCACGCGGAATTTCCTACTAAAAACATTTTGGAAAGCTATTTGGCCACCCTATACTGGCAATACTATCAACAAAACAGATATCAATTCTATAACCGCACAACAACCGAAGTAAAAGTAGATTCCGTTGATTTTAGGACTTGGGATTTGACCACGCTCTTTGAGGAAATAACAGTCCATTTTGAGGCATCGCTAGAAAACGAGGCACAATTGCAACAAACGTCGGTTTCAGAATTTGAGCCTATCCTACACCAACAGAAGGGCTCTGAGGAATACCGCCCAACCCTGTTTGACCTCCTGGCGCAACAAGCGCTTTCATTTTATAGTACAAGTGAAAATAGTATTACGAGACCAGCGGACAAATTTGAAATCGATAATCCTGAACTCTTATCTGATAGCTATGCATTTACAAAATTAAACATCACCACAACAGATGACACCTCTTTACAGGCCAAGGCATTATGTATTTACCAAAAACTTTTAACCCTCCATAGCCCATCGGAAAAGCCTTATACGTTTGCCGAAGTTGATATCCAGCGACTCCATTTCGTTTACCAAAATGCTATTTTCGAGAATAAAGATCAGCACTATTTAGATGTGCTTAGAAACACAGCAGCTGCAAAAACTAAAAGTGTAGCATCTGGATTATACAATTATGAGATTGCCGCTCTTTTTAATCAACAGGGAAATACCTACCGGCCCACCACAAATGAAAAACATCGTTGGAAAAATAAAGAAGCGCTTGATCTATGTGAAAAGGTCATAAAAGAAATTCCCGGAAGTCGTGGCGCGGAAAAATGTACTGCTTTAAAGACACAGATTCTTTCCCATAGTTTACAATTGACTACAGAAAGACACATACCTATTAATGAAGTATCCAAAGTCTTGGTAACCTATAAAAACTACGATAGTTTACAATTAACCGCCCGCAACATAACCCAAAAACAATGGAATACGCTAGAGGAATTATATCCGAAGGAAAAGAAAAATGCCTTCATAAAAAAATTAGCGGTTTCGCGATCATGGGATATTGGGATTAAAAACGAAAACGATTACCAATCCCATAGCACCGAAATAGCAATTCCTCCCCTCGCTAATGGTCAATACCTCATCCTTACCGAACCTAAAGACAAAACAGATGACACTTTTGCCTACGCTCAGGTACAAGCCACAAATTTGGCCTTAGTAGAATCGCAAACCGAAACCCATCAAGCTTTTCAAGTGGTAGATCGAAATAACGGAAAACCAATTGTTGGAGCAACATTGACGTTAAGCTATCGCCTAGATTATGACGGAAAGCGATTGACCAAAACCTTTGTTTCCGATCAAACAGGGATGATTTCTATTCAACGAGCTAAAAAAGAATGGAGTGATGTAAGCATTACAGTCGTACATGAAAAAGATACTGCCTTTTATAGCGACTATTACATTTACAGAGGATATGAGCAAACAACCCCTAAACCTACTTACTCCTGTTTTCTATTTACAGATAGAAGTATCTATAGACCGGGACAACCCTTATACTTTAAGGGAATAGCCCTAAAACGTATCAGAGAAAATTCTTCACTATTAGAAAACGCAAAAGTATCCGTTGAATTAAAGGACGTGAATGGACAAGTGGTTAATACGGCAGATTTTACCACGAACGATTACGGTTCCTTTTCTGGCGAATTCATCTTGCCCAATAACGGTCTTACAGGTGAGTTTTCCTTGCAAGTGCGTTCAAACGAATATGCATTAAGTGGATATACCAGCTTTTCGGTTGAAGAATATAAACGTCCGAAATTCGAAACTTCTTTTGAACCGATTACCGAAAGTTATAAAGTAAACGATAGCATTACCGTAAACGGAACAGCTACGGCTTATGCCGGAAGCACAATTACGGACGCTAAAGTTACGTACCGTGTAAAACGTTCTGTGCATTATCCAAGATGGTACTATTGGAGCTACTCCTATAGAAATACCGCGCCACAGGAAATAGCGCATGGAGAAACTGAAACAGATGCTTCTGGCAATTATTCTATACATTTTAAAGCCTTACCGGATAATGCTACAGACAAAAAAAACCTACCCACTTTCAATTACGAAGTAACCGCCGATGTTACCGACATTAATGGTGAAACGCATAGCACAACCACTTTCGTTACTGTTGGTTATCACACCTTAACGGCTAACATGATATTGGCGAACCCATTGAACAAAGATTCGAAAGAACAAAAATTAACGATATCCACCACCAACCTTAACGGACAGTTTGTACCCACCAAAGGAACGGTTAAGATGTACAAGCTAAAAGCACCGAAACACGTTTTACGACCGCGTAGGTGGCCTGCACCTGATTATGCAGGTTTCACAAAAGCAACATTCAAAAAACTTTATCCGCATGATGCATATACTAATGAGCATGATTCTTCTACATGGGAAAAAGGAGTTTTGGTTTGGGAGTCGGACTTTGATACGGGAACATCCACGGAAATCGCTTTGGGAAACATGAAAAAGTGGATGTCGGGCAAATATGTATTGGAATTATCTACGGAAGACAAATTTGGTCAGGAGGTTAAGGATGTTCTGGAAACCACCCTGTATAGCAATACCGATAAAAAACCAACGGACAATCAATTGTTTCAAATCAAAACGGATAAGACTATCTATAATATTAATGATAATGTTGTTGTGACTTTATTTTCAAATGCCGAAAACATAAATGTAACAATTACCGTGGAGAAAAACCATGAAGTAATCGAGACAAAAATCATCAAGTTGAACAAAAATTCGGAAGGTTTTACAGTTCCCGTAACGCAGCAAGATTTAGGCGGATTCGCTATTACCTATAGCTATGTAGCTTTTAACCATTTTGAATCTGGAACGTTTAACATTCAAGTTCCCTACCCTGATACCGACCTACAAATTGAAACCGTCACGTTTAGAGATAAACTACAACCCGGCACCGATGAAACCTGGTCTTTTAACATAAAAGGAGCCAAAGGGGATAAAGTTGCCGCGGAACTATTGGCGAATATGTACGATGCTTCCTTGGATACGTTCAGAGCTCATTATTGGAGTTTTAGTCCCTTGGTTAAACCTACTTATTATTCAAATAGACGTGTAAATGCTCGGCGTTGTTTTACCACCAATTCCTTTACCGTTTATCAAGATAACGA
>CAZUIE010000005.1:0-14406 GCA_964620945.1 uncultured Maribacter sp.
GCCTATAGAAAAAACAACAATTTGGAGTAATCCCTATCTTTGGTATACTGTTTGTTCTTTGAATCACAATGTTTTTAAGATGAAAATAAAAAAAATCCTCTTGTTGTTTTTACTGCCCATGTTAGCCTTCGGGGCGGCACACAAGTTTTATATAAGCGTAACCAATATTAAATACTCCGATAAGGACGATGCATTGCAAATAACCACAAGGGTTTTTGTGGATGATATGAATATGGTATTAAAGGAACGTTATGGTATTGATGCCGTACTTGGGACCAAAGACGAATCTACCGTGGATTTAGAATACCTGGAAAAATATCTGCGTTCCAAGTTCCGCGTCACGCGCAATGGTAAAACTGCGGATTACATCCTACTAGGAAAGAAGTACGACACAGATGTTGTGATTCTCTATATAGAAGTGCCTAACATGGACTTGCCAAATGTAATTTCAATAGGAATAGAAAATGAAATCCTAACGGACCTCTTCGATGATCAACAAAATGTGGTGCATTTTAATATTGATGGCAAAAAGAAAAGTTTTGTGCTGCTGAAATCCGATACTAAAGGAATGTTAAATTTGTAACATATATTAAGAAATCCTTTGAAAAACTTTAATTTCCCACCACTAAAAATTTAAATATAAAATGAAAAAATTTCAATACGCTTTTGCGTCTATTTTATTTTTGTTTGCAGCGGTAGCTGTTGCGCAAGAAGAAGGGCAAAAAGAAAAAGAGCCTGGACATTACAACCAGAGTAAGTTCAAACAATTGTACGAGGAGTTCGCAACCCCAAATACCTATCGTTCCGCTTCGGGGGCACCTGGCCCAGATTATTACCAACAACAGGCAGATTATGCGATGGATATTCGGTTGGATGATAAGGAAGCTAAGATTTATGGTGAGGAAACCATTACCTACACCAATAATTCTCCTGATGAATTAGCCTATTTATGGGTGCAATTAGATCAAAATGTACGGGCCAAGGATTCAAAAGCCCCGCTACGTAATGGTGGAGGCGTTCCTCTAGCAGAGCAACCCGGAAGTTTTGCAGGAAATTATATGGGGGAACCTTTTGATGGTGGCTTTAATATTGACTATGTAAAGGATACAGCGGGCAAAGCCTTGCCGTATACTGTTAATTTCACCATGATGCGAGTAGATCTTCCCACTGCCTTAAAAAGTGGCGAAAAGTTTTCCTTTTCCATAAAATGGAATTATAATATTCCAGATCATACCGTAAACAGGGCAAGAAGCGGATTTGAATACTTTCCTAAGGATGGGAACCGAGCATATGTAATTGCCCAATTTTTTCCAAGAATGGCTGTTTACAGTGATGTTGAAGGATGGCAAAACCATCAGTTTTGGGGAAGTGGCGAGTTTGCACTGCCCTTTGGAAATTACGAAGTAAACATTACGGTACCCGCCGACCATATATTAGATGGTACGGGCGTGCTTCAAAATAGAAAAGAAGTGTATACCAAGGAAATGATGAAGCGTTATGAGCAAGCGCAAAAGTCATATGATAAACCGGTAATCATTGTTAGCCAAGAAGAGGTAGAGGCTTTGGAAAAAGGTTTTTCGAATAAAACAAAAACATGGAAGCTGAAGGCGGAAAATGTGCGCGACTTTGGTTTCGCTACCTCCCGTAAGTTTATCATGGACATGCAAGCGGTAAAAATCGGCTCTAAAGATGTAATGGCCATATCCATGTATCCCAAAGAAGGAAATCCTTTGTGGGAAGAGTATTCTACAAAAGCAGTGGCTGCCACATTAAGGTCTTATTCTTCACATACGTTTGACTATCCTTATCCAAAGGCAATATCTGTTCATGCTAAAAATCAAGGAATGGAATATCCAATGATTTGCTGGAATTATGGACGGCCTAACGAAGATGGTACATATTCTGACCGTGTAAAATATGGTATGATCAGTGTGATTATCCATGAAGTAGGTCATAACTTTTTTCCAATGATTGTAAACTCCGATGAGCGCCAATGGGGTTGGATGGACGAAGGTTTGGATACCTTTATGCAGTATGTGGCAGAGCAGGAATTTGGCGAAGAATATCCAGAGGCTGTTGCGCCTAACGATGCCTACCCTTCTAGAAGGGGTGCACCTGCCAAAATTGTGCCTTATATGAGCGGTGACCAGAGCACGATATCACCGATAATGTCCAATCCGGAAAATGTATATCAATTAGGACCAAATGCCTATGGTAAACCAGCAACGGCATTGAATATTTTGAGAGAAACGGTCATGGGTAGGGAACTTTTTGACCATGCCTTTAAAACATACGCCCAAAGATGGATGTTTAAGCATCCAACACCAGAAGATTTCTTTAGAACCATGGAAGATGCTTCTGCTGTGGATTTAGATTGGTTTTGGAGAGGATGGTTCTATACTACAGATTATGTAGATATAGGCGTAGAGGGTATCAAAAAATACTATGTAAGCGATAAGCCCAGCAAAAAAATGCAGGAGTACCTTGCTGCAAGAAACATGACGGAGGCAGATCTTCCACCATTGGTTTATTTGGCAGATGAAGAAAGCGAAGATTTTGACCCAAATCTAAAGGGAAAATCCCCCTCGGAAAGCTCACAATCCTTAAAAGAATTTATGATGGACAATATGACCGCAGCAGAACGGGCAGCGGTAAAAGAGCCAAAATATTTCTACGAGGTTACATACAACAAACCAGGAGGAATTCCTATGCCTTTAATCGTAGAGTATACCTATGCTGATGGAACTGTTGAAAATATAACCTATCCTGCTGAAATTTGGAGAAAGAACGATAAGGAAGTTAAGGTTGTTATTTCTTCGGCAACTGAATTAACAGGGGTGATTGTAGATCCAAAATTGGAAACAGCCGATATTGATACTACAAATAATTCATGGCCCAAGAAAGAGGGGCAAAATGAATTTGATTCCCTTAAGGAAAAGATGAAGGGAAAATAGTAAATCTTAAATCTTATGAAAAGCCTCGTTAATCAACGGGGCTTTTTTTATTCCGATAAGAAACTTGTTTATATTTGTACTATGATGTCAACACAATTTTTATTCATAAGCGGAGGTGAGATATTTTTCATCATGTTTATAGTGGTGATGGTTTTCGGTGCCGACAAAATTCCAGGCATAGCAAAAGGCCTTGGTAAAGGTATGAGGCAGCTGCGGGATGCAACTGATGACATTAAACGTGAAATTCAGAAAAGTGCAGATAAACAAGGTATAGATACCAGTGTCATTACAGATATCCAAAAAGATATCGATGACGTTAAAAGTAGCATAGATACCGGAATTACCAAAGATGTAAAAAAGGGTTTTGGTGATATTGGCAAAACTATTGGAGATGCTGCGGGTTCTATAAAACGGAAGTAGCCCATGGTCCAAAAGCTATTAGACTGGGACAGGGAAACGTTCCTATATTTAAATAGCCTTGGGATAGAGCAATATGATTTATTCTGGTCTACGGTCACTACTATTTCCACTTGGATTCCCTTATATCTTTTGTTTGTTTTTTTATTCTTTAAAGCCTTTCCTAAAAAACAGGCATGGTACAGCATACTAGCTGTTATTGTTTTATTTTTCTTTGTGCTTACCCTTACCGATTTAACAAAGGAAATTGTTGCTCGGTTAAGGCCCAATAATGATTTAGAGATCAATAGTTTTATAAGGATACTAAAAAGCTCTAAAGGCTACAGCTTTTTTTCTGGTCATGCATCCTCATCGTTTTCAATTACCACGATGGTAGTACTCCTTTTGAGGAGCAAATTTAAATGGGTTCCTTTATTTTACCTGTGGCCACTTCTGTTTGCCACAAGCAGAATTTATGTTGGCGTTCACTTTCCAATAGATTTAATAGTTGGAGGGTTAGTGGGTATGCTTTCCGCCCTATTTTTTTATTGGCTGCACAATAGACTTATTTTACCCTACTTAGGGTTAAGCCATCACGAATAGGCAGTAGTACAGTTTCCAACAAAGGATGAGTAGCAAGCGTTTTATTGTATTCTAAAACTATTTTAGTCGTTATGTCCTTAGGGTCCAATGGCTCTATTACCTTCCCGGACCATAGCACATTATCCGAAAGGATTACCGAGCCGGATTTCGTATGGGGCAGTATCACGTCTAAATAGTTGAGGTAGTCTTTTTTTTCTGCATCTATAAAAATCAAATCAAACGTATTGTTAAGCTTGGGCACTAGGTCCAACGCGTTTCCTGTATGCTGTACTATACGTTCGCCATAACCACTTTTATTAAAATACTTCCGCTGAATGTCGCAAAGCTCTGGATTCACATCTATGGTGTGCAGTTCTCCGTTCCCCTGTAATCCCTCAGCCAAGCACAATGCAGAATATCCTGTGTAGGTTCCTATTTCTAGTATATATTTTGGATTGATGATTTTGGATAATAAGCTAAGTACCCTACCTTGAAAATGACCGGTGAGCATTCTTGGTTGTATTACTTTTAAATGGGTTTCGCGTGCAAGTGCTGTCAGTAGTTCGGGTTCGGACTGCGAATTATCGGTAATGTAGTCTTCCAATAGGTTAGTGAGAAAATGCATGGGTTTCTTTTTGCAAAAGTACCGATTAATACATTATTTTAAAGCTTTGTAAAACCTATGGATATACAGATTAGAAAAGCAACAAAAGCCGATTTGGATGTTTTAAAGGCAATGGAGCAAGGCATTATTACAGCAGAACGCCCATTTGACGAGACATTGGCACAAGATCCCATCTCTTATTACGATTTAGAGGCGTTGATCAATAATACCAAGGCGTTGGTCTTGGTAGCGACTCATAACAATGCAATCGTGAGTTGCGGCTACGGTTTGGAAAAAACGGCAAAACCGTATTTGAACCATACCAAATATGCCTATTTGGGCTATATGTTTACATTATCCCAATATAGAGGTCACGGGCTAAACGGTAAAATACTATTTGCGTTAAAGGAGTGGGCAAATAACAGAGGACTATCGGAAATTAGACTTACGGTCTACGATGAAAATAAGGCGGCGCTACGTGCTTATGAAAAGGTAGGATTTAAAAAACATATCGTTGAAATGCGCTGGGTGAGTGAAGAATGAGACTTCATTGTGCCAACTTTGATGAATCTTTGCAGCCAGATGACTATTTTTACAAAAAAATGAGGCTATGACATTTGAAAATACACTTTCTTTTGCTCAAGAACTGGATAAAGAAGATCCGTTACGTAGGTATAGAACCGAATTTCATTTTCCAAAAGTAAATGGGAAAGAAGTTATCTATTTTACCGGAAACTCTTTGGGATTGCAGCCCAAGCGCACAAAAAAGTATGTCGATGATGTTATGAACGATTGGGCACAGTTAGCTGTAGAAGGTCATTTTTATGCTGAAAAACCTTGGTGGGACTATCATGAACGTTTGGCCGAGCCTCTAGCTAAAGTTGTGGGTGCGCTACCGGAAGAAGTGTCCGTAATGAATACCTTAACGGTGAACTTACATCTACTGATGGTTTCTTTTTATACGCCCACGGCTAAAAGATGCAAGATAATTTGCGAAGAAAAAGCATTCCCCAGCGACCAGTATATGTTGCAAAGTCAGGCCCGCTTTCATGGATTCGACCCAAAAACCACTATTGTAGAAGTTAAAAAACGGGATGGAGAACATGCTTGGCGAACACAAGATTTTTTGGATAAAATTGCAGAAGTAGGGGATGAGCTGGCCTTAGTACTCATAGGTGGGGTCAACTATTATAACGGACAGGTACTGGATATGGAAGCTATTACAAAGGCTGGTAAAGCTGTTGGTGCGAATGTTGGCTGGGATTTGGCTCATGGTGTAGGAAATGTTGAACTAAAACTTCACGATTGGGGAGCAGATTTTGCCTCATGGTGCAGCTACAAATATATGAACAGTGGACCGGGCAATGCTTCAGGTATTTATATACACCAACAATATTTGAACAGAAAAGATATTCCGCGTTTTGAAGGATGGTGGGGTACAAAAAAAGATACCCGGTTTTTAATGAAACCAGAATTTGAACCTATGGAAAATGCAGATGCCTGGCAGCTTAGTAATGCCCCTATACTGGCGGTTGCCCCATATTTGGCATCCTTGGAGATGTTTGAGGAGGTTGGAATGCCCCGTCTTATTGAAAAAAGAAATAGAATTACGGCATATCTTGAATTTATTTTGAAGGAAATAGATGCTGAGGTAGATAGCTCTTTTGAAATTATTACACCAACCGATAGAGGCTGTCAGCTTTCTGTTTTTTTACATGGCGAAGGAAAAGCCTTGTTCAATTACCTTATGGAAAATGGTGTGATTACAGATTGGCGTGAGCCTAATGTTATTCGTCTGGCCCCCGCACCATTCTATTGTTCTTATGAAGATATGTATCGATTTGGACAAATTTTAAAACAAGGTATTCTATCCAAATAGCGCTGTTCTGTATTACATTTGCAGACCAAAAAAAATAGTACAGGTATATTCAAAGTAGGCATTCTGTTTTAATTTACTTTTAGGAATGAAATCATTACGTTTAATACTGACAAATGCCAATTATTTTGGTCCTTCGTGGGTCTTTGCGAGCCTTAATATTCTTTTTGGTACGTGGGCTATTTATATTCCTCAGGTAAAGGAATCTTTAGCCATTGACAAGTCGGAACTGGGTTTCGCCATCTTTTTCCTGTCTTTGGGCGTTTTTACCGTTTTTCCGTTTGCGTCAACTATTGTTAACAAGTTAGGCGTGGGCAAGGCCACTTTTTATGGTGTTTTGTTGAGTTGTGCCGCCGCTATGTTGCCTTTATTGGCTCCAAACTACTACGCCTTAATGGGTGCCCTTTTTTTATTTGGTGCTACTAACGGATTTACAGATATTTCTATGAATACCTTAGTTACAGAGGTAGAAAAAAAAGATAGGGTAAAGTTCATGTCCGCCTCGCATGGTTTTTTTAGTTTGGGCGGTGTTCTAGCTGGTGTAGGAAGTTTTCTTATTGGGCCCTTAGGAAATCCAGCTCTGCATATGGGCATGGCAGTGGCCTTGGTGTTGGCGGTTAATTTAATGTTTTACAAGAAATATTTAAATGTGACAGCCGCTTTGGAAGCGAACGAAGGTTTTAGTTTGAAGCTGTTTAAACCATTGATGCTTCTTGGGCTCATATCTTTTATTGCCATGGGCAGCGAAGGTGCTATTGTAGATTGGAGTGGTCTTTACCTAAAGGAAGTGAGTATTGCCCCAGAGGCTTTGTGGGGTGCGGGGTTTTTAGGGTTTCAGATAACAATGACCTTAGGTCGCTTTATGGGTGATGCCGTAAGCGAACGGTTGGGCTCCGTTAAAATGATTGCCGTTGGTACTGTTTTAGCCTTGGTGGGCTATGTCTTGGTACTTACGGAAAACACCTATTTGGCCATTGCCGGTTTTGCCTTGGGCGGACTTGGTTTTTCCGTAATGATACCGGAAGTATTTAGAATAGGAGGAAACGTGAAAGGCGTAGATTCATCCCAAGGCATTGCATTTATTGCCGGTACGGGTTATGCAGGGTTTCTATGCGCTCCGCCTATTCTTGGGTTTTTGGCAGAAACATCGTCGCTAAAAACCAGCTTTGTGGCGCTATTAGGGTGCGCGGTCATCATTTTGGGAATTACAGTAGTCCTAAAGAAGAAGCAGGCAAATCACAAATAGTTAGCCTCAAAAATCAGAAAAGTTTAATCCAAATTACTTCGGACTTTAAATTCGGTGTTGTCATCCTTTAATCTAGCAAGAAACTCCAACATTTCGTCCGTTAATAACAATTGATTTTGAGCTTGCCAGTATGCCTCATTATAGGGGTGTTTTAGCTTGAAAATATCCTTGTGCTCGTTCACGTTGCTCTTAACATTTGCAGATGTAAAAGGATTTGTTGTGTGCAGGATAAGCTCTATTTCGAATTCTGTTGCATGGGTTTGTTCTTTTCTTTTGGTGCTTATTAGGGCTTTTTGTTTGGCATAATTCATATAATAGCGACCGGACGAAGTTTCTTTTTTAAAAAAGGTAGCACTTTCCAAACGTGTAGTTCGGTCATATTGAGTTTCGTTCTGTTTTGATTCCGGGATGATAGGAATAACGGTAACATTGAAAGATAATATCGCATTGTCTTTTTCATTGATAAGGTAATCTCCGTATTGTAATCCTGTATTTTTCCCATCTCCATAAGTAAAGGCAACATTGATTTCATTGGTGTTCTCCAGCGGATTTTGTGTTACCTCAAAATCTGGCCCCATGGCATTGATTCTAACGAACTCGCTAAAAACCCTAAAGAAGGATGGGAAAATAAAATAGACATTATTTTGGTCTTTTTTAATGCCAACTTGCCGCATTTGCTGCAGTTCTACCTCGTAATCATTTTTATCCAGTTCCAATTCGCGGGTATAGAGCAATGTTTTTCGTTTTAACTTGCCCTGCATATCCTGTAAGCGAACAATTGTATCGTTTCTTCTAAGTACTGCTCTAATAAAAAACGTTTCGGTATGGGGAGTTAAAAGATAATTTACGTGGATAGAATCCCGTATCCGTTGCAATATGGATTTTGCATTCGTAACCACTACTTCATCTAGCTTAACGATGTTTTTTTGTAAATAAATTGTATCGCGTAAAGAGCTAAATGTAGTTTCTAATTTTTCATATCCAGGACTATAAAAGAAAACGGAATCTAATTCCGAGGAAAACTTAAACCGCCCGTCTTCATTGGTCATGGTATGGTCAATGCCGTTGAAAACCGAAACGAATTCAAGCGGCTCCATCCCATCTGCGGTTACAACGATACCTGAACGGGATTGCTGGCCGTAACAGACGGTCGTAGTGCAAATGAGAAATAAAAAAAGACGGTTTGCCATAGCTACTTAAACTGACTTCCTGCACTATTGAATCAATGCTTCTCTTTTTAGTTATACCAAAAAACAATACTATTATTCCACCCTTATTCCCGTAAAAAAAAGTTTAAAATCTTCATCGGTTCTTTGGTGCATCGTTGCAATATTCAGCCCTTCAAAATTTTTGTATCCTTCCCAAGTAGTCACCATATTCGGTTCTTCTTGATTTCCTTTTCTAAAGGCCCATTCTTTGACTATAAAATCGTCTTCAAAATAAAGATCATATGCATCTCCTGGGGTGTACCCACCTTCGTTACCATAAACAATAGTCAGTTTTTGCATGGGCTTTTGCGATATAGGTGCGGTTGATGTTGCTTCATGTTCATACGTATATCCGTTTTCATCCCAAACGAGTTGATAGGGTGCCAATAACCAGAATTTATCGTTAATAAATCCAGCGTCTGTTTTTGCAAGTACCGTATCTACAGCTTTTCTGTTATAGGCAATAGTATCCTCCCGGGTCATAAAAATAACATCATTGGTTTTTGGTGACCAGGACCAGGTACGCTCAAAATGTGATTCGTTGCGATCTACATTAAAGGTGAAGGTGATAGAATTTACGTTTGCCCATTGGTCAAAGCCATTGGCAGCGGCTACCTGTTCTGGAATACTCATTTCTTCTTCCGTGGCTTCAACTTTTTCTATTGTAGTTTTTTGTTGCTCTTTACAACTAAAAACTAGGCTAAGTGTTACCATGCAAACAACTAAATTCTTTTTCATATCACTTGTAATTTTATGCAAAGATATAGAATGCTGATTCTTTGACCTATTTTTACGCAGTTCTAAAAAAATCTTGATAGTGACCTTCTTAAGAAAAATGTGTCTAATTATCATTAGTAACCAATTCAAAATCAAATTGGATTCTGATGACCCGTTTAAAGACATATCCGATGAGGAGCTTGTCAAAAAGATTGTTGAGAAAAAGGATTCCACTATGTTCGGCGTAATCTATGATAGGTACTCCAGAATGGTGTATAATAAATGTTATGGGTTTGCTAAATCCCAAAAGGAGGCAGAAGATTTAACCCAGGACGTTTTCTTGATGCTGTTTGTCAAATTAGGTTCGTTCAAAGGAAAATCCAAGTTTTCTACTTGGTTGTATTCGTTTACGTATAATTTTTGCATTAATTATGTAAATAGGGATAAAGGAAGAAAGATTAGTGATAAAGCAAGCAACATAGATGATAG
Source organism: uncultured Maribacter sp. (assembly GCA_964620945.1). GTDB lineage: Bacteria > Bacteroidota > Bacteroidia > Flavobacteriales > Flavobacteriaceae > Maribacter. Next base: position 10,073 of record CAZUIE010000005.1, read on the forward strand.
CGAATATAAACTTTCTGTTGAGGTAACCGATGAAAGTTTACTGGACTTACAGGTAGAAAAATTAAAGCAGGCCCTAGAGCTTATTGCACCGGAAGAGAAGACCTTGTTGCTTCTGAAGTACCAAGACGGTGTTTCAATAAAGGAGCTAGCGTCTATTATGGAATTAGGAAGTAGTGCGGTTAAAATGAGACTGAAACGAGCAAAAGCTAGAGTAATAGAAACCTATAATTCATTGCCCTAAATGTCAAAAAAAGATAAAAATCCGTTTGAGAAGCTTCAGGGAAATCTAAAGGATGTTCCACCTGAACTACGTCAAAAAGTGATGAACGATGTGGCTATGGCGAAGCTGATTATGGAAATGGCTACCTTGTTTACTAAAGATTATGCTTCTTTGATTTCCGGACTCTTAAAAACTACTACTAAAAATAAATAACCATAACATGAAAACACTTAGTGAATTACAGGATACCCTTATAGAGAGTTTTGGTGGCTTAATAGCATCTGCAACCGAGATGATACCACAAATAATACTTGGGCTACTTGGTTTGCTTATTGCTTGGTTGCTCATAAAACTAGTACTTTTTATATTGAAAAGGATGCTAAAGGCAGCTAAAATAGATGTACTATCTCAGCGCGTTGCCGATACCAAACTGTTCGGTAATAAACAATTGTCTATAGATCTGCTAAAGGTTATTTTGAACACGGTAAAAGTGTTACTAATCTTGCTATTTACCGTAGTATTGGCCCAACTATTAGGATTACAAGCTATTTCTGATGCCATTTATTCTCTTTTTGGATACCTGCCTACCTTAATTAGCGCATTACTAATTCTTATTGGAGGACTTTATTTGGCAACGGTTGTGAAAAAAGCCGTAATCAAATTAATGGAGTCGCTTGGAGTTGGAGGAATAAAAATGGTTAGTGGTGCCATTTTTTACCTAATAACTTTTTTTGTGTCCATTACGGCACTAAACCAAGCTGGGGTAGATACAGAAATCATTACCAGTAATTTCAGTCTTGTTTTAGGAGCTTTCCTTTTGGCTTTTTCATTAGCTCTTGGATTAGGGTCGAAAGAAATTGTTGGAGATTTGTTACGGACATTTTATACTAGAAAAATTTATGAGGTTGGAGATACTATTAGATTTAAGGAGATAGAAGGCAAAATCGAAGCTATTGATCATATCTCCATGGTCGTAAAAACCAAAACGGGAAAAATTGTGGTGCCGATTAAAAAGATAACCGACAATACGGTAGAGCTAGACGGCTAATGTTTTTTCTTAAACCAAGTACAAGAGATTATATCTTTATTAATTATTTCACTAATTTTGAAATTCAAAAATAAAATGAATTATGAGCTCTAAAAAAGGCAAAATACAGGAGACTATCGATGAAAAAATGTTAGAGGAAAGAAAGGTATTTCTTTGGGGCATGGTAGATGATGAATCTGCCAAACATGTAATAGATAGATTGTTGTATTTGGATTTACAAAATAATAAGGAAATTCAATTATATATTAATAGTCCAGGAGGTTATGTAACCTCGGGTTTTGCTATGTACGATACCATCAAGGCATTAAAAAGTCCAGTTTCTACAATTTGTACAGGTTTAGCTGCATCTATGGGTTCTATCCTATTGTCCGTAGGAAAAAAAGGGAGACGTTTTATACAGCCTCATGCCCAAGTCATGATTCACCAACCAAGTGGTGGAGCCAGGGGTCAGGCATCCAATATAGAAATACAAGCACGAGAAATTATTAAGACGAAAGAATTGAGTGCCCAATTATTGGCCGATAATTGTGGTCAGAAATTTGAAAAGGTCTTAAAGGATTTTGATAGGGACTATTGGATGAATGCCGAGGAATCGATAGCATACGGTATTGTAGATGGAGTACTAGAATAGTAGATTTACTTACAACGGTACATAAAAAGTCATTTTTTAATAGTTTAAAAAATGACTTTTTGCATTTGATGGTTCTTGTAGCGCAGTTTACATGCTTGTTACGTGGGTATGGTTCGTTATGTACAGATTAACCTAAATATCCGATTCTATCAATATATTTCCGGATTTTGAATAATGTGCTGGGCTCTATCTTTAAGCTCATCTAGTTCATTTTTGTCTTTTTTACCTAAAAGGTTCATCATCATCGCCATACGATTATTGTTTTTAAAATGTTCCTTTTTTTCTTCTAAAAAGTTCCAATATAAGGCGTTGAACGGGCAGGCATTTTCTCCATGTTTTTTGGTGTGGCTATAAGCACAATCACCACAATAATCACTCATTTTATTGATGTAGTTTCCGCTGCTCACGTAGGGTTTTGTGGCTACGATACCACCATCTGCAAACTGACTCATACCTCTTGTGTTGGTAATTTCTACCCATTCTATGGCATCTATGTAAACGCCTAGATACCATGCATCTACTTGATCTGGATCTATTTGTGTCAATAGGGCATAATTGCCAATAATCATAAGTCTTTGTATATGGTGTGCATAGGCATCCGTAAGACTCTGGCCTATCGCGTGTTTAAGACAATTCATCTTGGTCTCCCCGGTCCAGAAAAAGTCTGGCAGAGGGTTGTGGTTTTCTAGCTTGTTCAAGTTACCGTATTCGGGCATTTCTTTCCAATAAATACCGCGCATGTACTCTCGCCAACCCAGTATTTGCCGTACAAAACCTTCTACTTGCGAAATGTCTATAGCATCCGTATGCTCGTAGTAGTGTTCCAATACGGAATCTATAACCTCTTTTGGTGAAAGGATTTTTGCGTTCATGGCAAAGGAAAGCCTAGAGTGGAACAGGTATTTTTCTTGTGTGTGCATAGCGTCTTGGTAGTCACCAAAGTGTACTAAAAGTTCATCACAAAAATAGTTAAGTACCGACAGACAATCGGCTCGGGTTACCGGCCAGGAAAATTTCTCTACTTCTATTTCCCCAAAGGTGGCAACATCGGCATCTTTTATTTCTTCTAAAACAGCTGAAACATCTTTTCTAAAGCCGCGTTCATGTGGAATTTCTGGTGTGCCTTTCCATTTTTTACGGTTGCTTTGGTCGTAATTCCATTTACCTCCGTCTGGCTGACCATTAACCATCATAATGTCGTGCTTTTTTCGCATCATTCGGTAAAAGGACTCCATAATGAGCTGTTTTTTTCCTTGAAAGAAGTTTTTGAGTTCATTACGTTCCGTGTAAAAATGCTCTGTGTCTGTAGATTGTGTTTCTACTTCTAGACTTTTACAAATCTCCTTTAGTTGTTCGTCTAAACGATATTCGTCCGGAAGTTGGTACTCAAATTTTTCGACTTCAGTATCCTCAACATACCTCTTGACTAGTTTTGAAAGGTCTTGCGGATTGTTATCATCGTTAATTTTTAGATAAATAAATTGATGCCCCTTGCCGGATAGTTCCTCGGAAAAGCTGCGCATCGCCGAAAAGAAGGCGACCACCTTTTGGATATGATGCTTTACATAATCTGTCTCCTGTCGCATTTCCGCCATGATATAGGTAACATCATCATCTACCGTTTGGAACCATGAGTGCTTTTGATTCAGTTGGTCTCCTAATATGAGTCGTAACGTTTTCATTTTTAAGTATCTTTGGGTTATACAATTTGGGTCTGATTAAAATAATTTGTCCTGCAGCCACATGCGTTGAAATTTACCTTGTCTATCATACATGTCCGCCTGCCGTGCGATATTGAATTTTCGGTCTCTTGGGTCGTTGCCCACACCGCTATTATACATCCAGTTGCCCCAATTGCTATGTACGTCATAATCAATTAATATACTCTCAAAATATGCAGCACCGTAACGCCAATCTTGCTGCCATTCCTTAGACCAGAAACTCGCTACATTTTGCCTACCTCGGTTGCTCATCCAACCAGTAGCCGCTAATTCCTTCATATTTGCATTTACAAAGGGTTCCTGAGTGGCACCGGCAATCCATTTTTGCATTTTACTTTCAGAATATTCCCATTCATAAGTCTTATCTAAAATGCCATCTTGCAGAAAAATGGCATTCCCGTGTTTAAGGGAAATGTATTTAAAGAAATCACGCCATATTAACTCAAAAATAAGCCAGTAAGTATCCTGATTTTTTACTTCCTCTTTTTCAAAACGTTTTACCTCCCAATAGATAGTTCTTGGTGAAATACTACCATTGGCCAACCATGCCGATAGTTTGGAACTGTAATCCATCCCTATCATACCATTTCTGGTTTTTTTATAATAGGCCAGTTTTTTGGTGTCCCAAAAGTAATGTGCAATTCGTTCCTCAGCACTAGATTCGCCTCCTTTAAAGGGAAATGCTGTCCTAGAATCCATTTCAAAACCGGAAAG
>CAZUIE010000005.1:14506-23099 GCA_964620945.1 uncultured Maribacter sp.
ATCCGGTTTTTCATGATACACTAATAAAGAAATATTAAGCTTCTTCAAGGATGCTTTAAGTGCTTCAACGGTCTCAATTAAAAACCGTGCACGGAATTTCTCGGTTTTTTTAAAACCAAACGCATCTATTTTGTACTGTCTTGGGTCAAAACAATATACCGCCATTACCTCATCTCCTTCACAGGCTTTGGCCAAAGAGGAATTGTCCGCTACCCGTAAATCGTTTCTAAACCAAATTAGATTTTTCATCTATTTTATATTTTTTTGTGTTCACTTGGTAGTACTAGCTAAAAAAAACTGGTCGCTTTGTGCTTTTGCTTCAAATCAAGTATTGGCTACTTCCCACTTGGCAAATTGCCTGTATACCATCTATAATCTTTTATCAGTTCATCTTTACGCTTTCTCCATCCAAAGACAGTAAACAGGTTTTTTATTTTTTATAACCATATCCGGCTACCGGTTGCCCATTTTTACTTCTTCTGCATTTTTCACTGCAGTACTTCACTTCTTCCCAGTTGCGGGCCCATTTTTTTCGCCAATTAAAATCCAAACCGCATACAATACATGTTTTACTCGGAAGATTCTGTTTCTTATGCGCCATTGAGAATTGACTTGCTGTGTTCATCCGGTCTGGCATACGCAAGACGTTCTATTATTTTGGGCAAAGCGTAGCCATCTAGTCCAACAGCGCTTATCGCCTCGGTTTTATCCAGATACACCCAACCATCTTTCGTTATGCTGTCCTCGGGCATATAAATATGCTCAATAGCACCTATAATCAGCAGGCATCCATTTTCCTTTATTTCATATTCGTTGATATACCTACATCCAATTTTAATGGGGCTTTCGGCAACATAAGGTGCATCAAAATCATCTAGGTAACTTTCTGTTAGTCCACTTTTTTTAAACTCTGAAATACCTTCATCGTATTTAGCAGAGGTATGGTGCGCAGCTTTAATGATACCATGGGAAACCTGATTCACCGTAAAAGTACCGGCCGATTTAAAATTGTTGTACGAATCTCTTCGTACCGTTAGCGGTCTAAGAATAAAACCAAGCATAGGTGGATTGCTCCCAATATGTACGACAGAGTTGAAAATAGCTAGGTTTGTTATTCCTGATGGAGAGACCGTACCTAAAAGATTACTGGATTTATAACCTGTACAACTATTTATCAAATTAGCCCGGTATCTGCTAGGTAATTCTTGCAGGATGGAAGTAGTAAAGTGTTTCAAACGGATTTATTTTGTTCATCAAAATTAAATAAAAGCTAAACAACCTACGAATAAATAATATCAAATATTAGTTAATACCAAGCGCCCTGTTCTGCCTAATGTCCGTTAATATTTGCTATTTTTATAATTGAATTAGAATTTGGATATAATTCCAGTACGCATGCCGCAAAAGAAAAAGAACATTGCCATTATCGGATCCGGTCTCGTTGGGTCATTACTTGCCATTTATTTAAGGAAACACGGTCATGACATTACGGTGTTCGATAGACGGCCCGATATTCGAAATATTATATTCTCCGGGCGTTCTATAAACTTAGCAATGAGCAATAGGGGATGGACGGCGTTGAAGGAAGTTGGTATCGAGGAAGAGATCAGGAAGATTGGTATTCCGCTAGACAAACGCGCCATGCACGTGGTGGGTCAACCTGAATACTATCAAAAGTACGGAAAGGAAGGAGAGGCCATTTGGTCTATTTCTAGGGGAGTTCTCAATAAAAAAATGATTGATCTTGCGGAGAACGCTGGCGTAAATTTTCGATTTAACGAAAAAGTATGGGATGTAGATTTGCCAGAAGCCAAAATTTACACTGGGGAAACCGAGAAGAGTGAGTGGAAGTCCTATCAGTATGATATCATCTTTGGTTGTGACGGTGCTTTTTCTAGGGTTCGTCACAAAATGCAAAGACGTAGTAGGTTTGACTATTCACAGGATTTTATTGATGTAGGCTATAAGGAGCTTACCATTCCTGCGAATGCCGATGGTAGTTATAAGTTAGATAAAAACTCTTTTCATATATGGCCAAGGGGAAAATTTATGCTCATTGCTATGCCAAATCTTGATGGTAGTTTTACCTGTACACTTTTTATGCCTTTTGAGGGTGAAGTATCTTTCGATAACATCAACACGAAACCACAGGCGCAGGAATTTTTTACTACCTATTTCCCCAATGTAATGCAGGTGATAGACGATTTATTGGAAGATTTTTTTAAGAACCCTACCAGCGCTATGGTAACTATGAAGTGCTACCCTTGGACCTATTGGGACAAAGTAGCCTTAGTGGGAGATTCTGCTCATGCTATCGTACCTTTTTACGGTCAAGGCATGAACGCCGGTTTTGAGGATATTTATGTGTTAAACCAGCTGATCGAAAAACATTCCAATGATTGGGAAACAATCTTTATGGAATATCAGCGCTCCAGAAAGCCAAATGCAGATGCTATTGCGGAATTGAGCTATCGCAACTTTATGGAAATGAGCAGCAAAACGGCAGATCCGAGCTTTTTACTTCAGAAGAAAATTGAAAAGCGTTTTGCAGCCAAATATCCAAATAAATGGATTCCGGCCTACAGTAGGGTTACCTTTTCCGATCGACCCTATTCTGAAGCTTTAGCCATTGGAGATGCCCAAGAGGAATTGATGCAAGAGGTTATGCAAATGCCCAATATTACAACTGTTTGGGATAGTAAAGCCGTTGAAGAGAAGATACTTTCGCTACTGGACAAATAGTTAGTTTTTTCTAAGTTTACGTTCCCTAAAGAATAAAAACAAGGGAAAGGTAAAGGCAATGGCTATGAGAAACGTACAAGGGATAAATAGCCACCAGTGTTTCATTTTCATTTTTCTGGCTTCGTACACCATCCAGATCAAAAAGGTGGTAGCAACAACGCTAATGTCTGCACTTATTGATTTTGCAGGTAGCGTGGTTACTGTTTGGGCAATGAAATTTGTGATGGAGGTATCGGCCGTTTCCAAATAAAAGCGCGCATTAAAATACCAAGTTGCTGCAGCTCCTATGATGGCCATGGCCAAAAATATAAGTTCTATGGTCGTAAATTTAGGTTTCATTCTTGATTTTTATTATTTCCTTGGATTCCAATATGTAGTTACAAACATCCTTCGCCCATAATTGGTAGGTTATTTCAGAAGGATGTACACCGTCACTGAAGAAATCGGTAGGGGATATGTTGAGTTTGTACCGTTCAATAAAGTAGTTTGAACGAACCACTCGCGAATAATAATATACATTTTCAAAATCTTTAACTACTTTTTCTAATTCTTCACCAAGAATATCCACCAGATTACCAATGGTAAATTTTATGAGTGATGTAAAGGCAGGAAATTCCTTGATGGGAGGCATATTAATGAATAGGATGGGAACTGTTTCGAATTTCGCTTGTATATTTTTAATAAGTGCACGTACATCGCTATTCCATTTTTTTGGGGTGTTTAGTTCAAAAGCATCATTTCCTCCTATTCCGATTACGAATAAATCAACTTGATTTTCTATAATACTCGATATTAAATATTCATTAACTTCTTTGGCGGTGTATCCGCTCTTAGCATACACGTTCCAGTCGATATTTATTTTAAGCGCTGTTGATAGTTCTTTTGCCAAAGTTCCGGTAAAGCCTTCTTCATGGGTAGTGACACCAACACCTGCAATAGTGCTTTCTCCAAGCGTAAGCATTCTGAGTGTTCTATTGGACGAGATTAAACATGACCCCTGTCTGTTCCTTGCTTCTGGTAATCTTGGGACGCGAGCCTTTATTTTTTTACCTTGAAAATAGAGTATTGGTAAAAGCGGTATGGATATAATTGCCCCTAAACTGTATTTTAAATTCATACCTGTTTTAATTCCTAACCATATCTGGATTAGATTCAGTTGCCTCGACTTTTCTTAATTTCAGATTTCCGCATAGGCATACCATCGATTAAAGCAAAAATATCCGCTGTGTTTACTTCAAACGGCTTCTTAAGTTTTATACCACCATCTTTTCCAATAAGAAGGATACCTTTAAAATTTTTAGTAATGGAAAGGGTACTGTAGGTTTCATTGACAGAAAGCTTCGCTTTTTCCCCGTTGGATAGTACTATCGTTTTGGGTGTTAATTGAAAAAGTAATATATCCCTTTCTATAAGTTCATCGGGCTTGGAAACAATGGCTTTAAATTGAGAACGGATAGCCTCTGTTTCTAATCCTTCATCCACAAGAATAACAAGTCGATTTTTCCACTGATAATCGCTTAAATTTTGTGCATGTAACATAGGGGCGACTGTAAATAAAAGAACGAGAATTATGGTTTTTGTTACGAACATAAGAGTCTAAACTACATAAAAAAAGCCGTCTATCAAAGATAGCCGGCTTTTGCTTATTGTAGAATGTGGCTTATAGTTTAGCGAACATCTTTTGCATTTTTTCAGATTCCTCGTCTGCAAGGGTAGGGTCTACTAAAATTCTACCACTGTGCTCATCTGTAATTATTTTTTTTCGTGAAGCAATCTCTACTTGCACCTGCGGCGGTATCGTGAAGAAGGAACCGCCTGAAGCACCTCTTTCAATAGGAACAACAGCTAAACCATTCTTTACATTGTTACGGATTCTAGCATAGGCTTTTACCAAACGCTCTTCTATTTTTCCTTGGTATTTTAAGGACTCTTCCAATAAAGCTTTTTCTTCTTTTTCGGTCTCTGCCAAAATTGCGTTCAATTCGCTTTTTTTGTGCTTTAAATGCGCCTCACGCTCAGAAAGTCGTTCTTTAGTTTCGGCAATTACCGCCTTTTTTTGGTCAATCTGGGCCTTAAATTCCTTGATATTTTTTTCGGCTAGTTGAATCTCCAATTCTTGAAATTCCAATTCCTTGGTAATAGAGTTAAATTCTCTACTATTGCGTACATTTTTTTGTTGCTCCGTATACTTTTTAATCAATGCCTTAGCTTCCTCGATTAGATTTTTCTTGGCTCCAATTTCAAAATTTATATTTTCTAAATCGGTTTTAAGCTTATCCATTCTAGTTTTTAGGCCAAGGACATCATCTTCCAAATCTTCAACTTCTAACGGTAGTTCGCCACGTACATTGCGTATTTCATCAACACGCGAGTCAATCAATTGCAAATCGTACAATGCTCTAAGCTTTGCTTCAACGGACGAATCTTCTTTTTTTGCCATATTTAAAAATACTTGATAGGATTTGTTATACTTTCCGATAAATGGATTGCAAAATTAGGAATTTTTTTCGTAAGATAATCAACTAAAAGGTTTTTTGTAAACTGCTCAGTTTCATAGTGTCCAATATCTGCGATAACCAATTGTTTTTCTGCCTGATAAAACTCATGGTATTTAATATCTGCAGTAACAAAAACATCTGCTCCAGCGGCTTTAGCGGCACCAATGGCAAAAGCACCGCTTCCACCAAGCACAGCTACTTTTTTAATGTCTTTGTTTCTAAGCTGGGAATGGCGCACCACAGTAGCTTTCATTTTATCTTTTAAATAGCTTAAAAAGTCCGCTTCGGACATGCTAGTTTCTAAATCACCTATCATACCCATGCCAATTTGCTGGTTTGCATTTTCAAGCGTGGTAATTTCATAGGCAACCTCTTCATAAGGGTGATGCTCAAATAGCGCTGAGAGTACCTGTTTTTCAATAGCTTTTGAATAGGTAACGTTTATCTGAGTTTCTTTTTCCAAATGTATTGTGCCAATGGTTCCCTTTACCGGATTGGCATTCTCGTCTGCTTTATAACTTCCGGTACCTTCCATACTAAAGCTACAGTCGCTGTAATTGCCAATGTTACCTGCGCCAGCTTCAAATAAGGCAGTTTTGACGTCTTTGCTATTCTCCAACGGAACATAAGTAACCAGTTTTTTAATGCTCTCCTTTTGCGGAATTAAGATTCGTGTATGTGTTAGCCCTAGAATGTTGCATATTTTGTCGTTTACCCCGTTAATACTGTTATCTAGGGCGGTGTGTATCGCATATATCGCAATATCGTTCTTGATAGCTTTTAAGACGGTTCTTTCCACATAGTTGCTACCTGTAATTTTTTTAAGCCCGCTGAAGATAATTGGGTGGAAGCTGATGATAAGATTACAGTTCTTTTCTACCGCTTCATCAACAACGTTTTCCAAGGTATCTAAGGTTACTAAGATCCCTTCGACTTTCATTTGGGCATCACCTACCAGAAGGCCTACATTATCAAAGTCCTCTGCGTACCCCAAAGGTGCTAATCGTTCTAAAATAGTGGTTACTCCGTTTACTGTCATTTTCAATAAAATATAAGGTTATCAAAGATAAATTATTATAATTTCGTTCCGATGCAACTGCTAAGAAAACTTCTTTTTCCTTTTTCCCTAATTTATGCCCTCGTAGTTTCTGCTCGTAACTGGTGTTACGATATTGGTATTTTTAAATCCAAAAGCTATTTGACCAGGACAATATGTGTGGGTAACTTGTCTTTGGGTGGTACAGGAAAAACACCGATGACAGAGTTTCTTATTCGTTCTTTAATACCACGGTATAAAGTAGCGATGTTGAGTAGGGGGTATAAAAGAAAATCATCTGGATTTGTTTTGGCTGGTAGAACGATAACAGTTGAGGACATAGGCGATGAGCCTTTTCAGATATTTAGAAAATTTCCTGAGATTACCGTTGCGGTAGATGCAAATAGAAGAAATGGCATCGCTTACCTAGAAGAAGAAATAAAGCCAGATGTAATTGTTCTGGACGATGCGTTTCAACATCGAAAAGTGAAACCAAGTTATACTATTCTATTAACCACGTACGAGAACCTTTATGTGGATGATTGGTATCTTCCCACAGGGGATTTAAGAGATGCGAAATACGCCGCTCAAAGAGCCAATTGTATCGTAGTGACCAAATGCCCTGAATCTCTTTCTAAGGATGAACAGGTTCGGATAGAGAAGAGACTAAAGCCCCAACCACATCAAACGGTCTTGTTTGCCTATTTGTCATATGATGAACAAATATTTGGGGCGGATAAAAAAGTTTCACTCAGTTTTTTTAAGGATAGGGAGCTTACCTTGGTAACTGGCATTGCTGACCCAAAGCCTTTGGTTTCCTATTTAAACATGAAAGCGATTAGCTTTGACCACTTGGCATATAAGGACCATCACTTTTTTACGAATAACGAATTGGAATTTTTAAGGAAAAAGAAATATATACTAACTACGGAAAAGGACTATGTTAGATTAAAGAGCGATTTGGATAATCTATATTATATTCCAGTATCACATGCTTTTTTAAATAATGGAGCGGTAGTATTGGAGCAGGAAATTGAAAAACTTATGATTCGCTAATATTGGGCTTTTTGTCAAAAATATTTTCCCCTATTTTTTGATAAAAAACTTCAGGTTTAAACGGTTTGGTCACCACGTCATTACAACCTGCCGCATAAAAGCTTTCCAAACTATCATCAAGTGAAATCGCAGTGAGCGCGATTATGGGGGTGAGCTGATCAAATTCCCGTATTTGTATGGTAGCCTCCTCCCCGCTGATCCCGGGCATGTGTATGTCCATTAATATAGCATCGTAAACATTTTCTTTTGCCAATATTACGGCATCTTCGCCATTGCTGGCAATATCACTAGTAATCTCTTTTTTAGTAAGCATTTTTTTAGTGATGACTTGGTTGATCTTGTTATCCTCTACTATCATAAGATGCAGCCCTTTAAAATCATAATCACGTTTGGTTATTTCGAACGTAATATCGTCAGGTAGGTCCTCTATGCTTTTCATGTCGATTTCGAAGTAAAAGGAACTCCCTTTGCCAAGTTCGCTCTCTAATTGAATTTCACTATCAAAAAGGCTTAATAAACTCTTAACTATGGTAAGACCAAGTCCTGTTCCACCATATTCCCTATTAATTTGGATGGAACCTTGCTCAAAACCATCAAAGATACTTTTTTGCTTTTCTTTCGATATGCCTATACCATTATCCTTTACTTCGAAATAGATTTTTACATCTTCGTTTTCCTTGCGAAGCAACTTAGTGGTAACGGTCACTTGACCATCCTTGGTAAACTTAATGGAATTTCCGATGAGGTTCATGAAAATCTGCGAAAGCTTCAGAGGATCGCTCATCAAATGACCTGGAATGTTCTTGTCAAAGTCCAACACGAGTTTCGTATTGTTCGCTTTTGCACTTTGCTGTAGCGAGTCCATGACCTCATTTATTATTTTCTTTAAATTGAAATCCATATGTAAAGGTTCCAATTTATTGGCGTCTATTTTATTGATGTGAAGAATATCATTGATAAAGTTTAGAAGATAATCCCCAGAGAATTTTAAAGCTTTTAAATGTTCTTTTTGATGCTCTTCCGGATCTTCTTCCAGTAATAAATGTGTTAATCCGGTTACAGCGTATAAAGGTGTTCTTAGCTCATGGCTAACTGTAGATAAAAAATTGGTTTTTGCTTCCATGGCTTGGACCGCTCCATCCCTTGCTACTTGTAGCTCCTTGTTTTTTGTATGAAGAAGATCGTTTGTCTTTACTTTGATTTGATTGTTTCTGAATAAGGATACCGCCAACAAAGAGATGATAATTAAGAAAGCTGAAGC
>CAZUIE010000005.1:23199-41700 GCA_964620945.1 uncultured Maribacter sp.
TGTTTCTGAATAAGGATACCGCCAACAAAGAGATGATAATTAAGAAAGCTGAAGCCAGAATAGCAGTAATTTCGGATCTATTTTGAGACTCTGTAAGTTCATCTACCTTGGTTTCCAAGCTAATTATTTGATTCGTCTTTATATCATCCCTTATTTTATCAGCTGTTTTGACCTCTACTTTAAGCTTTTCAACATTGAAAATGGAATCATTTATTTGTAGTAAATTTTGGCTTTTAGAATAAGCATTTTCATATAATCCTAATTGTTCATAGATATTGGTAAGTAGGATATTCGCTTTTTTAGACTCCATGAAAAAACCGTTGGTGTTCGCTATTTTTAAAGCGTTCTCCCCATTTTGTGCACTTTCGTTTAATTCTCCTTTTTTCAAATAAAGCTCCGCAAGACCCAAATATGCTTGGGTAGCCAAAAAATCCTTCTCGTAGATGTCCGTATTAACTACTAAGGAATTTAGGTTTTTTATCGCACTTTCGTATTTTTCAAGATTTAGATATACCTTGGCTTCCGCCAATAAAATGTTATTGAAAAAATTTCTATCGTTATTAAGTTGCTTCGCTTTCTCCAACATCGATAGCGCTTGAAAATTCTGGTCGCTTCTATATAATAATATAGCCTCTATATACTTGTGGATGGCATCGCCATAGGGATAAGCAGTGTTCTTTAAAAGAACGCTTGCCCTATCCCAATAGAACTGGGTGTCTCCCTCGCGGTCTAGTTTAAGATAAAGAATGGCTAATTCATGGTAGGAATCTATTAAGGCTTTTACATCTTCGTTTTTCTCTGCTTCCGCGGCCGCTTTGTCCAATGTCTCCAGTGCAAGATCTATCTTGTTTTGATTTCTAAGGATGCGCGCTTCATTGAGGTAAGGCGCAACATCTTTATAGGGTGTAGTTTCTTGAGCAATGGTCATCCCTCCATAGCAAAAAACCAGGAATAAGGCCACGAAGTACTTTAACTTTATATTTAAAAGTAGAGGATTCAAATAAACTGTTTATTGCTCATGAAATTAATAAGGTCTATAATTCTGCTACTATATCCTGTTTCATTATCGTACCACCCAATAATTTTCACCATTTTTCCTATTACCGAGGTCATCTGAGAATCAAACGTACAAGAATGATAACTATTGTTTATATCAATGGATACAATAGGATCTTCCGTATAAAAAAGAATATTTTTTAACTCATTTTCAGAAACACGCTTAAAAGTATCGTTAATTTCCTGGATACTTGTTTGTTTTTTCACATTAAAGGTGATATCTGTTAAGGAGCCATTTGGAACCGGCACCCGTATCCCGCACCCTCCAATCACTTCCGATAAGTCGGGAAATATCCTTGTTAATGCTTTTGCTGCACCCGTAGTGGTAGGAACAATAGATTGGGCTGCCGCTCTTGCACGTCTCAAATCTCTATGGGGCTGGTCGTGCAGACTCTGGTCGCTTGTATAAGAGTGAATGGTGGTGATGTAAGCCTGCTCAATGCCGCAAAGTTCTTGGATTACTTTAATCATAGGCGCGGCATTGTTTGTAGTGCAAGAGGCGTTTGAGATAATGGAATCTTCCTCTGTCAAAGTTTGCTCGTTAATACCAAAAACTAGCATTTTAATATCATCTTCCTCTGGAGGAACACATAATATTACTTTTTTAGCTCCATTTTTAATGTGATAGCTGAGCTGTTCACGGGTTTTGAATTTACCGGTACACTCAACTACCACATCTACTGCTTGTTTTTTCCAGTTTATGTCCTTTGGATGTGCTTCGCTGGAAAGTCTAACCTTATGGTCATTAATAATAATGTGTTTCTCGTCATATCCGATTTTGGTCGATAGTATACCGTGTATACTATCATACTTTAATAAATGGGATAAAGTCCTCGTGTCCGATAAGTCGTTAATGGCAACAATATTAATATTTGGATGTTGTTGTGCTAACCTAAAAAAGGTTCTGCCTATTCTACCAAATCCATTGATTCCTATATTTACCTGTTTCATTGGTAAGAATTTGACTTTTTGTTGTCCAATAGTCTTTTAGAAAATGAGTTCTTGTTTTTTGTATGAAAAGGGAGGAAACTAAGCTTTACGTATCAGTATGGAAGACTAATTTATAGGATATGTTTATGCGCCTTATAGGATGACCTTACCAAAGCACCGCTTTCTACATGTCTAAAGCCCATTTCTAGTCCAATGTCCTCGTACTTTTTAAACTGTTCCGGTGTAACGAATTCCTTTACAGGTAAATGTTTTTTGGAAGGCTGTAGATATTGTCCAATAGTGACTACATCTACATTTGCACTTCGTAAATCTTTTAAAGTCTGGATTACTTCCTCTTCTAATTCTCCAAGACCTAGCATAATGCCCGATTTTGTTCTGTTAATACCTTTTTCCTTTAAGTATCTCAATACCTCCAAACTACGTTCGTATTTTGCCTGTATACGCACCTCGCGCGTTAGTCTTTTCACGGTTTCCATATTATGGGAAACTACTTCTGGCGAAACTGCTATAATGCGGTCCAGATGTTTTGTTATCCCTTGAAAATCTGGCAACAGTGTTTCTAAGGTCGTTTCGGGATTCATTCTTCGTATTGCCTGCACGGTCTCTGCCCAGATAATGGATCCCATATCCTTAAGGTCATCTCTGTCTACCGAGGTGACGACGGCATGTTTAATACCCATAATCTTAATAGAGCGGGCTACTTTTTCTGGCTCTGCCCAGTCTACATTTTCAGGTCTTCCGGTCTTAACTCCACAAAAACCACAGGATCGCGTACAGACATTTCCTAATATCATAAATGTTGCTGTACCCTCTCCCCAGCATTCTCCCATGTTGGGGCAACTTCCACTAGTACAAATCGTATGTAGGTCATACTTTTCTACTAAGCCTCTTAACTGCGTATATTTTTTACCAGTCGGAAGTTTAACTCGCAACCATTTTGGTTTACCTTTCGGTGGAGCCACGTTTTCTTTTACTGCTACGGACATGCTTCTTTTTTATGCAAATATACGAACTAAATCACGGATTTAAGAGCTTTGAGACAGCTTGGGAAGTCCTAAATCTAATTCCTTTGTAGCACGTTCTGGTTTTAATTCCTCGCGGGTACTTTATAAAAAATACATTTGAGAAATGCACAGCCTCTATGGTTTTGTGGAGGTGCTCTAATTTATAGTAATCAATTCGTTCTTTGGGAGGTGATTATGCTTTATCGGAAATAATCTCGGCCAACAGTTTCTTTGCTCTTAACAATTTTACCTTAATGTTGTTCATGGGTTCGTTTAGCTTTTCTGCTATTTCTGCATAACTAAGTTCATTAAAGTACCTTAGGTTGATTACCTCTTGGTAATGTGGTTTTAGTTTTTTTATATCACGAAGTAAATCTGTAAGGTTCTGTTCTTGAATTAACCTATCTTCCATAGTAGGTGCGTCATCCAACATTTTTTTTATGGCTTCTCCATTGCCTCCGGTACCCAAAATATTTCTTTTCCTTTTACGAACCAGGTCTATGTGTATGTTTTTGGAAATTGTAATGAGCCATGTTTTAAAAACATACGCTTCTTTGTATGTATTTATTTTATCAAATGCTTTGGAAAACGTCTGTATGGTAATATCTTCTGCGTCATTTTCATTTTCTGTACGTTTTAGTTGAAAACCGTAAACATCGTTCCAGAAAGTATCCAGTAATCGGCTAAAAGCAATTTGATTGCCCATCTTGGCTTTGTTGATAGTCTCTGCTATAGCCTCTGTTTTATCCAATTTTATTGTTGTCTGGTAATTATATTAAAGCAAGTAAAGTGGTTCAATTAGGCGATAGGGTCATTTTTGCAATCCTGTTCACTCGGAAGTTTTCCGCACATACCACATGCTTGCCCATCTTGGTTAAGGAATGGGCTTTGGCTTGCACAAGTTCCTGCAAATTTACCATCTTTTTTGGCCCATATTTTAATTGCGATACCTAAGAAGGCAAAGCCTAGAAGTGCAATAGTAAGAAGTATAAGTTTCATTTAAGTATAATTTCAAAAACCGATTAATAAAAATCTATTCATAACAAGGAGTATTGCCAATATCGTAGAAATCTCTATTAGCAGGTTGTGTTAATATACAAAACAAAGATATAAAAATAAAGCCCCATTTAGGGGCTTTAGCAATACTTTAATACTGAAGTTTAGTAGGAGATATTCGCTACGATGTTTTCAACCGTAGGATTTTGATTGCCTCCTTTTGGCTCAATGGTAATATATCCTACCGCGTTTTTTGCATAGGGTAATGCCATTAGGTTATCGCTATTTGTTGCTTCTTCAATAATACCAAGATTCAGCATTTCTCCATTTACCTCGGCCCACATTTGAAAACACTGGTCTTCGGGAAGATTAGGTAGTTTTTTTACGTTGATATAGGATAATTTTTTTATTGGATTAATGTAGGCTACCGCTTTAAGTTCTTTAGCATTGTTATTTCCTCTTACATTATACTTTTTTGTTTGCGGATTATTGAGCACAATAAATTGGTTTCTTACATCCTCTAACTGTTGCTTCATATCCTCTTCCAGTAATTTAATCTTGTTGCTTACCATGGTGTTTTCTTCTTGTAGGCTCTGGTTTTGATCCCAAAAGAAAAAAGAGGCACTGGCAAACATACAGGCAACAATGCTCGCAGCCATGGCATACCTGAAAAATTTGCGTCTGCCTGCGCGTTCTGAACGTATTCTTGCAACTATTTTTTCTTTGAGCCCGTCCGGAGTTTGTACGGCATGAAGTTTTGCGTAAGTCTCCAAATTTTCTTGGAGTTCGTTGTAAACCTTTCGTACTTCTGGATACATGGCAATGTATCTTTCTGCTTGTAAGGTTTCCATTTCAGATGTGCTCCCTAAAAGGTATCGCTCTAGAATGTCCGAATCTAAAAATGTTTTTATTTTTTCTACCATCATAATAAATTTAATAGCAGTGCCAAAGTTGCCGGGCCATATATCTTACGAAGTTCCCTAATGCCAATTTTAAGTCTGGATTTTATCGTTCCCAAAGGGATATCCAATTCTTCACTAGCTTCTTGTTGGGTCATTCCTTGAAAAAAGAGAGCGTCTAATACTACTTGATACTTTTCTTCTATCTTGTCTAAATGTTCTTGGATGTCCATAAGTTCCGGCTTGGTACTTTCTACACCTATACTATATACGTCCGAAACGTCTATTTGGATTTCTTTGTCCGTTTTTGTGTTGACACTTCTAAGTTTATCGATAGCGGTGTTCCGTGTAATTCTAAAAAGCCATGTAAATAGCTTTGCTTTGGTGGGGTCGTAGGAGTCGGACTTCTTCCAGATTTTAACAAAGCTTTCCTGCAACACGTCTTGGGCAAGATCATCACTACGCACCACTTTTTTAGCTACACCAAGTAAGGTGTCACCGTAATTGTCGTACAGTAACGAAATAGCTTTGTCATTCCGTTCCTGTAATAATTCGACAATATGTTTTTCAAGTAGTGTACTCATAAAAGTGAAGTCGAACTTATTGGTTTTAACATCCAAACGACTGGCTGCTCCGTATATTCTTTAAACGCTAATTTATAAAATTGATTGTAAAAGCGGCGTTCTATGAAAATATAAATCTTTTTAAGTCTGCAGCTGGTAACTGCTACTTATTTTTTTGGTTAGTTTGGTTTGGTATAGCCCTTGCAATCTTCATTGTAGGGGCTATTTTATTAAATTGACTTCTGGTGTAATTCTAATCTTGAACTTTTTTTCTACGGCAGCAATGATTTTTTCCGCTAGGGCAAGTAATTCTTTTCCAGTGGCATTTCCATAATTTACCAAAACCAAAGCTTGGTTTTTATGAACCCCTGCGTCTCCAAAACGTTTACCTTTAAAACCGCATTGTTCTATGAGCCATCCGGCAGGTATTTTGTATTGTACGTCTGAAACTTTGTAAAAAGGTGCCTCTGGGTGTTCTTGGTTAAATTGCTCAAAGGTGAGGAGGTCAACAACAGGATTCTTAAAAAAACTGCCACTATTTCCTAGCTGCATTGGGT
Source organism: uncultured Maribacter sp. (assembly GCA_964620945.1). Classification (GTDB taxonomy): domain Bacteria; phylum Bacteroidota; class Bacteroidia; order Flavobacteriales; family Flavobacteriaceae; genus Maribacter. Next base: position 29,226 of record CAZUIE010000005.1, read on the forward strand.
CTGGGAGCTTACTATTCCTAATACGTATTACCGCATTTGAAATTTCTTTTATGGTTGGTTTCGTAATTTTTCTTTTAGCGAGTTCTTGTTCTATGGCGCCGTAACTCGTATTTAGTTTATGATTTTTTGTTGTAAGGGTAAACGTTACTGAGGTAATAATGTATTGATCCTTGCCTTCATTTTTAAAATAGGACTCTCGATAGCCGAATTTACATTCTTCTTTTGAAAAGGTATGTAATTCCAGCGTAGTTCTATTCAAAGCCTCACAACTAACGAAACGGTCTTTAAGTTCTGTGCCATAAGCACCAATGTTTTGCACTGGAGCGGTTCCGGTATTACCTGGAATCAACGACATATTTTCTAAACCACCGTATCCGTGTTCCAAGGTCCAGAGAACGGTTTCATGCCAGTTTTCACCAGCCATAACTTTTAATAGGACGTTGTCATTATCCTCGGATTCCACGGAAATTCCTTTCATGGCAATGTGAATAACCAATGCGTCTATATCCTTAGTTAGCAGTATGTTACTACCGCCACCCAATATGAATTTGATAGGAAATTCATCTCGTATTAAGATTTGTCTGAGTTCATCAACACCAGTCACCGATACAAAAAACTTAGCTTTTGCATCTATTCCGAAGGTATTGAAGGTTTTAAGGGAAAAATCCTTTTTAATCTCCATTAACCTATGTAACTTTTTAGCGCCTCGCCAAGAATTTTCACGGCCCTTTTTAAACTAGCCTGATCTAGAACATAAGCGATTCGTATCTGGTTTTTTCCTAGACCGGGAGTAGCATAAAAACCTCCCGCAGGAGCAACCATTACCGTCTCGTTGTTTACCCTAAAGTCTTCTAACAACCACTGTGCAAAGTCATCCGCATTAGTAATTGGTAGTTCTACGATACAGTAAAATGCACCTTGTGGTTTGGCTACTTTTATTCCTTCTATTTTCTCAAGTTCGGTAATAAGTAGGTTTCTACGTTGCAAGTATTCCGTTTTTACATCATCGAAATAGCTTTGCGGAGTATCTAGAGCTGCTTCTACAGCTATTTGAGCGTAGGTTGGCGGCGATAATCTTGCCTGTCCGAATTTTAAGGCAGTAGAAATGACTTCCTTGTTCCTTGTGACCAAAAATCCAATTCTGGCACCACACATGCTATATCTTTTGGAAACGGAATCAATAATAATCGCGTGTTGGTCTAAACCTTCTTCCTGTAAAATTGAGTAATGTCCCTCTTCGTTATAGGTAAATTCCCTGTAGACTTCATCGGCAATAAGATAGAGATCGTGTTTTTTGACGATCAAAGCTAGTTTCTGAATTTCTTCTTTGCTGTATAAATACCCTGTTGGATTTCCCGGATTACAAATAAGTATCGCTTTGGTCTTACTCGTAATTAATTTTTCAAAATCTTCGATTGGAGGCAGTGCAAAGTTGTCTTCAAGCTTAGAAACAACAGGAACAACCTTGACGCCACAGGCAGTGGCAAAACCGTTATAGTTGGCGTAAAAAGGTTCGGGTATAATAATTTCGTCCTCGCTATCTGCAATGGTACTCATAGCAAACGATAAGGCTTCGGAGCCTCCTGTGGTAACGATGATATCGCTAGCAGTAACGTGAATCTGATGTTTAGCGTAATATCCAGCAACTTTCTCTCTAAAATCTTCAGAGCCTTCTGTACGGCTATATTCCAATACGGTAAGGTTGTTGTTTTTAACGGCGTCCAGTGCTATTTGAGGTGTATTAATATCTGGCTGACCAATGTTGAGATGAATAACCTTAGCCCCTTTTTTCTTAGCGTTTTCTGCAAAAGGAACTAGTTTTCTTATTGGAGATTGGGGCATAGAGAGCCCTTTTTTAGATACAGTAGGCATACAATTTTATTTTGCACAAAAGTGATAAATCATAACCGATATTACAAAGGAAGTCACTTTTATTTATGCCTATTCTTTATGTTAAAAACTCAATTTAAGCGAAATAAATTCGTACCTTAAAAGGGTTTAATGTGCTAATTATTAGAGAATTGAAAAAAAATTGGATTTTATTGGTGGTTGTATGTTGTGGCTGGCAACATTTTCTTAGCGCTCAACAATACCAATTACCTAATGGCAAGAAAACGGAGAAGATCAAATTTGAGTTATTGAATAACCTAATTATTCTTCCTTTGGAAGTCAATGGATCTAAGCTTTCTTTTGTGTTGGATTCCGGGGTACATAAACCAATACTTTTTAACCTAGCTGATCAGGATTCTATTCAGTTGCATAATGTTTCCGAAGTAATAATAAATGGGTTAGGAGAGGGTGAGGCCATCAATGCGCTTAGATCACATGGGAATCAATTTAAATTAGGTTCGATTACAAATTTCCTACAGGAGCTATATGTAGTTATGGATTCTGACATAAATTTTTCATCAAGCTTAGGAATTCCCATCCATGGTATCATAGGGTTCGATCTGTTTAAAGACTTGGTAGTGGAAGTGAATTATGGAAAGCAGTATCTTAAATTTCATGATCCTTACAACTATGTTTATAAGAAAAAAGCTAGAACAGAAGTATTGGATATGTCTTTGGATGGCACAAAAGCATATCTAAAGGCTAATGTAACTTTGGAAAATAATAAAAAATTAGCTGTAAAAATGTTATTGGATACAGGCAGCAGTGATGCTGTTTGGCTTTTTGAGAACGATAGTATTATAGTACCCCGTAATAATTATTATGATTTTTTAGGAAAGGGACTTGCCGGCGATGTTTATGGAAAGCGCACAAGACTATCACATATTCAGATTGGTAGTTTTGAGCTAACAGATGCAAAGGTAGCTTTTCCCGACATGTCCGTTTATGATGCGGTAAAAGATCTTGGGGATAGGAATGGTAGCTTTGGAGGAGGTCTGTTAAAACGGTTTAATATAATATTTGATTATTCAAATAAGAAAATTTCATTAAAAAAGAACGGGAATTTTAAGATGCCTTTTCAATATAACATGAGCGGTATCGATTTGCAGCATGCAGGGGTACGCTATGTATCCGAACGTATTACACAGACCAACGCAGTTATGCCAGAAGATAAAACTACTTATGGCAGTATTCAGATTATTCTACAAGGTACGACAAGACTGAGTTTAGTGCCAGAAATCGTCGTTTCTGGTATCCGTGCCGGTAGTCCCGCATCTTTATCGGGATTAAAGGAGGGGGACGTAATTTTGGCGGTTAATGGTCAACGTGTGCATAGATACAAATTACAGGAAATTTTACAGATGCTTAATGAAAAGAAAGACAAGAGGGTAAAGGTTCTTGTTGATAGATCTAATCAGGACTTAATTTTTAGCTTCGTACTTAAAGAGTTATTCAAATAAAAAAAGCCCAAACTAATGGGCTTTGCTATATTTCTGAATTAGAATAGTTTTTATTTCGCCCCAGTGCCTTTAACTTCACCTTTAATTTTTAGCACCTTTGTTGGCGTATCTGCATTTGAAATTACCGTAATTGCCTTTCTTATCGGACCAACACGATTCGTATCGTATTTAACCTGAATCTCACCTGTTTTACCTGGCATAATTGGTGCATCCGGTTTTTTAGGAATTGTACACCCACAGCTCGATCGCACGTCACTAATAATTAGTGGAGCTTTTCCGGTATTTGTAAATTCAAAAACACGAATACCATCAGCCCCTTTTGAGATTTGACCGTAATCTACCGTTTCTGTCTTGAATTCTATTTTGGCCGCTGCGTCTTGCGCGGTAAGGCCAAATCCTAACATTCCTACAAATAAGAATAGTACTAATTTTTTCATTTTTTTAAGTTTTTTGGAAATCAAAACTAATTCTTTTCAGAACAACCTCAAAATCCTTTTGTTATACTCTAACGTTACTTATTTTTGTTTCGTATTTAAATTAGGGAAGAAATAAGCTCGATTGGATGATTTAACACATCTTTTCGGCTTTGTTTTTTAATCCCATGTACTAATATTGACAAAAACTGTTCCAATTATGGAGATTCCGTCTAAATATGACCCTAAAAGCGTAGAAGGCAAGTGGTACGATTACTGGATGAAAAATGGATTTTTCCATTCCATACCAGATAGCCGGGAGCCTTACACGATTGTGATTCCGCCTCCTAACGTTACGGGAATTTTACATATGGGTCATATGCTCAATAATACCCTACAGGATGTATTGGTCAGAAGGGCTCGTTTATTGGGGAAAAATGCTTGTTGGGTACCAGGTATGGACCATGCCTCTATCGCTACAGAAGCAAAGGTAGTTGCAAAATTAAAAAGCGATGGGATTGACAAGGCAGATTTGAGTAGGAAGGAATTTTTAAAGCATGCCTGGGATTGGACGGAAGAGTATGGAGGTGTCATTTTAGAGCAGCTTAAGAAGTTGGGTTGTTCCTGCGATTGGGACCGAACCAAGTTTACTATGGATGACGATATGTCAGCTTCTGTAATCAAAGTTTTTGTAAACCTTTTTGATAAAGGTCTAATATACAGGGGTCATAGGATGGTAAATTGGGATCCTGAAGCAAAAACAACTCTTTCGGACGAGGAAGTTGTTTACCAAGAAAAGCAGGGCTTATTATATTACCTGGCTTATGCAATTGAAGGTTCGGATGAAAAAGTGACCATTGCCACGACCAGACCAGAAACTATTTTGGGAGATACGGCAATCTGTATCAATCCAAATGATGAGCGGTTTATGCATCTCAAAGGAAAAAAAGTAGTTGTTCCTATTTGCGAAAGAGTCATCCCAATAATTGAGGACGATTATGTAGATATGGAATTTGGAACGGGTTGTCTAAAAGTGACACCTGCTCATGATATAAACGATAAAGCTCTTGGTGAAAAACATAAGCTGGAAACCATTGATATTTTTAATGATGACGCTACCCTGAATAGTTATGGACTGCATTATCAAGGTAAGGATAGGTTTGTAGTTCGTAAAGAGATTTCCAAGGAACTGGAAGAAAAGGGATTTTTGGTGAAGACAGAAACTCATATTAATAAAGTGGGAACGTCTGAGCGAACCAAAGCAGTAATTGAGCCTAAACTTTCGGACCAATGGTTTTTGAAGATGGAAGATTTGGCCAAACCAGCACTAGATGCCGTAATGACTACAGGTGATGTAAAACTATATCCTAAAAAGTTTGAAAATACTTATCGTCACTGGATGGAAAATGTTCGCGATTGGAATATATCTCGCCAGTTATGGTGGGGACAACAAATTCCTGCATTCTATTATGGTGACGGAGACAAAGATTTTGTAGTGGCCGAAACCAAAGCCGAGGCGCTGCATAAAGCACAAAATGCTGTTTTGGCAAAAGGGGAGGAACGAAACTTAACTATAGAAGATTTAAGACAAGATGCAGATGTTCTGGACACCTGGTTTTCTTCTTGGTTATGGCCAATAAGCGTCTTTGGCGGTATTTTGGAGCCAGAAAATGAGGAGGTAAACTATTATTATCCTACCAATGATCTTGTTACCGGACCCGATATACTTTTCTTTTGGGTAGCGCGAATGATCGTAGCCGGATATGAATTTAGAGGAGAACGTCCATTTGAAAATGTATACTTTACCGGGTTGGTCCGGGATAAGCAGCGAAGAAAAATGTCCAAGTCACTTGGTAATTCTCCAGATGCATTAAAGTTAATCGAGGACTACGGAGCGGATGGTGTTCGTGTAGGGTTGCTTTTAAGTTCTGCAGCTGGTAACGACCTAATGTTCGATGAGGACTTATGTCAGCAGGGGAAAAACTTTGCCAATAAAATTTGGAACGGATTCCGACTCTTAAAAGGTTGGGAAGTAGCGGATTTGCCACAGCCTGAAGCTTCCAAGCTGGCTTTGGAATGGTATGACTCTAAGTTCAATGAGACCTTGTTGGAAATTGAAGACCATTTTAGTAAATACCGTATTTCAGATGCCCTAATGAGTATTTACAAGTTGGTTTGGGACGATTATAGTTCTTGGTTGCTTGAATTAGTGAAACCTGCTTATCAAAAACCTATTGATAAAATTACCTTTGATGCGGTACTTCGTGTATTTGAGGATAACTTAAAATTGCTTCATCCGTTTATGCCGTTTTTAACGGAAGAAATTTGGCAGCATATTGCTCCAAGGAATGCTGCTGATGCACTCGTGGTTTCCCAGTGGCCTATAGGTGGTAACGTGAATACTTCCTTAATCAAGGAGTTTGAATTTACGCAAGAGGTTATAGCTGGAGTTCGTACCATTCGAAAGGATAAGAATATCCCTATGAAAGAGGAGCTGGAGCTATCCTTATTAAATGAGGAGAAAATGACCGACAGATGGGATGTCGTAATATCAAAGCTCACCAATGTCTCTCAAATTTCTTATGTGGATGCTCCGCTAGAAGGTGCGCTGACATTTAGGGTGAAAAGTAACGAGTATTTTATTCCCATGTCCGGTGCTATAGATATCGAAGCGGAAATTAAAAAGATTACAGAAGAACTTGGATATACCAAAGGATTTTTGAAATCGGTTCAAAAGAAGCTTTCTAACGACCGTTTTGTGAACAATGCGCCCGAGCAGGTTGTCGCCGTAGAAAAGAAAAAAGCAGCAGATGCAGAAGCTAAAATTGAGACCCTGGAGAAGAGTTTGGCCAGTTTGCAATAACAGCTAATTTACCTTGGTTCCTACTTAGGTAATAATGTTTTGTATCTGTTTTAATTTAAAAAAAAAGCTCAAGGTTAGGACATTTTAAAAAATATACTTTTCTTTGTTTAAAATCATTCTAAATAATGTCGAAGCAACGAGAAGTCTCCAATAAAGTAAGGGTATACCATAGGTATTTAGGGTTCTTTTTAGCCGGAATAATGGCAATGTACGCTATAAGCGGTATTGTTCTTATCTTCCGCGATACCGATTTTTTAAAGAAAGAAACAGTCAACGAGAAAAAGCTTGAATCGGGTTTAAATGCCGAAGCTGTTGGAAAAGAAATTAAGATTAAAAAGCTTGAATTTCAATCTGTAGAAGGCCCTATTGCGGAGTTTGAACAAGGTAACTATAACATGGAAACTGGTGAAGTGAGTTATACCACAAAAGCGCTTCCCTTGGTTTTGGATAAAATGACACATTTGCATAAAGCAAAATCTGCAGACCCACTGTATGTGCTAAACATATTCTTTGGTGTTGCTTTGTTGTTCTTTGTTTTATCTTCTTTTTGGATGTTTTTGCCGGGAACATCTATCTTTAAAAAGGGATTGTATTTTTCGGCGGCGGGAATGGTCCTGGTATTTGTTCTGTTAATGCTGTAATGCCAATTATTAAGGCCATAGACATATGTGATGTGGGTTTCCTTTTTTGTAACCCATTATTGGTAATACAAAGCTACTTTAAGCAAGCCTTTTAACTTCTGCCGCAACTTTTTCAGTTTATATTTACCTAGTTTGCTACATACTTTTGATGTTAAAATTTATACGTCAATTGATTAGGTAAAGGTTACTATAGTTTACTGTGCATATCTTAATCGTTAAAAATGAAGTGCTATTTTAATAAAATGTATAACTTACAGAATGTACTAAAATAGAAGCCATGAAAAAAATACTGTTTTTAAGTGTGCTGGGTATAGGTGTTTTAGCTAGTGCCCAAGAAGTGTCCATAACCGTGCTGCCTGAAGCAATTCAAATAAAGACCGCTGTTTTACCAGCTCCGGAATCGGATAAGGAGGGCGCTATGGTATATGGGTATAATCAACAAGGTGATTTTACTGTTTTACGGGAAGGTAGTAACAATCTTATCTGTTTGGCAGATGATCCTAAGAAGAAGGGCATCAGTGTCTCCTGTTATTCAAAGAAATTGGAACCCTTTATGAAACGGGGCAGGGAGCTTACTGCGGAGGGAAAAGATTTTAATGAAAAGCGCGAAATAAGGGGTATGGAAGTTGCCCAGGGTAAGTTAGAGATGCCAAAGGAACCAAGCATGACCTATATTTATTACGGAACGGATGAAAGCTATAATCCCCAAACTGGTGAATTGGCCGATGGCAGTTTTAGGTATGTAATTTATACTCCTTTTGCCACTACAGAATCTACTGGTCTGCCAGACAAGCCCCATGCGAAAGGAATGCCTTGGCTCATGGATCCGGGAACCTTTCGTGCGCATATCATGGTAGGGCCCTTCAACTAAAGTTGTACGGAATGGAAACTTATGCCACGGCATTATTATATGCGATTCCTTTTTTTATGTTACTGTTGGTTTTTGAAATTACCTATGGGTACATCGTAAAGAATCAAAAGCATAAACTAATGGACTCTGTGTCTAGTATTAGTTCAGGACTTACCAATATAATTAAGGATTCTCTCGGTATTGGTTTGGTATTGGTGTCTTACCCATATTTGTTGGAACATTTGGCGCTACTTCAGATTCAGACGAGCTGGATAGTATGGTTGTTAGCCTTTTTAGCTATAGATTTTGCTGGCTATTGGAATCACAGGTTAAGTCATAAGGTAAATATTTTTTGGAATCAGCATGTTATTCACCATAGCAGCGAGGAGTTTAATTTGGCCTGTGCGCTACGGCAGCCTATTTCTAATCTGTTTGGGTATTTCGCGTTTCTATTACTTCCTGCGGCGCTATTAGGTGTGCCTAATGAAGTAATCGCAGTTTTAGCTCCAATTCATTTATTTGCTCAGTTCTGGTATCATACGCAGCATATCGGTAAAATGGGATGGTTGGAATACGTTATTGTAACGCCCTCGCAACACCGGGTTCATCATGCAATAAATCCCGAGTATATCGACAAAAATTTGGGCCAGCTTCTTTGTATTTGGGACAGGTGGTTTGGTACGTTTCAGGAAGAACTGGACGATATTCCCCCGCAATATGGGGTATTGAAACCAGCCAACACTTGGAATCCGGTTCACATCAATTTCCAACACTTTTGGAGACTGCTAACAGACGCATGGCGCACAACTAGTTATTGGGACAAGCTCCGAATTTGGTTCATGCCAACAGGGTGGAGACCGGCGGATGTTAGCGCTAAATATCCGATTGAAGGAGTCATTATAGATGTATATGCATTTGAGAAATATCAAACACCTTCGTCAAAGTGGTTTAATGTATATATCGTTTTTCAACTATTAAGTACTACGTTTCTGTTGCTTTCATTATTTTATAATTTTAGCGATATAGATACCGTGGAATTGCTCCTCTATGGAGGATTTATTTTCTTAGGAATCTACGGCTATACCAGTTTTATGGATGGTGTTGCCTATGGTTTCTGGATTGAGGTCTTTAGGAGTGTATTTGGAATGGTATTCCTGTTGTTTTATGGTGATTGGTTGGTTACGAATGGTTCTATGATATGGGGGAGTGCGGTTATTTTTATTTATTTTTTAATTACTCTAATCGCAACTATCTATTTCAACAAGAGAAAATCTATAAATGTTACACCACAACACATAGCCTAACTAATTATCATGATAAGACCTTACGTATTAGCCGACACTAACTGGAAGCATTTAAAGGGGGAAAAATTTGATTTAGCAGTACTTCCTTGGGGTGCAACCGAGGCCCATAATTATCACTTGCCTTATGCAACCGATAACTTTCAAGCAGAGGCAATGGCTACGGAAGCGGCTAAAATCGCTTGGGAAAATGGAAGTAAAGTAGTGGTGTTGCCTACTATTCCTTTTGGGGTAAATACTGGTCAGAAGGATATTTACTTGGATATCAACTTGAATCCAAGCACACAGATGGCCATTTTAAAGGATATAGTTACGGTACTTAATACTCAAGGCATTTATAAACTCTTAATTTTTAACGGCCATGGTGGCAACAATTTCAAGCCTTTGGTTAGGGAGTTGGGTTTACAATTTCCGGAGATGTTTATTAGTTTTTGCTTTTTTCCGCAAATATTTGATAAGTCCGACTATTTTGATGAAGCCGGAGATCATGCTGATGAAATGGAAACAAGTTTAATGTTATACCTTAGGCCGGAGTTGATTTTGCCTAAAAATGAATGGGGTAGTGGAGCTGAGAAAAAGTTTAAAATAAGGTCATTTTCTGAAGGTTGGGTATGGGCTGAACGGCAATGGTCCAAAGTCAGCAGTGATACTGGTATAGGAAACCCTGAATACGCTACGGCAGAAAAAGGAGAACGTTTTTTCAAAGCAATTTGCAACAAGGTAGCGTATCTTTATTCTGAACTCTGTGATGCTGATATTAAAAATCTGTACGAATAAACGGTTGCACTATCTTAATTCAGAATCCACAAGCTTAATATAGGATTTCATTGCTTGTTCCCCATCGATATTTTGGGCCTGAATGAGCGCATTGGCCTTAAATGCATTAATTAACGGAGTGGTACTGCCAGGGTTGTCAAAATTTTCATTGGCAATTCTGTAATAAGCATATAGTTTTAGAAGTACATCTGCGGGTATTGGGCTGGTATATCCGTTAACGAATGCTACTGCACTTTTAAAATTAGTATGTAGCTTCTTCTTTTTCATTTGGATTTACAAAAGTTGCAATACAGGTTTGTGCTCCTTTTACTTTTTGATTTAAACTAACATTGATATCGCAATCCAAAGGTAAGTAAAGATCCACCCTTGATCCAAATTTTATAAATCCCGAATCATCGCCTTGCTGCACAGGTTCGCCTTCCACAGCGTAATTTATAATCCGGCGAGCCAAGGCCCCGGCAACTTGACGAAATAGAACGTCACCAAACTTAGGTGTACGAACAACTACAGTAGTCCTTTCGTTCTCTTCACTAGATTTAGGATGCCAAGCAACAAGGTATTTGCCAGGGTGATATTTGGAATACTTTATAGTTCCACTAGCTGGATATCTAGTAACATGAACGTTGATAGGAGACATGAAAATAGACACCTGCTTCCGCATTTCATTAAAGTATTCGGTTTCCATAACCTCTTCAATGACCACTACTTTGCCGTCTACAGGAGAGAGTATTTCATCAAAACTTTTATTCGCCCTTCTGGTCGGGTTTCTAAAGAATTGTAGAATCATTATCAATATGAATAGCAAGAAAAATTGAACACACCATTTTAACCAAGGGATATCAATAAAAAAATGAGCCAAAAGAGCTCCTATCCCCACTGTGAAAAAGGTAATCAAGATAATTTGCTGCCCCTCTCTATGAAACATAGGTAAATATATTTAAGGTTAAATATGCAAACGGTGCAGCGAACACTAAACTGTCCAGTCTATCAAGCATTCCGCCATGCCCTGGTAAAATGGCTCCGCTATCTTTAACACCTGCAGCCCTTTTTAGTTTTGATTCTATTAGATCCCCAAGGCTTCCGGCCGCCACAATTACACAGGCTAGTATCATCCATTGCCAAGGAGTAATCAATTGTTCTTGGGTACTCATAATATAGGCAGCCGCTAAGGCAAATATAAAACCTCCTACTGTTCCTTCAATGGTTTTTTTAGGAGAAACTGCAGAAAATAGCTTTGTTCTGCCTATGCTCTTACCTACAAGATAGGCAAACGAGTCGTTTACCCAAATTAAAATAAAAATTCCCATAATCAAGAGTTTGGCGAACGCATCATTCTTGTAGGGTATCATGGTAAGGAAAATACATCCTCCACCAATATAAAAAAGGCCAATAATAAATTTTTCAAAAGTGTTGAAGGTTTTTGCCTTTTTAGAAAAGAGATAAAAGAGAAGATAACAATCAACGGTAATGGTGATGAGCATTAATATATTAATAAGTATTTGATCGTGTACGAGATAAATATAAGCCCACCATAAAGCCAAATATGCGGCAAAGATGTGATATCCTTTTAATTGAACTAGTTTCTTGTATTCGTAAAGACAGGCTAGCCCAAAGGTCATAAAAAGAAAATCAAAAGCATCGGAGTTTAAAAACACAGCAGAGAGAAGTAGGATAATGTAGACCGCTCCAGTTAATGCCCTTCGTAAAATTTCGCTCATACTATAAATCTTCCAAAAGTAAAAGATAGAGATTTTTAGTACTACTCCCGTAAGTTAGAAAGTCATCTGAATTTTCTTTGGTAGCTTTAAAGTGTTTTAAGGTGGTGATATTGGTCGGTATTTTTGGGCCATATTTTTTTTTGATAGCTTTTAGACCTTCTCCAATAGATTCTACTAATTGGCTAGTGGTGGCAAAGACAACCACATTGCTTGGAAGTTCACTTACCTTTTTTTCATGTAGCTGATTTGAACAAACCAGAATGCTACCGTTTTGCGCTATTAGATGTTCGCATGTACTGAAAAACACTTCACTGTTTTTTGATTTGTCTGTAAAAACAATAGATTCCTTTTCGAATTTTGAAATCAAACGGTCATCCATTGCAAAGAAAGGCACGTTTGTCCAATCATTCTCTGCTACAATATTTTCAAGTGCGGATGATATCTCTTCTAGCGAGACGCAATAAAGAAATTTACCACCATTTTGCTTAAAATTAATGGTGAATTTCTCATCTACAGGAAGGTTTAAATCAGGCATATGTTGGCCGCGTGTTTCAGCAGTTTC